>NC_017219.1:2200300-2514629 GCF_000269965.1 Bifidobacterium longum subsp. infantis ATCC 15697 = JCM 1222 = DSM 20088
CGCCGATCCGCCGCTTTCGGCATTGGCGGGCTGACCACCATAGGTGGGCATGGGAGCCACGCGCCACAGACCGGCCGCGCCCGGCACATTGGACAGCAGCAGCGACGGCATCCAAGCTCCGGAGAACACGGAGGCGATGGTGCCGGTGCTCACGCTGCTTTTCCACCGATCCGACCATGTGGCGGAGGTGGTATCGACAAGCCCCTCATCGATCATTTTCTGCCAGAATTCGGTGAACCGTTGGGTGCCGGCATCCTCATCCAAATCGATGGTCACGGTTTTGCCGTCGGCCGACGTGTGGAACGGCTGACCACCGGCAAGCCAGACCATCGCGTCATAGAAACTGCCATCACCCGAGTCGGCGGCGATGTACACGCCGATCTCCTTGAGCTTTTTGGCGGCCTCATAGTAGTCATCCCAAGTCTTGATCTTGGTGGCGTCCACGCCGGCTTGGCGGAACACGTCTTCGTTGTAGAAGAAACCCATCGGGCCCGAATCCATGGGCAGCCCGTAGATATGGCCGGCGAGCTGCACGGACGACCATGTGCCGAGGGTAAAGAAGTTGGAATAATCCGAGCCGATCTTGTCGGTCAGATCAAGCAATTGGCCGGAGACCGCGTACTGCAACAGTGCATAGTATTCGATTTGAGCCACGTCCGGCGTGCCGTAACCGTCCTGAATGGCGGTATTGAGATTGTCGTAGCCGGAGATGTTGGTCCATTTCACGCGGATGTCCGGATTGGCTTTTTCGAAGCGGCGGACGACCTCTCCCATGCTCGGTTCCCAGCTCCATACGCTGATCTCCGTACGGTTGTCGTCCGTAGCCTGCCCGCACGAGGCCAGGGATACGGAAAGGATGGCAGTCACTGCTATGGTTGCCATTCTTTTGATTCGCTGTCCGATCACTCGCATGGTGACGAGTGTACTAGGCGGGGCTTAAAACGGTAGATGCATCCTGCTCATGACCACTCACAACAGCCAGCATTCCGCCGAAGCGCTCGAGGCCTTCACGCCGCAACCGCTCGACATTGCGATGAACACCGAGGCTACCGAAACACCGGCCTCATGGGCCACGTCCGCCATCGTCACTCTGTTTTTGCCTCGCACGGTGACCACCCTACCCGACTTTGCTGGAGAAACGAAAACGGCTCCCTGCTGCGATGAGCAGCAAGGGAGCCGTTGAATAATTAGGCGCTATGCGCGGTTTTACAGCTTGACGACGAGTACGCCGTTGGGCTGGATGGCGGCCGTGTGCTCGGACTCGTTGACCTGGGCCAGCGAGGCGACCAGCGGTTCGCCTTCCACGTCCACGACCGCAACATCGTGGGTGCGGTTGAACAGGAACACGAAGTGGTTCTCGCCAGTTTCGTCCGCACGCTCGACGCGCAGCACTTCACCACGATCGTCCTCAGCCGAAGTCTCGATGCCGAGTTCCTCCAGCAGCGCGGGCAGGCTCTTGGCCAAGCCCTCACGCCCGAGACGGGCACCGACGTATGCGGCCTTGCCGTCGCCGAAGTCGTTGACGGTGATGGCGGGAGCGCCGTCGAAACCGGTCCACTTATCTGCCTTGAAGGAGGCGACCACGTGAGCGGTATCGGCCACGGAGGTGATCACGTCGGCGAAATCGTGCGCCACGGTTCCGTTGTCCAAGTCAAGGTGGTCCATGGTGCCGGGGGCGTCGGTGCCCATCGGGGCGAATTCCTCGACGCGCACGCCCACCACGTCGCGAATGGAGCCGGGGTAGCCGCCCAGCCAGACGTGATCCCTGTCGTCCACCAGACCGGTGTAGTAGGTCACGAACAGCTTGCCGCCGTTCGCCACATACTCGCGCACGCGGCGCGTGGTCTGCTCGGACAGGATGGCCAGGCTCGGCAACACGACGGCCTCGTACTCATCCCAAGGACCGCGGACCGGCACCACGTCGGCGGTCAGGCCATTGTCCGCCAGCGCGCGGAACCAGTCCAGCGGCTCGGTCCAGTGGCGCACCTCCTGCGTGGGGGTGGCGGTGTGCTCGGTGGCCCACTGGGACTCGTAGTCGAAGACGATGGCGACCTTGGACTTGACCAGCTTGGTGCTCAGCAGGCCCTCGTCAGCAAGCTTGTTGAGGTCGGCACCCAGCTCGCACACATCGCGGAAGATCTGGGAGTCGGGGCCTGCGTGGGGCACCATGGCGGAATGCCACTTCTCGGCGCCGGCCTTGGACTGACGCCACTGGAAGTAGCAGATGGCGTCGGCGCCCATGGCCAGATGGGCCAGGGAGTCGCGCACCAGCTCGCCGGGCTCGAGCCGGTAGTTGGTCGGGCGCCAGTTGACGGCGGACGTGGAATGTTCCATGAGGAACCACGGGTTCTTGCGGGCGATGCCGTCGGTGAGGCAGGCCGCGTAGGCCATCTCGTCGAAGTGGGCCTCGCCGGGCGAGAAGTAATGGTCGTTGGACACGAAGTCCACGTCATGACCCCACTTGTCGTAGTCGAGGACGGTGCAGCCCGCGGAGACCATGAAGTTGGTGGTCTGCGGCTTGGGGGCGATCTCGAGCAGGGCGTCGCGCTCGGCCTTGTAGAAGTCCAGCAGCGCGTCGGAGCTGAAACGCTTCCAATCAAGCAGCTTGCCCGGGTTCATGAAGTTGCCGTCGCCGATGAATCGCGGCGGGATGATCTCGGAGAAATTGTTCATGCGCTGCGCCCAGAAGGCGGTGCCCCAGGCGTCGTTGACAGCGTCGATGGTGCCGTACTTCTTCTCGCACCACTTCTGGAAGGCGCGCTCGGCGTCTTCGGAATAGTCGAAGCGGTTGTGGCAGCCGTACTCGTTGCTCACATGCCAAGAGACCACATAGGGGTTGTCCTTGTAGTGCTCGGCCATCTTGCGGCACAGGTTGAGCGCGTAGTCAAGGAAGACCGGGCTGGTGGCGCGCCAGTGCTGGCGGGCACCGGGCTGGCAGACGTCGCCGCGGTAGTCGACCCAGAGGATCTCCGGGTGGGCCTGGGTCATCCACATCGGCGGGGATGCGGTGCCGGAGGCGAGATCGACGGCGATGCCGGCCTTGCCGAGCTTGTCGATGACGCGGTCGAGCCAATCGAAGTCGTACACGCCTTCTTCGGGCTCAAGCTTGGCCCAGGAGAAGATGGCTACGGAGACGAGGTTGACGCCGGCCTGCTGCATGAGGGCTACATCTTCGTCCCACACTTCCTCAGGCCATTGGTCGGGGTTGTAATCGCCGCCGTACCAGATGCGGGGCTTGTTGCCCGCAAGTGGCTGCGGCCACTTGAACGCTCTATGTTCCATGATGATTCGGTTCCTTTATTGCATTGCATCGATAGTGTGCATGTACGCGAGTGGATTTTCTCATGTCACACAGACACACGGGACGACGCCGGACGGGGCGTCGCGGTCAGATCAGCAACGGTTGCCGGGAAACGAATTCCCGCTCCTGCCCCGTCACCGGATCGGTGAACCGCAGCACACGCGCCACCAACTGCAGCGGCTGGCTGAAATCGTCGTACCGGCGCGCCTGGATGCATGGATAGAAATCATCGCCCACGATGGGCAGCCCCAACGCATTCATGTGGACGCGCAGCTGATGGGTTTTGCCGGTATGGGGGCGTAGCGTGTAGCGGCAAACGGGCACGGCCGACGGACGGGGGCCGCCCGCCATCGGCATGCACGGCTTCACACCGGGGAAAAGGGACACGGGTTCGCCGCGTTCGATAAGGGTTTCGGCGTTGACCAAGCCCGGCATCTCGAAGGCGGCCAGAACGCCACGCTCCTTGACGATATGCGAGCGGCGCAGCAACGGGAACGGACGCGGCGGGTCGATCCGGGTCACGGTGCCGTATCGAGGCCGCACGATCGGCCGGCATGGCGCCAGACACTCGTAGACCTTGACGGCCTGCCGGTTCTGGAACAGCATCTGATACGCGCCGCGGCAGGCCGGATCCCGCACGAACACCAATACGCCGGCGGTCATGCGGTCCAATCGGTGCGCTGGCGTGATGTCCGGCTCCCCCAGCCGCTCACGCAATCGGATCAGCGCGGTCTGCCGATACCACATGCCTCGCGGCATGGTGGCCAGAAAATGCGGCTTGTCCACCACGATGATCCGCTCGTCCTCATACAGCACGTCCATCTCAAACGGAATATGAGGCTCGTCAATCACATACCGATGTGGCTTACTCAACGGTCACGGACTTGGCGAGGTTGCGGGGCTTGTCCACGTCGTAGCCCTTGAGCTTTGCCATGTCCATGGCGAACAGCTGCAGCGGCACCACGTCAACCAGCGGGCTCATCAGCGTTGGGCAGGCGGGGCGCCAGAACACCACGTCAGCGTACCGTTCCACATCCGGGTCGCCCTGCTCGGCCACGGCGATGATGTACGCGCCACGAGCCTTGACCTCCTCGATACCGGAGATCACCTTGGCGTGCAACACATTGCGGCCGCGCTGCGGCGGCACGATGAACACCACCGGCTCACCCTCGTCCACCAGCGCGATCGGTCCATGCTTGAGCTCGCCGGCCGCGAAGCCTTCGGTGAAGGTGTAGGCGATTTCCTTGAGCTTCAACGCGCCCTCAAGCGCCACCGGGTAGCCCACGTGGCGGCCGAGGAACAAGAAGGAGTTGGCGTTCACCATGCGCTCGGCGGCCGCCTGGATGGTCTTGGGCTGGGTGTCGAGCACCCACTGAATCTTGCGCGGCATATCTTTCAGGGAGTCGAGCACCTGATGAATCTCATCGCGGAACATCGCGCCCTTGACCTGCGCCAGATACAGGCCCAGCAGGTAGGCGGCGGTGATCTGCGCCACGAACGCCTTGGTGGATGCCACGGCAACTTCCGGGCCGGCGTGTGTGTAGAGCACGGCGTCGGATTCACGCGGAATGGAGGCACCCTGCGTGTTGCAGATGGCCAGCACCTTGGACCCCTGTTCGCGCGCGTGGCGCAGGGCCATCAGCGTATCCATGGTTTCGCCGGACTGAGAAATGGCCACCACGAGCGTACGCGGGGTCAGAATCGGGTCACGGTAACGGAATTCGTGCGCGAGTTCGATTTCCACGGGGATACGCACCCAGTGTTCGATGGCGTATTTGGCTACCTGGCCGGCGTAGCTGGCGGTGCCGCAGGCCACAACGATGATTTTGTCGATGGCCTTGAAGTCGTGTTCGTCGATACGCACTTCATCAAGGGTGATGCCGCCATTCGTATCGAAGCGGCCAAGCAGGGTGCGCTGCACTGCGGCAGGGTCTTCGTGGATCTCCTTGTCCATAAAGGAATCCCAGCCGCCCTTTTCGGCGGCCGAGGCGTCCCAATCCACGGTGTAGGTCTTCGGGTTTTCGACCACGTTGCCGTTGAAATCGGTGACGATGACCTTGTCGGCGGACACGCATACGGCCTGATCCTGGTCGACTTCCATGGCGCGCTTGGTGTAGGCCACGAATGCGGCCACGTCGGAACCGAGGAAGTTCTCCCCCTCGCCAAGGCCCACGACCAGCGGCGAATCATGGCGGGCTCCGACCACGATGCCCGGCTGGCGGCAGTCGGTGGCCAGAATGGTGAACGCGCCTTCAAGCATGCGGGCCATGCGGCGCACAGCCTTGAACAGGTCTGGCTTGCCTTCATCCGCGATAATCTTGTCCACGATCTTGCCGAGCAGCTTAGCGGCCACCTCAGTGTCGGTGGCAGAAGCAAATCGGTAGCCTTCGGCTTGCAGGTCGAGACGCAGCTGAGAGGCGTTTTCGATGATGCCGTTATGGATGATGGCCACCTTGCCGTCCATGCTGGTGTGCGGGTGGGCGTTCACGTCGCTCGGCTCGCCATTGGTGGCCCAGCGCGTGTGGCCGATGCCCACCGTGGCAAGCGGCATCGGCTTACGCTCGATGTCTTCGACCAGGTTCTTCAAACGGCCGGCCTTCTTGCGCACGACCACCTTATCCATGCCGGGCGCGGTCAGCGCCACACCGGCCGAGTCATAGCCTCGGTATTCCAGACGTTCCAGGCCTTGCAGGCAGACCTCCAAAGGCCTACCGCATGCCGTTTCAATATTTCCCGCGTATCCAACGATTCCACACATGGCTCACCAGCCTAGCGGACGATTATTGCGCAAAGCGAATCCAACCCGCCGTATTCGCGCGATCGGAGCATGCGGCGCGGGCGAACCACCCGGCGTGTCCGCCCGGCTTGGCATGGCCTACAGCACGTGCTGTAGGCGGAGCCGTAAAGCGGGGAGCCCAGTGGGCTCCCCGTAGGCGACGCCGAAGCACGACAGTGCTGAGGTAATATAACAGCCTTCCTACAGCACGTGCTGTAGGAAGTCCTTAAACCTAGGCTCGGTGGGGTGGTCGATGATGTCGGGGCCGCCCTGCTCCACGACCACGCCGCCATCCATGAACACGATCTGGTCGGCGACTTCGCGGGCAAAGCCGATTTCGTGGGTCACGCACACCATGGTCATGCCTTCCTTGGCCAAGGAACGCATGACGTTGAGCACCTCGCCCACCAGTTCGGGGTCAAGGGCGGAGGTCGGCTCATCGAAGAGCATGATCTCCGGCTTCATGGCCAGAGCACGGGCAATGGCCACGCGCTGCTGCTGACCACCCGACAGCTGGGAGGGGTAATAGTCCGTGCGATCGCCTAGACCGACGCGCTGAAGCTCGGCCACGGCCAGGTCACGGGCGGCTTTCTTGGACTGGTGCTGCACGTGGATCGGGGCTTCCATCACGTTTTCCAGCGCGGTCATGTGCGGGAACAGGTTGAAGCGCTGGAACACCATGCCGAGGCGAGAGCGCTGTGCGGCGATCTCCTTATCGTCCAGGGTCTGCAGCATGTCCTGGCCGTTTTTGGTCACGTGCTTGTAGCCGATGAGTTCGCCGTCCACCTCGATGGAACCGCCGGTCAGGGTTTCCAGCTGGTTGATCAGACGCAGGAACGTGGACTTGCCGGAACCGGAGGGCCCCAGAATCACGGTCACAGTACCGGGCATAACGGTTAGATCGATGCCCTTGAGCACATGCAGCGGCCCAAACGCCTTGTGCACCTGCACGGCCTTGACAGCAGGAATCACGGAACCGTCAGCCGCCTTGCGCACGACCGGGGCAACACTGGTGATGTCATTCGTAGTCATAATCGCGCTCCCGCCTTATGCATTCAATCCGACAAATGTGGTCTGGTTGAGCTTGTCCACGTCATCCTTCGGTTCACCGTCGGTCTTACCCGGCAATGGCGCCTGCTTGCCCTTGGTGCCCACCGGTCGGGCATCGAAGCCCTTGCCGAAGTGCGCCTCGAGGCGGGACTGCACAACCATCAGAATGGAGGTGATCAGCAGGTACCAGAAGCAGGCCACGAGAAGCAGCGGAATCGGCTTGTAGATACGGTTGGCGATGGCGTTGGTGGCAAACTGCAACTCGAGGGTGAACGGCACGGCGGTGACCAGCGAGGTGGTCTTCAGCATGCCGATGGTCTCGTTGCCGGTGGGCGGGATGATGATGCGCATGGCCTGCGGCAGCACGATGCGGCGCATGATGAGCGTGCGGTTCATGCCCAATGCCTTGGCCGCCTCGGTCTGGCCGGGGTCCACGGCTTCAAGGCCGGCACGCACGATTTCGGACAGGTAGGCGGCCTCGTTCAGGGCCAGACCAATCCATGCGGCGTTGAATGCGGTGACCACCACGTTGGAGTCGATGCTCCAGAACTCCACCGAGGTGAACGGAATGCCGAGGCTGATCTTGGGAATCAGCACGGCGAACAGACCCCAGAAAATGAGCTGCGTGTACACAGGCGTGCCGCGGAAGAACCAGATGAAGAACCAGCTGACGCCGCGCAGCACCGGATTGATGGATTTGCGCATGATGGCAAGAATCACCGACAGGATGATCGCCACGACCATGGAGATCACGGTGAGCTCCAAGGTATAGCGAATGCCTTCAAGCACGTTCTCGTTGAACAGGTACTTCCAGACGGTGGGCCAATCCAGTCGCGGATTGGTAATCAAGCCTTGAATGAGCATCGCGGCGAGCAGTACCACGATCACTGCGGCCACAATCGGGCCGGGGCGCTTGACCGGCAGCGCCTTGATGCGGTTGGGGATGTTCAGCCCCTCACCGTCGACTTCTTTCTTCGCCATAATCTGGTTCCTTGGATGTGTTGGGCAGCCTGAACTGCAAGTTGCGACTAGCATTGAACCTTAGTGCACGAATGGGGCGACTGTGTTACAAACAGTGCGCCCCATCTGGATTGCTGGGCGTCGTGTGGACCACCCTCAGTCTCGCTCCGCGAGCCAGCTCCCGCAAGCGGGAGCATTCTTGGGGGGGACTATTCGACGGCCGGGTTGATTTCGGCCTTGTCCAGTGCGCCGGATTCGACGCCCCAGTGCTGGAGGATCTTGGTGTAGGTGCCGTCGTCCATGAGCTTCTGCATGGCCTTCTGCACGGCTTCGGTGGTCTGGGAATCGCCCTTCTTGATGGCGATGGCGTTCGGCACGGAGTCGAAGTCCTTGCCGAGCTGTTCCAGCTGGCCTTCGGTCTGGGCGATGGCGTAGCCGACAACCGGGGAATCGGCGAAGAACACGTCGGCCTTGCCGGTCACCACAGCGGTGGTGGCGTCGGTCTGCTGCTTGGAGGACTGGATGGTGATGTCTTTCTTGCCGTCCGCCTTGCACTGCTTGGCGGTCTTGTTGATGGCCTCTTCCTCGACGGTGCCGGTCTCGACGGCAACGTTCAGACCGCACAGGTCGTTCTCGTCGACATTCTTGGGGTTGCCTGCGGCCACTGCATAGCCCATGCCTGCGGTGAAGTAGGAGACGAAGTCGACGGATTCCATGCGCTCCTTGGTGATGGTGAAGGCGGCGATGCCCAGATCGTACTTGGAGCCGATGGCCGGAATGATCGTATCGAAGTTGGAGGAGACGATTTCGGTCTCGAGACCGAAGATGTTGCCCATGGCGCGGGCGAGATCCATGTCGTAGCCGATCTGGGTCTTGCCGTCGGCGTCGAGGAATTCGGCCGGGGCGTAGGAGGGGTTGGTGCCGATGGTGAGCTTGCCGTCCTTGGTCACGGATTCAGGCAGCAGTGCGGCTATTGCATCGTCCTTCTTCACGGAGCTCACGTCGTAGCTGGTGATGGTGACCGACTTGGAGGAGCCGCCCTTGGCGGAATCCGTACCGGCATCGGCCTTGTCGGAGGTGCCGCAAGCGGCGGTGGCGAACAGCATGGCCGAGCTCAGTGCAATGGCCATAATGGACTTCAGTTTGGTGGACTGCATAATCGTTTCTTCTTCTCTCTTACGCCGCTTCAACGGCAACGATCAACGGTTAAGCATATTTATACACTACAGTGCATACATATACAAAAAGACTCCCGCCGCAGGGCAACGGGAGTCTTCATAGTAACCGAAACTACTCGACGGACGGGTTGATCTCGGCCTTGTCGACGGCGCCGGAAGAGACGCCCCACGTGTCGAGGATCTTCTTGTACGTGCCATCATCCATCAGCTTCTGGATGGCCTTCTGTACGGCCTCGGCGGTCTTGGAATCGCCCTTCTTGACGGCCACGGCCTCAGGGGTCACACCAACGTCCTCGCCGAGGGCCTCGAGCGTATCACCGGTCTGCTTGATGGCGTAGCCGGCAACCGGCGTATCGGCGTAGAAGATATCAGCCTTACCGGAAGCCACGGCGGTAGTCACATCGGTCTGCAGCTTGGAGGACTGGATGTCGATGGCATCCTTACCGTCCGCCTTGCACTGCTCGTTATCCTTGTTGACTTCCTCTTCCTGGGTGGTACCGGTCTGCACAGCCACCTTCACGCCGCACAGGTTCGAGGAGTCGACCTTGTTCGGGTTGCCCTTCTGCACCACGAACGTGGAACCGGCCTTGAAGTAGGTCACGAAGTCCACAGCCTCCATGCGTTCCTTGGTCACGGTGAAGGAGGAGATGCCGATGTCGTACTTGGAGCCGACGGACGGGATAATCGAATCGAACGTGGAGGAGACGGTGTTTTCCTTCAGTCCGAACACTGCGGCCAGCGCCTTGGACAGGTCGACGTCGAAGCCAACCGGGGTCTTGCCGTCTTCGGCCAGGAACTCGGCCGGGGCATAGGAAGTATCGGCGCCGACGGTCAGCGTGCCGTCGCCGGCCACGGAATCGGGCAGCAGTGCGGCAATCTCGTCGTCCTTCTGGATGCTGCTGGTGTCGAAGCCTTGAATCGAAGTGCTGGACGAGTCCTTGGATGAATCGCCGCTCTTGGATGCGGTGTCGGTGCCGTCAGTCGTGCCACAGGCCGCCACGGCGATCAGCATGGCCGCGCTCAGGGCGGCGGCCGCAGCGGATTGTATTCCCTTGCTTAGAGACATTGGATTTCCTCTCTCCGGATAGTCAGCTGGGCGGGTATGTTTCCCAGATGGTTCCAGAGCGTAGGAGTGCAATGCTACGGAAGCGTTAATCGTGGGCGAAACGACCCACAACGCGGACATCCTACTCTTGGCCCCCCTCCGGAGAGGAGCCAAGTGGCGGGACTAGTGGCGCATGTTGGCGTAGCGCATGGCGCGTAGGGCTTCACGCTTGTCCTGCTCTTCGCGCAGGGCCTGGCGTTTGTCGAATTCCTTCTTGCCTCGGGCCAGTGCGATCTCCGCCTTGACGCGACCGTCCTTGAAGTACAGGCTCAGCGGCACAATCGTGTATCCCTTGGCCTCGATGCCGCGGGCGAGCTTGGTGATCTGCAGTCGGTGCAGCAGCAGCTTGCGCTTGCGCTTGGGCGCATGGTTGTTCCATGTGCCGTTCAGGTATTCGGGGATGTTCGCACCCTCCAGCCACATCTCGCCGCGGCGGTCGATGGAGATGAACGCCTCGGACAGCGATGCGCGCCCCTCGCGCAACGATTTGACCTCGGTGCCGGTCAGGGCCAGCCCTGCCTCATACTTGTCTTCGATGGCATAGTCATGCCGGGCCTTCTTGTTCTGGACGATGAGTTTCTCACCAGTCTCCTTGGGCATGTCTCCTCCTTTCGTGGGCAACAACTCGTGGGTAGCAGTAGCAACGCAACATCCGACGATATCACGGACCGGCATCGAATACGAAAAAGGGTTCCTCTTCAAGAGGAACCCTTCAACCGTATATATCGGCCGAACCAACCGATCAGTGGACGAACCAGTACTGACCCAAATTGGTCAGCGTGCGGTCGTGCATGTTCCACGGACCACCCCAGTTCATTTCGGAGATCTGGAATGTGCCGTCGCCATACACGGCTTCGACTACGGCAACATGGCCATAGGTACCGTCGGCACCATCCTGACCAGGCAGGAAGGAGAGCGCCGCACCGACCTGAGGGTTGTGGTCCACGCGCAAGCCGTACGAGGGGGCGTTGCGCCACCAGTCGCCGCCATTGCCGAGATAGGACGGCGTGCCAATGCCCATCTGCCTACGGCGTTCATACGCCCAGTACGTGCACTGGCCGGCGGCATAGGCGTTGCCGTAATCACCGTTCGACGTGCCTTGGCCGCCGACGCTGGGGGCGGGGGCGGGGGCGGGGGCCGGCGCCGGAGCCGGAGCCGGAGCGGGCGCCGGAGCGGGGGTCACCGGAGTGGACGGCGTGCCGCCCTGGTTACCGGTATCCACCCGGTTGGCGGCGTCCTGCTGCTCCTTCTGGAACTGACGGTTGTAGGAATCGACCTGCGAGGCGATCAGCACGGTCCGGGCCGCCTGCCTGGCGGATTGGGAATCCAGACTGTCGACCATGGAGGACAGTTCGTTGCGCCGCGTCTCACCCTCCTGGCGTAGCTTGTCCAAAGCGTCACGTTCGCTTTGCGCGGTTTCGGCGGCGGTCTGTGCGGAAGCGGCCTTCTCATCGGACTGGGTCTTGAGCACAGCAATCTGCTTTTCGATGGCCGCCAGACGTTCGCCACGGTTCTTCGACGTGCTCAGTGAGGTCGCGGCGGAGGAAGCCGCATTCGCCTCGTTGCGAGACAACGCGTCCCGGGACTGCATGGAGTTGACGAAGTCCTGTGTGCTGGTGGCACCCGTCACCACGCTCATCACGTCGGAAGCATTCGAGCCGTGCATCTCGTCACGGGCCAGCTGGGCCACGGCGGCGTGCGCGTCATCGTAGTCCTTGCCGGTCTGCTTGATCTGCTCCTCGAGCGTCTCCTTGTCTTTCTGCGCGGCGGAAAGACGTTTGGATGCGGCGTCAGCCTCGTCCTGAGCGGTGGCGGCATCCTCGTTGGCCTGCGTGACCTTGCTCTGGGCGGCGACAATCTTGTTGTTCGTCAAATCATCCAGCTCAAGTACCTTATCCGCCAGTTCCTGGCTGGCACCGGCCAACTGCTGCTTGAGTTCGGCCTCGCGCTGTACCGACGCGGCGTGCTGGTTCTGCGCAGTAATCAGGTCGGAATAGGTGTCTGCCTGGGCAGGCTGTGCCGAGCTGAACGCCAGACCTCCCACACAGGCTGCGGCGGCCACCAATGCCGCCAGTGCGGGCTTGATCACACGTACATTCGTCATATGTGAATAGTCCTTTCGCTCACTTAAGCCAATACCATAACATGTGAACCTGAGAGGTTTGCACACGATATCATCACATTTCTTGCGGGTAAGCCGGTCGCGTTACGCCCTCAAATAACGCCGCAACGAGATGGTTGAAGCGATGATGGACAGCAGTATCGCGCCCACAACCAGGAACGGCGATATCACCAGTACCGTGAACTGATTCACATAAGGAATCCAGGTAATGGATTTCGCCAGCCAGCCGGTGATGAACACATTCACAATGGCCGAAAGCATCAGGCACGAGAGCACCGAGCCGATCAGCGAGGCGATGGCGCCCTCCAGAATGAACGGCAGACGAATCGTCCAATTCGAGGCACCCACGTACCTCATGATTTCGGTTTCGGTTCGTCTGGATGCGGCGGACATGCGAATGGTGGTTCCGGTCAGCAGGATGGCGACCACCACCATCACGCCGGCGAGCACGGCCGTAACCGCCGTGGCTCGGTTGAGCACGGCGAACACCGGGTCGAAGATCTGGCGCTGGTCGGTGACGTCCTCCACGCCCTCCTTGCTGGAGAGCACTTCGGAGACCACCTGATATTTGGTCGGATCCTTCAGCTTGAGCCAGAGGGAGTCCTGCATATCGTCCGCGGTCAGCGTACGGCCTTGGAATTCGCCATTCGGGTACTGCTTGGTGAATGTGTTGTCGTAGAAGTCCTGCTTGCTGACGTAGTCAATGTTGGAGACCACGTCGTTGAGTTCGTCGCGAATGGTTTTCTGCAGTGCCGTGATCTCATTGGCTGAGGGCGATTTGCCGGAAGCACAGTTCGCGGATTGGCTGGTGCCGTCGGGGCATAGCCATACCACGACCTCGACCTTGTCGTACCAGTCGCCCTTGGCTTTGGTGATCTGCGCCTGAGTAAGCACCGAAGCGCCGATGAACAGGAACGAGATGAAGGTGACCAGCGTCAGAGACAGCAGCATCGACAGGTTACGGGTGAGGTTGGCCCACGTTTCGGACAGAATGAATCGTGCTCGCATGATGATCCCCCTTACTCCTTAGCGCCCTCAGCGGGTTGATCGTCGGATGTTTGGTCTGCGGCGGACTGCTCGCCGGCGGACTGCTCGTTGGCCGGCGGTGCGGTCGGTTCCGGCGGTTCCGGCGGTGCGGGCAGTTCCGGCGGGGCCGGCAGTTCCGGCGGGGCCGGCGGCTCGGCGGCGGATGACACGGACGTATCGGCAACCGCGGCGGTCTCGCCGGACTCGTCCTTGAACGGGTCGAACGCCTGGGTGCTTTCCAGGGCGGCGGCCTGCTCGTCCAGCGGAATGCCCTTGCCCCAGGTCAGCGTGTTTTCCAGCGGCGCAAACGTCTCGCCATAGCGGCCGGTGCGGCCGGAATGCACGGAATTGGCCAAACGGGCGATGCCTTCGGACGGCTCGTCACTGCCCTCGATGGCCTTGGTCGCCGCCGCCAGCACATGATGGGCGGTGTCGGACTTGGCTTCGACTTCGGCATCCGGGAAGAACAGGGCGGAATCGTAGGAGCCATGAGCCTCGTCACGCACGATCTTGCCGTTGTGCAGTTCGACCACGCGCTTGCGCATCGAGTTGACGATCTCTTCGTTATGCGTGGCCATGACGATGGTGGTGCCGGTGCGGTTGATGGCGTCCAGCACTTCCATGATGCCCAGCGAAGTGGTCGGGTCGAGGTTGCCGGTGGGCTCGTCGGCCAGCAGAATCTGCGGGTGATTCACGTAGGCGCGGGCGATGGCCACACGCTGCTGCTCGCCACCGGAGAGCTCATGTGGGTAGTTCTTTTCCTTGCCGGTAAGCCCCACGGTATCCAGCACCTTGGGCACCAACGATTTGATGGTGGACCGCCGCGTGCCGATCACCTCAAGGGCGAACGCCACGTTCTCCCATACGGTTTTGTTATTGAGCAGCTTGTAATCCTGGAACACGAAGCCCAGCGAACGGCGGTACTGCGGCACTTGACGGTTGGTGATGCGCCGCAGATCGTTGCCGGCCACGCGAATCTCGCCGTTGGTGGCCTCTTCCTCGCGCAACAGCAGGCTCAAGAGCGTGGTCTTGCCGGAGCCGGACGCACCCACAAGGAACACGAAATCACCGCGTTCGATATCGAGGTTGATGTCGTCAAGCGCCGGTCGGGTGCCTTTGGGATAGATCTTGGACACATTGTCCAGTGAGATCAGTGCCATAATGCTACTTACTCCTCGGTTTCGGCGGCGCGGCGCTGTTCATGGCGCCAGCGGATGCCGGCCTCGATGAACGCGTTGATGTCGCCGTCGAACACGGCCTGGGTCTGGCTGGTTTCGTAGCCGGTGCGCAGATCCTTGACCATCTGGTAGGGGTGCAGCACGTAGGAGCGCATCTGATCGCCCCAGCTGGCCTTGATGTCGCCGGCGAGCTCTTTCTTCTTCTTGGCCTCCTCCTCGTGGCGCAGCACGAGCAGTCGGGACTGGAGCACGGCCATGGCGGAGGCACGGTTCTGAATCTGCGAACGCTCATCCTGCATGGTCACCACGATGCCGGTGGGAAGGTGGGTGATGCGCACGGCCGAGTACGTGGTGTTCACGCCCTGGCCGCCGGGGCCGGAGGAGCAGTAGGTGTCCACGCGGATGTCCGTATCCGGAATGTCGATGTGATCGGTGGCCTCGACCAGCGGCACCACTTCCACGGCGGCGAAGCTGGTCTGGCGGCGGCCCTGGTTGTCGAACGGGGAGATGCGCACCAGACGGTGGGTGCCGCCCTCCACGGACAGTCGGCCGTAAGCATAGGGGGCATCCACCTGGAAGGTGGCGGACTTGATGCCCGCCTCTTCGGCGTAGGAGGTGTCCATGACCTTGGCCTTGAAGCCGTTACGCTCGCAGTAGCGCAGGTACATGCGCAACAGCATCTGTGCGAAATCGGCCGCGTCGACGCCGCCGGCACCGGAGCGGATGGTCACCACGGCGGAACGTTCGTCGTATTCGCCATCGAGCAGGGTCTGAATCTCCATCTGGTCGAGATCCTTCTGAATCTCGCCGATTTCGCTTTGCGCCTCGTCCAGAGAGTCCTGGTCGCCCTCCTCGTGGCCGAGTTCAACGAGCGTTTCCACATCGTCGATGCGCTGGGAGGCGGAGTTCAGACGCTTCAGCTGCGATTCCGCGGCGGACAGCCGGCTGGTGATCTTCTGGGCGTTTTCCGGATCATCCCACAGGCCCGGCGCCGCGGCCTGCGTTTCGAGATCCTTGATGTCGGCCTTGAGCCGGTTGATGTCCAGCGCCTTGGCGATGGATTCGTATTTGGCGCGGGCTTCGCCGATCGCCTGGGTAAAGTCAAATTCTGCCATCGTGGTTTACCTTACTGTTGGTTCTTTGAGATTCCTTGGGAAGTCACGTCCTTGTTGGCAGCCTTCGCACATTCCTCTGGCGTTGGCGGGCACTGCCGCGCCACACACGCATTCGCCTGCAATCCATGCTGCCAGAAGGTTCCGGGGCCTGCCTTGCCGATAGCCGGCCGGGCGACCTCACGAATCCCTCGCATCAGACGTGTTCAACTGCGGGCACGAATATGCGAAGGCAACGTCAAAGCCCCGCGTAGATCGCCGGGATAACCAAGGAGCCGAGCATGGCCACAGCTATGACGACGCACACCACACGCACGATGGTGCGGCGGCGGTTCTCACGCTGCTGTCGGCTGTCCTGATAGTCACTCACGATGCCAATAGTGTACTCACCGCTTACGACCGACTACAAACCGATACAATCCGTTCACGGCGTAAACGCCTATTCAGATACCGATGCAAATCTGCACGACCGCCACGCACGAAATGTTCTTTTAACTTGACCAATCAGTACGCGGGCTTCACCGCACGTATGTCACACCATGTTTAGAACTCAAAAAAGGTGTGTTTACCCCAAATATAAAACCTTATAAATGTGCAATTTAGCGATATGATAAAACCTTAGAAACGTGCAATCAAGGAGTGTTGATGTTCCGGAGGAAGGCGTACGACAGACTACTGGCATGGAAGGGAGCTGATGACAGGACCGCCATGCTAATCGAGGGTGCCCGCCGCGTGGGCAAGTCCACAGTCGCCGAAGAGTTCGCCAAGAACGAATACGAGTCATATGCTCTTATTGATTTCACGCGAGTGGACGCCGAGTTCAAACAGACGTTCCTGGACCTACGCAACGACCTCGACGGCCTGTTCCTGTACCTGAGCGCGGCGCTTGGCGTAACGCTCACGCAGCACCAGTCACTGGTCATCTTCGATGAGGTCCAGATGTTTCCCCCCGCGAGGGAGTTCATCAAACATCTGGTCGCCGATGGACGGTTCGACTACATCGAGACCGGTTCGCTGATCTCCATCAACGCCAACGTGAAGGACATCCTGATCCCCTCCGAGGAGGAGTCCATGCGCATGGGACCGATGGATTTCGAGGAGTTCTTGTGGGCGATGGGTGAGGATGCCCTGGTTCGGATGATCCGCCACGCGTTCGATTCCGGCGTGGCATTGCCGGACTCATTGCATCGTAAGGCATCGCGTCTATGGCGCGAGTACATGCTGGTCGGAGGCATGCCCCAGGCGGTGGCGGCCTACGCTCCCGCCCGCAACATGGCCGCGGCGGACAGGGCCAAGCGCCTGGTACTCAAACTGTATCGGGAGGATATTGGCAAGTACGGCGGACTAGCAGCGAAGCGCGTGCGCGCAGTGTTCGACGCGATTCCCGGACAGCTGGCGAAGCACGAGAAGAAACTGGTCTACACCCAGGTCGAGGAGGGGTCACGCTCACGTGACTTCATGACGGCCTTTGCATGGATGCGCGAGGCCGCGACTGTCAACCTGTGCACGCTGGCCGAGGACCCGTCGCTGGGATTAGCACTCAGCGCCGACGACACGGTCGTGAAATGCTATATGGCCGACACCGGCCTGCTGTCTACCATGGCGTTCTCCGCGGACGGCACGTCGCTGCCGGATGTGTACCGTCAGGTGCTGCTGGGTGCCGACGGCGTGAACGAGGGCATGCTCGCCGAGAACGCGGTCGCCCAGCAGCTGGCCGCGGCCGGCCATGACCTGTATTTCTATGCGAAGTCGTCCAACGTGCGTGAAGAGCGCATGGAGATCGATTTCCTGATCGTGCGCCCGTACCCGGACGCCGCGATGAAACCGCGGATCAGCCCCATCGAGGTCAAGTCCGGCAAACGATACTCGACGATATCCCTCGACAAGTTCCGCGCGAAGTTCGCCAGCAGAACGGGAGAGGAATACGTGCTCCACCCACGCCCCATGGCGAAGAAAGACCATCGCCGTTTGCTTCCCCTGTACATGTCGTTCTGTCTGTAACTGCTGCTCCACATGTTCAGCGAGAACGGCAAGACTTGCCGCCGACGCCAGCCCTGCCGGCGGGCCCCCACGGCCCTTTCCCTTGCGCTTTCAGCGCCGCCAGATGGTGTTTCATGGCCACCAGCATGATGTGCGAATCCTCAAGGCCCAAGTGGCGTTCGTTGTGGGCGGAATCAAGCGCATCCTGACGTTTGGCGTAGGCGTCGAGCGTGTTGTCTCCGTAAGGATGCTCGTTGGTGGGCACCGCGCCGGGGTCCCACTGCCGGCTCATCGGCAGGGTGTCGATGATGGTGATGCGCCCGGCACGGTAGCTTTCCGCATATCCGGCGACGTTCAGCATGAACCAGCTATGTTCGAAGGTGGCGTTATGCGCCACGTACGGCTGCTGGATAAGCCGCGCGAGCAGGCCGGCCTGGGCTTGGGGCCATTCGTCGAAGAGTCGATACCCGGCCTCGCTGCTGCGGCCGCGTACATCGATGCCGGTGAGTTTGGCGATGAGGGCGTTGCCGAGCGCCGCGTTTTCCGGCGGCACGCCAAAAGCGAGACGAGACTGGCCGTAGGCGTCGCCGGCGGCATAATAGCCCTGCTCATAGGCGTATGTCTCGGGTTCGCCGGCCGGGCGCGGACTGGCCATGTTCATGAATTCGAAGCCGACGTCGATGATGTAGTCACGCGCCGGATCGATGCCGGTGGTTTCGATGTCGATGCCCATCACCGCGTCCACGTCGCGGCCGGGCAGATAGGCGTCGCGCCAGTCGGGCTTGGGATGGTGTCCGGTAGCGTTGCCAGACGCGGCGGCGCCACCCGGCAGAGCGGCACCACCCGGCGAAGTCGCGCCGGAGAGATTGGCGCGGGCCATCGCCGCATCGCCCGCACGCTTCTGGAAGCGCTGGGCCTTACGCCGTTTGGCGCGTGCGTCAAGAATCGCCTCCGTACGATCTTGGATATCGTCCAAGGCGACTGTTGTGGGGAACTTGACATCGCTGTTTTCGGCGGCAGTATTTCCGGCAGATGCGCCACCGGCTTCGCCGCTCAGATCCAGCATGCCTTGGTCATCGTTCGACGGGCCGCTGCCGGAGTACGGCTTGAGCACGGCAATGGTGGCCCTCCCCCGCCGTTCGCGACTGACCGCCCATAGGTGTTGCTGTTCGCCCAGATGCAACATCGTGTTGATGTTGTCGTTGAGCCGGCGATTGGCGTAGGCGAGCGCACGAGGCAGACGATAGGAGCCGATGAGCCGGTCGAAATCGGTCATGAATGCGCTGTTGCATTGGGCGATGATCGATTCCAGACGCTCGCGTGTGGCGTAGTCGGCCTTCAATGCGTCGTGGATGGACCGTGGGGTGGATTCCGGTATCGTGCCGACGCCATGCGCCAGGTCCAGAGAACGCACCCAGTCCCAGTCGATGGTGGTGCCATCGGCGTCCTTGGGCATAGCCGCCGCCCATTGGGGAATGTCTCCCTTGGCGGCGTCGAACCATGCGCGGTCGGTCATAGTGCGAAACCGAGCTCTTCAGCGGCCTCGGTGGGCACCGGGTCGTCGCACCAATAGTCCTCGAGGTTCTCGTTGGTGGTCAGCGAACGGATTTCGGCGCGATCGATATACAGCTCGCCGCTCAAATGATCGGTTTCGTGCTGGAAGATGCGTGCGGGCCAGCCGTGCAGCGGCTCGCTGTGGTGTTTGCCGTCTTCATCATCCCATTCGGCGGTGATGTCGAGCCAACGCTTGCGCACGGCTTGGTATCCGTCGAAGCTCAGGCAGCCTTCGTAGAACGAGGCGGTTTTGTCGCTGGTGGGTTTGTAGCTCGGATTGATGATCACGTGGAAGGGGAATTCCGCGATTTCGCGCGGATCATCCTCGTCGTCGCGCACGTGGTCTTCGACCACGGCGAGCGCGAGCCCCAAGCCGATCTGGGTGGCGGCGAGCCCCACGCCGGGTGCCTCCAGCATGGTGGTGTGCATCGTATCGATGAGTTTGGCGAGCGTACGCTTGGAAAGCTGGCCATTGTAGGCCACTGTCCGTTGGCGCAACACCGGTTCGCCGGCCTGCACGATGGGCAGAATCTTCTCCTTGCCGCCGGTTTTGATGAGTTGTTCGACGTCACGGTTGAGTTCGAGGTCGACTTTGGCGTTCTTTCCAAACATTGTTTTTCCTTAGGGAAGGGTGCTACAGCGCGAGTTCTTCGGCGACGATCTTGGCGAGGCGGGTGCAGACTTCGTCGGCGTAGGCCTGGGTGGCGGCCTCGGCCATCACGCGCACGAGCGGTTCGGTGCCGGAGGGGCGCAGCAGCACACGGCCGGTGTCTCCCAGCAGTTCCTCCTCGCGGGCCACGGCATCCTGGATGCGCTTGTTGGTGGCGGCGGCTTTCTTGTCCACGTTCGGCACGTTGATGAGGGTCTGCGGCAGCTGCGGGAAGTCGGCGGCGAGCTCCTTCAGGCTCTTGCCGGACTTGACGACCTCGTTGCACAGGGTCAGTGCGGTCAGGGTGCCGTCGCCGGTGGTGGCGAATTCGCGGTTGATCACGTGGCCGGACTGTTCGCCGCCAAGCGAGTAACCGCCCTTGAGCATCTCCTCAAGCACGTAGCGGTCGCCCACGGCGGTCTCCACGGTCTTGATGCCCATGTCTTTCAGGGCGAGCTTCAGACCGAGGTTGCTCATCACGGTGACCACGAGGGTGTCGTGGTTGAGCTTGCCTTCGCGCTGCTTGGCGCGGGCCAGAATGCCCATGATCTGGTCGCCGTTGATCATGTTGCCGTCTTCGTCCACGGCGAGGCAACGGTCGGCGTCACCGTCGAAGGCCACGCCCATCACGGCGTCAGTGGCCTTGACCATGGCCTGCAGCTGCTCGGGGTGGGTGGAACCGGCGTTCTTGTTGATGTTGTAGCCGTCCGGCGAGGCGTTGATCACGATCACGTCCGCACCGGCCCGGCGCAAGGCTTCGGGAGCCACCACGGAAGTGGCGCCGTTGGCGCAGTCGGCCACGATCTTCAGGCCCTTGAGCGGCTTGGGCTGGGTCTTGTCGTCGTTCAGCGGAGCGATGGTGGCCACCAGATGATCGATGTACAGGTTGGTGGCGGTGGTCTGGTCGTGGCTCACGCGGCCCACGCCGGCACCGGTCGGGCGGTCCCAGTCCTGGCCGAGCACGGCCTCGATGTCGTCTTCCTTCTGGTCGGGCAGCTTGAAGCCGCCGCGCGCGAAGAACTTGATGCCATTGTCGGGCATCGGGTTGTGGGAGGCGGAGATCACGGCACCTATCTCGACGTTGAGCACGGAGGTCAGGTAGGCCACGCCCGGAGTGGGGATGATGCCGGCGTCGATCACGTCGAAGCCGCCGGCAGACATGCCCGCGGACAGGGCGGAAGCCAGAAAATCACCGGACACACGGGTGTCACGGCCCACGAGCGCGCGGCGGCGCCCCTCAGGCTGATCGTCTTGGGTGCCGGCGTCGCCGAGCACACGCACGGCGGCATCGCCCAAATCCAACGCCAGACGTGCGGTCAAATCCCTATTGGCCAGTCCTCGAACACCATCGGTTCCAAACATCTTCGGCATATGAAGTTCCACTCCTTGTATCGCGTTACCCGCACCATCGTAGTCGTTGTACCGCGGCGCGGGGCGCGACTCGGCGAAAAACCGCCACGGAATCCACTCCGGGGCCGCGCGGGGACGATACGGGAACGCCCCGGTCGAGGGCACCGTCATGCGGCGTCCCGCGACACGGGGCGAGTGTCCCATGGCCGATGAAGTCGGCGGTCACCGGTCAGAGGGCGTCGTTGTATTCACGAACCTTGAGAGTGCGGTGGGAGGAGGCCACGTTCTCGATGATCAGACGCCTCAGGGCGTTGTCCGCGTCGCCATGCTCGTCCAGCCATGCGTCACCGAGCCGGACCAGCGTGGCGGGGTCGGCGTGGTCCGGGTACAGGCCGTTGAGCAGGGCCTCGGCCATGTGGTAGGTCTTGTTCGCCCAGATCCAGTCGACGGCCTCGAAATACCGGGCGGCGAATGGCTCGGCCAGGTCGTGGCGCGGGGTGGCGGAGAAGCCTCCGGCCACGGCCTCGAGCTGGGAGTTGGTCAGCTCGTCGTTGTGGAGCGCCTGATCCCACGCCCATTCCTTGGCTTCGGTGGTGGCCATGGAGGCGCGGGCGCCGTAGGCGAACTCGCGGTTCTCCGTGGTGTCCTTCTTGGCGAGCTGCGCGTCCACGTCGTCGTTGGTCATCTCGTTGACGGAGGTGAGCGCTTGGACGATGGTCCACGTGAAGTTGTTGTCGATTTCGAGGCCTTCAAGACGCACGGTGCCGTCCAGCAGACCGTGTGCGTTGGCGGCGAATGCGGCGTCGCCCTCCTCGCCATAGCCCAGATAGGCGGTGGCGAGCTGGAACTGGGTGTCCGAGCCGGCTTCGGCGGCGTTGGCCAGGGTCCACAGTTCGGCGGCCACGTGGCGCAGCACATCGTCGCGGCGGGCGGGCGCCACGTAGTGGTGGGCGGTGGTGCTCATGCAGGCCAGCGCGTAGCGGAAGGTGGTGGACTCGGTTTCGGTAGACAGCAGGCGCAGGGTCATGTCCACGAAACGCTCGGCCGGGAACTCGCCGTCCCGGGTCATGTCCCAGAAGGCGAGCCAGGTCACGGCGCGGGCCAGGGCATCGTCGAAACGATGCAGGTTGGCTTCGGCGAATGCCTGGGATTCGGCGTCGAAACGGATCTTGGTGTAGGTCAGGTCATCGTCGTTGACCAGCACGAATGCCGGGCGCGGCTTGCCTGCCGCGGCCTCGACGATGGTGGTTTCGCCATCCACGTCGAGTTCGAACTGCTCGGTGCGCACGATCTTGCCGGTTGCGGCGTCTTCATTGTAGAAGCCGACGGCCAGGCGATGCGGGCGCAGCACCGGGTGTTCGGCCGGCGCGCTCTGGGTGAGCTTCAGTTCGGCGATGGTGCCGTCCGCGTTTACGGTCAGGTCGGTGGCGATCGTGTTGATGCCGGATTCCTCCAGCCACTTGGCGCTCCAGGCCTTGAGATCGCGGCCGGAGGTCTTCTCCAGTTCGCTCAGCAGGTCGGCCAGGGTGGCGTTGGAGTAGGCGTGGCGGTTCAGGTAATTGTGGATACCTTCGAAGAACTGCGTGCGGCCCACATAGAATGCCAGCTGCTTCAGCACGGAGGCGCCCTTGGCGTAGGTGATGCCGTCGAAGTTGACATAGGTGTCGTTGAGGTCGTTGATCGGGGCGACGATCGGGTGCGTGGTGGGCAGCTGGTCCTGGCGCAACGCCCAGCTCTTCTCGCCGGAGCAGAAGGTGGCCCAGGCGTCGTGCCATTCGGTGGCTTCGGCGGTGGCGAGCGTGGAGGTGAATTCGGCGAAGGACTCGTTGAGCCACAGGTCGTTCCACCACTTCATGGTCACGTAGTCGCCGAACCACATGTGCGCGAGCTCGTGCAGCACGGTCACCACGCGGCGCTCGGCCAGCGCGTCGGTCACCTTGGATTCGAACACGTAGGAGTCGCGGATGGTGACCATGCCGATGTTCTCCATGGCGCCCGCGTTGTATTCGGGAACGTAGATCTGGTCGAACTTGGCGTACGGGTAGGGCACGCCCCAGGTCTTGGCGTAGAACGCGAAGCCCTTCTTGGTGATGTCGAACAGGTAGTCGACGTCCTTCGCGAAGGCCTTGGCCAACGACTGGCGGCAGTACTGGGCCATCGGCACGACGCGGCCGTCCTCGTTGTGGTATTCGGTGTGCCATTCGGCGTACGGGCCGGCGCAGATGGCGGTCAGGTAGGAGCTCATCACCGGGGTCGGCTCGAAGTTCCACAGGCGGGTGCTTTCGTTCGGCTTGTCGCCGAGGGTGCCGTCAAGGGTCGTGCGCGAATCGTCCTCGATGGAGGCGACCGGCATGTTGGAGGTGACGATCCAGCTGGCGGGAGCGAGCACCTTGAAGTCGAACGTGGCCTTCAGGTCAGGCTGGTCGAACACGGCGTAGACGCGGCGAGCGTCCGGCACCTCGAACTGGGAGTACAGGTAGATGTTGCCATCGGACGGGTCGACCGAGCGGTGCAGGCCCTCGCCGGTGTTGGAGTACCGGCACTTGGCTTCGACGGTGACCTCGTTCTTCTCCTTGAGGTCGGTCAGTTCGATGCGGTTGTCTTGGAAGGCCACGGCCGGGTCCAGGGGCGTGCCGTTGAGGTCGATGGAGGTCACTTCGTCGGCGATCAGGTCGAGGAAGGTCGACGAACCAGGCTTCGCGTTGAAGCAGATGAGCGACTTGGAACCGAAGTTCTTCGCGCCGACCGTCAGGTCAAGGTCGACGTGATAGTGAATCGGCGCTTCGATAACGGCCTTACGTTCTTCGGCTTCAATACGAGTGAGATTCGAACCGGGCATGACTTCAATTACTCCTTACGGTCGTCCCTGGATAATCCGGACTACTTGGTTTCTACGGTTTCGACGTCCTGGGCGATGTCGGCCACGACGGGCACGATCATCGGCTTGCGGTGCAGCTGGCGTGCAACCCAGCTGCCGAGCGTACGGCGCATGGTCTGCTGCAGCTTGTAGGTGTCGCGCGTGCCCTGCATCATCTGGTCGTTGAGCTGTTCGACGATCTGGTGACGGACCTTGTCGAACTCGCTTTCGTCCTCGGCCACGGCGTTCAGGTAGATCTTCGGGCCGGTGACGACCTCCTGGTTGTCGGTGTCGACCACCACGAACGCGGAGACGAAGCCCTCGGTGCCGAGAATGCGGCGCTTCTCCAGCTCCTCGTCGGTCAGCTCGCCGACGGAATCGCCATCGACGTACACGTAGCCGCACGGCACGGAGCCGACGACCGCGGCCTTGCCGTGGTAGAGGTCGACCACATCGCCGTCTTCGGCCAAGACCACGTTCTGCGGGTCCACGCCGGTCTTGACGGCGATCAGGCCGTTGGCCACCAGGTGGCGGTTTTCGCCGTGGATCGGCATGGCACACTTGGGCTTGACGATGTTGTACATGTACAGCAGCTCGCCCTCGTTGCAGTGACCAGACACGTGCACGGCCGCGTTGTCGCGGTTGACGACCTTGGCGCCGAGCTGCACGAGCTTGTTGATCACTTTGTAGACGCCGTGCTCGTTGCCCGGGATCAGGGAGCTGGCGAGGATCACGGTGTCGAACTCGTTGATGTGGATGTCGCGGTGGTTGCCGTCCGCGATGCGGCCGAGTGCGGCCATCGGCTCGCCTTGGGAGCCGGTGCACATGAAGACGAGCTTGTCATCCTGAATGTCGTTGGCCTGCCTCAGGTCCACGACGGTGCCTTCGGGGATGTGCAGGTATCCCAGGTCGGCGGCGATGGACATGTTGCGCACCATCGAACGGCCGACGAACACGACCTTGCGGCCGTACTTGTGGGCGGCGTCCACCACCTGCTGCACACGGTGCACGTGGGAGGAGAAGCTGGCGACGATGATCTTGCGGGTGGCCTGGGCGAACGCTTGGTCAAGGGCCGGGCCGATGGAGGTCTCGGGCTTGACGAAGCCGGGCACCTCGGCGTTGGTGGAGTCCATCATCAGCAGGTCCACGCCCTTTTCGCCGATCTTGCCGAATTCGACGAGGTCGGTGATGCGGTGGTCGAGCGGCAGCTGGTCGAGCTTGATATCGCCCGTGTCGATCAGGGAGCCGGCCGGGGTCTTGACATAGACGGCCAGGGCGTCCGGGATGGAGTGGGTGACGTTGACGAATTCGAGGTCGAAGGGGCCCACCTTGAGCTTCTCACGGCCGGCAACCTCAACCTTGGTGGGGTTCTGGTGGTGTTCCTTGCACTTGGCGTCCACGAAGGCGAGGGTCAGCTTGGAGCCGATCAGCGGGATGTCCGGGCGCAGCTTCAGCAGGTAGGGCACGCCGCCGATGTGGTCCTCGTGGCCGTGGGTGAGCACCAGGGCGTCGACCTTGTCGAGACGGTTCTTGATGTAGCTGAAATCGGGCAGGATGAGATCCACGCCCGGCTGCTCCTCCTCGGGGAAGAGCACGCCGCAGTCGATGAGCAGCAGGTGACCGTTGTATTCGATCACGTTCATGTTGCGGCCGATTTCGCCCAAGCCGCCGAGCGGTGTGATGCGCATGGAGCCCTTGCGGTACTTCGGCGGGGCGATCAGCACGGCATCCTGCTGAGGTGCGGTGGCCTGCCGGGTGGCGTTGATCTTACGGGACGGCGTACGGCTGTTGGATCCGTTGGCGTTGCGGCCGCGCGCGGAACCGCGACGGCGAGAATTCGTGTTCTTGCTTGTTTTCTTTTGTTCTTGTGCCATAACCTTTTTGGGATTTCTGTTGTGGTGCCTCTGCTCTGTCATGCAGGGGCGGCGGGCTGGCAACCCGTATGCAGCGTTTCGGGCTTACAGCAGTCCGGCAGCGCGCATGCCCTCTTCAGCCTTGTCAAGCTGAGTGGCGTCGGGACCGATGTTCGGCAGACGCATGGTGGTGGAGGGGATAACACCCTTGACCTTGAGCGCAGCCTTGGCCATGACGGCCTGATAACCGTCGCCATTCAACGCGTGGACAAGGGGGGCGAGCTGGTTGGCGAGGCGACGGGCGGTGGTGATATCGCCGCGATCGAATGCCTGGACAAGCTGCTGCATGGGGTTGGAGGCGACGTGGGCAATCACCGAAATGATGCCGACGGCACCGATGGAGAGGAACGGCAGGAACAGGCCGTCATCGCCGGAATACCAGGCGAGGCCGGTGCGCTGCTGCTTCTCCACTGCGGCTGCAAGATCGCCGGTGGCGTCCTTGACAGCCTTGACGTGTTCAAGTCCGGCCAGTCGGTCGTAGGTTTCGACCTTGACCTTCAAGCCGGTACGGCCGGGAACATCGTAGACGATGATCGGCTTTTCGGCGGATTCGTCGACGGCCTTGTAGTGGCCGACGATACCGTCCTGCGAGGGGCGGGAATAGTAAGGCATGACGACGAGCACCGCGTCGGCGCCCGCTTCCTGAGTCTGTTCGACCATACGCACGGTGTGTGCGGTGTCGTTGGAGCCGGCGCCGGAAATCACCGGAACGTCGACGACCTCCTTGACGGCCCTGACCAGCTCGACCTTCTCATCCATATGGGTGACGGGCGATTCACCGGTGGTGCCATTGACCACCAGACCATCCGCGCCATCGGCGACGAGGTATTTGGCGAGCTTCTGCGCGGCGGCGAAATCGACGCTGCCGTCGGATTTCATCGGGGTGACCATAGCCGGCAGAATGCGGCCGAAAGGTGCTGGCTCAAGAAGGTGCATGTCATGCTCGCTCATAGTGTTCACCGTACTTCCCATTGTGGACTCTTAATATATTACGTACCTTGATTGTTGCTGCATGCGTGGCATTATGACCGGAACCGGCGGCAATGCCGTGATGCGCGTCCCGGCGCGCTTCCCTGCCCGAATTGCGGGGTCGACTGCGGGTCGATTACAGGTCGAGGAAGTGGTCGAGGCCGATGGTCAGGCCGGCCGGAGCGTCGCCGGCGAGCTTGCGCACGGCAAGCAGGACGCCGGGCATGAAGCTGGTGCGATCGAAGCTGTCGGCCCGAATGGTCAGCTGCTCGCCGGCGTTGCCGAAGAGCACTTCCTCGTGGGCGTTGAGGCCGCGCAGACGCACGGCGTGCACGTGGATGCCGTCGACCACCTGGCCGCGTGAGCCGCCATCGGTCTCGGTGGCGTCCGGCACGGGGGCGAGTCCTGCGGCCTTGCGTGCTTCGGCGATGCCGTGGGCGGTGTGGATGGCGGTGCCGGAGGGGGCGTCCACCTTGGTGGGGTGGTGCAGTTCGATGACTTCGGCGGATTCGAAGTATCTCGCGGCCTTGGTGGCAAAGTAGTCGGCCAGCACGGCGGAGATCGCGAAATTAGGTGCGATGAAGACCTTCTGGGTTTCGGGCTTCGGGCCGTTGGCGATGGCGGATTTGACCTGGGTGAGTTTCTCGTCGGTCCAGCCGGTGGTGCCGACCACCACGTCCACGCCTTGGCCGATCAGGGTCAGCACGTTGTTCAGGCTGACGGACGGCACGGTGAATTCGACGACCACATCGGTGTTGTCGGTGGTGACCTGGGTCAGGTCGTCGTCGGCATCCAATGCGAGCGCCAGCTGCGTATCCTCGGCCTTGTTCACCGCTTCGACCACGTGCGAGCCCATGCGGCCCTTTGCTCCGACCACCGAAACCTTGATCATGTCTTCTTCCCTGTCTACCCGTACCTGCCCGGCAATGTACCCGGGACGTTTTCCAATCGGCAATCAGCCTATCACCGCCAAGCCCTCACGCCAATATCCCGTCCACAGAATCAAGCTCCCTCTGACGAGCCGAACCGTGAAGAAAACGCCGGAGGCGTTTTTAGGTGAGGGCGAACGACAGTGAGCAATAATTCAGTTGGCTGAAAGCCATCATTTAATTGCGTTCGAGCTGGCCGTGAAGCGGACTGAGGGAGAGACCCCGGCGAAGCCGCCAACCATCCATCGGGCGTAGCCCGATCCCGTTTCACCCACGCCGCTTGGCCAAGGCCCATCCGGCCAACGCCAATGGCACGGACGCCAGCGTGAAGATGAATGGCAGCATCATGCCCACATGAGGGTTGGAGGCGTCAAGCACAATACCGGCCACGGACGAGCCAATCGAGGTGCCGACCGTGCCTGCGGTGGTTACCCAGCTCAGTCCTTCGGTCAGGGATTCCGCCGGCACCAGATCCTTGACGATGAGGTTGCCGGTGGCGAACGTCGGCGAGACGGTCAGGCCGGAGAGAATTTCGAAGACGCCCAGCAGGATGAGATTGTCCATTGACAGCCGGAAGAACACGTAGCCGACGGTCAACAGCGACAGGAACATCACCATATGCGCCCAATGGGAGCCTTTGAGTTGGCGAGAGCCGAACACCAGCGCGCCGATGCACGAGCCGACCGCGAACATCGCCAATTGCAGACCGAGGAAGGGCTCAAGTCCCATGGATTTCATGGTGGCGGTGATGGACACGTCGAAGGACGTGAAGCTCATATTGAACACGATGAACACGGCGAGCAACGGCAGTACGCCGGTATAGAGCAATACGCTTTTGGGCTTGGCACCGCTGCGTTTGAGCTGGCGCAGGGTCAGCTGGTCGGCATCTTCGCTTGCAGCGGGGCTGCCGTCATCGTGAGCGGCCACGGTGACCTGTTCCACGATGACCGGCGGCTGGGTGGATTTCAGCGAGAAGAATATGGTGCCGCCGATGCCGCATGCCACGGTGGGCACGAACAGTTGGGATACCGGATGCACGGAGGTGGCCAGCCAAGCCGCCAGAATCGGCCCTAGAATAAAGACGATCTCGTCAATGGCGGCTTCCATGGCGTAGGCCGTGTTGAGCAGCTGTTCGCCATCTTCCACACCGCGCAACGCATAGGACCAGCGGGTTCGGACCAATGCACCGAATGAGAACTGCGTCAGACCCATGATGATGGCCAGGGCGAACAGCAGCGGAATCGGCACGCGCACCAACGCCGCGAAGGCGAAGGCGAGCATGGCCACGATCTGCACGGCGAGCGCAAGCCGGCCCACGCGGGCTTGGCCGAAACGGTCGAAGGCGCGGGCGTAGAACGGGGTGACGCAGCTCATGGCCAGCACGTAGGCGGCGCTCATGGTGCCGGCGATGGTCCAATTGTCGTAGAGATGGTTGAGCGCCAGAACGATGCCGAGACTCATCATGGAGATCGGCAATCGTGCCACCGCGCCGGACAGGCAGAACGCCTTGGCTCCGGGCAGCATGAACAGGCGCTGGTAGGGCGAGTGGGCAGCGGACGACTTCGAAACCGCGCGAGTCGTGGACACAATAACTCCTTACTGGTGCGTTGTCCGGCACGTGCGCCCGCCCACACGTGCCATCCGAGGGTAGCGGTTCCCGAGCAACGTCACGCGGTGCGTTTCAACCGCGGACCGGTACATGGCCAGTCGTCTTCATCATCGGAGATGCCTTGCGATGCATAAGGTCTCTCCGCCGGTGAAGGCCGTCCGATGGTGCACAGGTCATGAGCCTTTGGGCTCAGTCGTTGTCAGATTGTTCGGGAATGCCGGAGCTCAACTCGGTAAGGATTTCCTGTTTGGTTTTCGCACGGGCGTGAAGCTCGCGCAAGCCCTCGTCGGGCTCACTGACATAGTAGAGAGTGGCGTCGATACTGTCCAATTCCACACCTTCGACCGCTGCCAGCAGCAGTCGGTACATGTCGAGCTGGGCGAGTTTGCGGGTGATGTCGTCTGGCTTGGTGGGCCGACGACCGGTTTTCCAGTCGACCACGGTAAAGCGTACGGTGGTGCTGGACGGGTCAAGTCCACCGATGAATACCGCATCGAGTTTGCCATTGACCAGGCCCACGCCCGGCACGTCCACGACGATGGCACGCTCCGTCCACGCCGGGATGCGCTTGGCCCACGATGATTCGGCCAGTCTGCGCTGCCACGCCACCAGCTTGGACTCGGTGGCATTGTCGCTACTTATGGATGCGGCGGATACGGCGGATGCGGCGGATGCGGATTGTTGAGCCGTGGACTGTGGGACAGCGGGCTGCCGTGTGGATGGCTTGCGACATTGCCGCTCCCGTTCGGCCAAATCGGCCAACATGGCTTCCCGGGAAACGAATACCGCATCCTGACCTGTATGCGGCATACTTGATTCGGCTTCATATGCCAGTACCGCTTCATCCGGTTTACCGGCATTGATGAATTGCTCGGCCCACGCATGGAACTGCGTGCCGGCTTCGGCCGCCGGAGACGATATTCGTGGAATCGGACGGATAATGCTACGCCAGTAGAGGCGCTCCTCCCGTTCGCTCATGCCACCTACGCGGGCTTGCAGGCTTGTCACGTTCTGGCGTCCGGCGGCCAGAATGCGTTGCGCCTTGGCTTTGACTGCCTCATCAAGCGACTGGCCGCTGGCGGCATCGGCCATCAAATCGGCGTCGTCCACCAGCAATTGCGCCCGTTGCAGCAGTGGGCCGGCGTCTTGGCGCTGCTCAAGTGACGAGGAATCTGCGGCGATGACATCGATGCCACGTGACAACTGTTCATGCACCGCGTCGCTGAGGGTAGCCGGCCACGGCAATTCGACAGCGGCATCCGTCTGCGTAATCGGCGTTTGCCACGCCTCCCCCACCACGGCGTCACCGTATGCCGCGGCATGCTCTCCGATAAAGAACCCTTCGGGAGGGGCAATCGCTTCGCCTTGCGCCGAGATCAGCATGGGCTTCCCGGCATTGGCGGCTTGCAGCCGTCCCACACAGTCCTGAGCCGATATCGCATGTTCACGGGCTTGGAGCGCGTCATGCACTTCAAGCCAGAAATTGGATGGCTGAGCGGCGCGAGAGCCTTTGGGCACCACTGACGGGTCCCGCCCGGATTCGCCCGTATAGGCGCAATAGGTCATCAGGGCATCTTCCCGCGCACGGGTAAGCGCCACATACATCAATCGACGTTCGTCGGCATGCAGCCGGCGCCCATATTCCTCCGCCTGCGTCAAATACCAGCCGGATGCATCCACTTCTTCCACGCCATCGCCGAATTCGCGCATGGAGCCGAACACTTCATCATCGATAAGCTCCACATCATCCAAAGCCGCCAACGATGCGATGGGGTCGGCTTCCACATCGGCATCATGGGGGAATCGCGGCAAAATGCCGGCATCGGCGCGTATAGGCACGGGCACGGCGGTGGGGTTGGTGAGCCAGGAGTCGGCGGTCTCATGATATTCGGGTGCGGTCCAGTGACCTTGCTCGGTGCCTCCCGTATGGTGTTCGTCCAGCACGATCTTGAGATGGTCGCCCTGATTGCTGGGGAATCCGCCGGCGGTAAGCCCCACTACCGCAACGGCATCCCATTCCAACCCTTTGGACTGGTGTACGGTCATCAGTTCCACATCCACCGGAGCGTCGGGGAGACTGGCGGCTTCATCCTCCACCGAAGCCAGATGATCCACCCATGTGATGAACCCATGCAATGAGGGAGTTTGCTCAGCGGCAATCTCTTGCGTGTACGTATCCACCAAATCCACAATCGCATCCATAGGCATATGCGCCAAAGCGGGATTGGCGCGGTGCTGCGGATTATGCAGCACACCGGCCAATACGGTGTCGATGTCAAGATCCAACGCTTCTATGCCGGCGCGAATCACGTCGCCCAGTGGCCGCCCGACGGCATCATGCACCTGACTGAGCATCACCGCGGCCCGGGTTATGGCGTTGCGCCCGTGTGCGCTCAACCGTTCAAGCAGTTTTACCAGGTCGCCGCGTAGCAATACGTCTGGCAGGAATACCGCATTGGCCACCTGATCGCGGTACTCACGCACCACAGCCGCCCATTCATTCGCTGATGTATCCGGTTGGGCAAGGCCGGCCTGCACCAATGATTGGAAGCGTTGTTCCATGTTCTGTTCTTCAGCAAAACGGGCCAACATGGTCAAATCCGCTGCGGACATGGTGAATCGTGGCGTGGCCAGCAAACGCATCAGCGATCCCGTATCGGTGTGGTCGGCGGCCACGTGCAGCAACGCCATCAGATCGCGGATTTCCGGACGTTCCAACAGCGCGGAATAGCCGACCACGAATGTGGTCAATCCGGCCTGTTCCAATGCCGCCTGATATTCGGGCATATGTGATTTGGACCGAAACAGCACGGCGACCGGCGCTTTCTGTTCGCCCGGCATCTGTTCCTGTTGTTCGGCTGCGGAACGGTGCCGTGCGATGGCCGTCTTGCAGAAACGCACTACGGCGTCGATCTCCTGCCCGGCCGTGGCGAAGCCCAGTACTCCCAATGTTCCTTCGGGGGCATCAGGCATGGGGTCGAGCGATGAGACATCGACCTCACGCATCAATGAGCTGGAGGGACGCGACGGATTGGAGCGCAACGGCAGCGTGAGATTATTGGCGGCTTCGAGCACTATACGGCTGTTGCGCCTGGTGACGGACAACGGGAATGGCTTGTATCCGGCAGACAGGTGGAAATCTTGCTGGAACATACGGAATGCACCAGGGCTGGCACCACGCCATGCGTAAATCGACTGGAACGGATCACCCACCGCGTTGACGGCGGACCTCCGTGACGCATCCACATGGAACAGTGCTGCCAGCAGAGCGGCCTGCGTGGTGGAGGTGTCCTGATATTCGTCGAGCAGCACATGGCTGTACCTGCGGCGCGTGCGCTCTCCGATGGAGGGGAAGCGCTCGATAAGCTGATACGCGGCAATGGTGAAGTCGGAGAATTCGGCCATATTGCGTTCCCGCTTGGCTTGGGCATAGGCCTCCACCAGCTGGAGCAGAATATCGCGTTTGCGCGTGGTCTCCAGCAGCGCACCGCAATGATAGGTGCAACGGGCGTGCAGATGTTCGGCACGGTCATCGAGCTTGGCTTGCCAGCTGGCGTCGGTATCTTTCTTCAGTCGTCTGATCTTGGGGATTTTCGGCTCGTCCTCGGGCATGGGTTCGTCTGCGACGGCTTGTTGCAATCGATTGATGAATGCCGAATCCCATTGCCGTACTCGATTGATCGCATCATCGAAGCTGGTGCAGCCGGCACCGATCATGGCACTGCCAATGGCATCCGACAACGCCAGAACACGGTTCGCCAAACTGGAGAAGGCGCCAAAATCCTCACTGAACGCCAGATCCATGTGACTGTCGATGACTTCGGTGGCCAGTTGAAGCGCTCCGGCTGCGCTCAATGGTTGCGTGTTCTGATCGAATCCGACAAGCAATCCATATTGGCGCACGATGGTCTGGAAGAAGGCGTCATACGTGAAAATGGCCGGCTTGAGGAATGCCCGATCAGACACCGTGGCGGTCGTAGAGCCCGCCATATCACCGGCCACTGCGGCGGAGACGCGTTCCAGCAGTTCGCCTGCGGCCTTGCGTGTGAAGGTCAGGCCAAGGATGCGTTCAGGTGCCACACCTCGATTGATAAGCGCGATGATGCGTTGGGTCATCGTAAAGGTTTTGCCGGAACCGGCACCGGCAACCACCAGTACGTCAGCATTGACTGGCGCATCGATGATGGCGGCCTGTTCCGCACTGGGAGTGAACGTGCTCATGCTTGCCTCGTTTCGAAAATCGTGTCGATCTGGCCTGCACAGGCAGGGCAGACGTTCTTCATACGGCAGAATCCGATATGGGTGTCTTGCGGATGGGCCTCGATGATGGCCGACCTGCTGGCCGCCGCGGCATAGAATACGCGGGCGATCATGGTCAGCGACCATAACGTCTGCGTACCGGCGAGCGCGGCGAATTGCGCCCACGCTTCGGCACTCACACCTTCGGGAGGAGTAGCCGGATCTATGGCGGGTATGTCGAAGAAACGGTTGGGGTCTTTATACCAGTATCGTGGCGTGAACGGTTCGGCATTCAACGAACCATCAGTGAACAGCGGCGGCTGGAAGGCACCTTCCGGAGCATAGCTTCTGGCTGGTGCCGTATTCTGCCCGACATGGAACAGCGCGCTTTGGCTGATATGCGGCATTGCGGCAAGTGCCTTGGCACCGCGCGGCCCGTCTTCGGGGAATACGAGGCCAAGCTGATAGCATACGAGCTGCAAATCATTGAAAATCTGTTTGACCGTGGGCGTTCTGCCTGTTTTGTAGTCAATGAGGCGAATGCATTCGCCGCCGTCTGCGAGTACGCGGGTTTCCATACGGTCGATGCGCCCGGACAGTCTCACGGTCAGATGCTCGTCCATGCCTTCCGGCCATCCTCCGACCAGTGCTCCCATCAGACGGACCAGCGTGTTCCGATCAATCGGGTGCATGCCGGGCACGGCATTGTATGCGTCGAGTATGTCACGCACATCGAATCGTGCGGCAAACTCCCGTTCGCATTCGGCACCGGCCAATGCGCCAATGCTGAAGTTGCTGGAGTTCTTGCCAAGATACGTTTCCGGATCGGCGTCGCTGCGCACAAAGTAATCGGCGATGTTGCGCAGGGCATCCGCCGCGGACTCGTCCTTACGGGTGGCCTCATAGCGGTTCCGGGTGTCGGCTATGGCATTCGGATCAGGACGTTTGCTCTGATAGATGGCATTAAGCCGTGCCGTGACAGCCTCGATGCGGCGTTCCGTGCCGGCCGTGGAGTCCAAGCCCAGTGTGGCCAACGCCTGGGCATTGTGGGAAAGATGGTCCAGCCCTTCCTCGCTGCCTTGCTGCGCAACCGCATGGATGAGGGTTCCGAAACTGGTGGCCACGGAGCTGGGGCGAGGACCGGCGAACCGGTTCTCCAGCATCCAGCACACCGGGCACGCCCATAGGCTGTCGACCGCCGATGGAGACAGGGTGACCATGGGTGCGGCCTGCGCATCCGTCTTGCCCTTCCCTGTTTGGATACCGTCAGACTGTACACCGCCAGATGACGCGCTGTCGGATGAGGCACTGTCGGATGAGGCATCGCCAGATGACGCACCGCCAGATGATGTGCCATCCGATTGGGCCGGCGATTCCACGAACGCCCAGCTCTGCGGATTTGCGGCGCGCACACCATGCTCTGACAGGAGTGTCAACGCAACCGCGGCGTCCTTTGCGGCAGCCTGCTGCGGTTGGGCAGTGGCCAGAACCGCGCGGGCGGCGCTGACCAACCCACGTGGGTCGGCGTCCAATCCGGCCAGATCATATTCGGCGAATCCCGCATGTGCCCCTACTGTGGTGAAAGGCGCCTGTTGCCGGTTGCGCGGATAGTATTCCGGCAGATACCCGAAAAGAAAGTCCGATGGGCTCATGCTGTCGTTCCATACCGCGCTGATCATGATTCGCCGTGCACGGGTCAGCGCGACCAGGAAGCTCTTCTTCTCGCCCGACAGCACAGCCGCAAACCGCGGATCATGACCGGTTTTGTCGCTTTCTTCAAGCGCTCCCCTCAGCACGAGCTCGGCAAGGTCTTCACCACCGAACATGGTGTTGCGCCCGGCGAGGTTCGGCCACACGTCTTGCTGGACCACCGGTATCCACGCATATTCCCAGTGGCGTCCGGCCGCGCCTGCCGGCGTGGTCAATGTCACCGCGTCTTCCACCGGCCCTATTTGGGCCAAGGAATCGGCCTGCACTTCCATGCCCCGAACCTGTGCCATGAATGACGTGACGTCTCGGCTGGCGGTGGAATCATCGGCGAACTGGAACAGGCGCATTGCCGCGTCCAGCCGGTCATTGGCCGTACGCCCTTCTGCCGTGTTGAATAATGCCGCACGCTGCCAGACCGGTGCCAGACCGGTGGCGTTCCACGCAACAGACAGCGCATAGCGCGGCTGTACGCGCTGGCTTGCCGGCAGCCGCTCCAAGCCGGAAGCAACGCTGCCCACCAGATGCCACAGGTTCGCAAAAGCGCGGGCCTGAGAGTCGTTGCCGAGCACCGCGTGGATGGATGCGAGCGCAGCCTGCGCCGGCGCGGCGGCATCATCAACGGCAAGCATCACGTATAGCGCGTCAACGCCAAAGGCCAAGTCATTGTCGGAGGGCTCACCGAGTATTTCGACAGACACTGACGACGAAGTCACTGGCGACGAAACCGCTGACGTCGAAACCACTGACGAGGATGTGTCACGACCTGTTTCATGCCGTGTTTCACGGTATGTTTCACGCAATGTTTCCCATGCCGTCGTCAGAGAGGTCAGCATGGCATCATCCGTGGCGAGATGCGCCAGCGACTCCAACGACCCCATGGCCGATTCGATCGGCGCAAGCCTTGCGGGACGCCCCTGACCGGGTCTGGCCCCGGCACTCACCAACGGGCCGTCCATCAACGTGGCCACTCTAGTCCTTACATATGCCGCGCAGGAAGCCAACGTCATCTGACATTCCGCCATTCCCTCGGCACGCAATCGGGCAAGCTCCACAAGCGCGAACAACCCCTGCACGAAAGTCTCGTCCTTCAAAGGACGGGTAACCGACGAATACCGCACCGGCACACCATCTCGGCGCAGTCGTTCGCCGAACAGCCGCACGGCGGCATTGTCGTGGGCGATGACCGCCATGTCGTTCCACCGAATATGCCGGTCAAGATGCGCCCGCTTGATGCGCCAGACCACATCATCCAGCTCCTCACGTGAGGATCGGTACAGGCCGGCGGTCACTGTGCCGTCCGACTGATAATTCGCTGCATCGACTCCGCCCAGTATGGCGGTCAGCTTGCCGGGACGCTCGGCCGGAGGCAGCGGCTCGTCTTCCGGCGAGGGAATCGACAGCGAAATACGAGACGCGATCACATCAGCCATCGTCATGTGCGACTGATCAGCGCCGGTACTGCCGCCAACCAGCTGTTCTTCCTTGGCTTTCAGCCGCCCTTCCACGGCACGGCGCATCAGATATTCCGGATACGATCCACGGAAGGTCTGCACCGATTCATCCGAGTTGCCGACCAGCACCAACTTGACGCCGGCATTCCCCAACTCCTCCAAGAAGCGCATGCCGGCCAGCGTGGTGTCTTGAACATCATCCACAACCAGCAGCCGGGGCAAGCCCAACGCCTCCATACGCATAGGCCGGCCGGAATCATCCGCGTGATCGGCGGCGAATGCCTCATGCACCACACGAGCGCCTGCCACCAGCAAATACGAGGCATCCAAACGGTATTGCCCCGGATATGCCGCGCTTTGGGCTGCAATATATTCACGGCGCAACGCGAAAGCCAAACGCCATTGCACCGACAATCGCGCGTCCTCCGTCACGGCGTCCAAAAGACGTGGCTCTTCGTGAACGCCTACACCGAGCTCATCCAATCGGGCCAGCATATCGCGCAACTGGCTGATAAACGCATCTGAAATACCTCGAGTGAACCTATCCGCGCTGGTCGAGCCGCCTGCCGACGTCGGAGACGGTGAATCCGACCCTTGTTTCAAGAGGCTTGATTGTGCGGAAGCGGCCGAGCCGGGCATCTCGCCGGCACCGGCATCGCGTATGAGTTTCGCCCAGTCATCCTGGGCAAAGTAGATGCGTAGCAGATCACAGGTGCCGCAATCATCTCCCGCTACGGCATGGCGCAGATGCACGGCCATGACTTGACGCAGCAAAGCATCCTGTTCCGCACCGTTCAACAATCGAGGCGACGGCAATCCAGTTCCCTCGCGCGAAGCTGATATGGCCCGGAATGACACGGCACCCAGCGTGGTGACCGGCCTGGCCTGCACGGAAAACCCGAGCTCACGAATCACCCGATTGCCCAATGCGTCGGCGGCCACACGGCCGGATACGGCCATCACCACCTGCGCGCCACCGTAGCGGCGCAGCCCCGCCATCAACACCGATAAGGCGAATTCAGTTTTGCCGCTTCCAGGCGTGCCGACAATCAGCCTCGCCGCTCCATCACGGTCGATGCCGTCCAGCACTGTTCCAGGTTCAAGTCTCGTCATCATGGCTCCAGCCTAAACCCGACCGTCACAGAGGGAAAAATTTTACCGAACCCAACGAAGAATCGTACCCTTGACGGTATCCTGTAGAACGAATGCAGAGAGAGTGCATTTTCCAAGGAGGGAGGGAACAGATGGCCAATATTCCGATGAGGCCGCCGAAACTGCCCGGATATGATTTCGTCCAGATGTTGGGAAGCGGTGCCACCGCCACGGTGTACCTATATAACCAGCGTATGCCCGCACGCCCGGTGGCGGTAAAGGTCAGCGCCAAAACCCTTGACCCACGGGCCGCTGCCCTGTTCAACCGCGAGGCCAACTTCATGGCCAAACTGTCATCCCACCCGTACATTCTGCCGGTATATGATGCCGGCGTCACCTCCGATGGCCATGGCTACATCGTCATCGAATATGCGCCGGGCGGCACCTACAACAGCATCATGAAGGCCCGGTCCATGACCTGCGAGCAAGTACTCGACCTCGGCATCAAGCTGTCAAGCGCGCTGTTCACCGCGCATCGCAGCAATATCATCCATCACGACATCAAGCCCAGCAACATTCTCATCACCTCGAAGGGCTTGCCTGTTCTGGGTGATTTCGGTATCTCCACCGATGTGTATGACCGTACCGAAACCGGATTCTCGCCGCCGTGGGCACCGCCTGAAGTGCTTCAGCATCTGACCAATGGTTCGGAAGCCGCCGACATCTATTCACTGGCGGCCACCCTGTACGCCATGTTCGTCGGCTGCTCGCCATTCCAGCACGAATATCATCCGCGTTCGCAATCGGAACTGATTTCGCTGATCGTCAACCAGCCATTGCCTCGCCTCAACCGCCCCGATGTGCCGGCCGATGTGGAAGCGGTGCTGCGCCGGGCCCTGAACAAGGACCCCGACCAGCGGTACTACTCCGCGTTGGAGTTCGCACGTGCCATGCAGCGTGTGCAATTCGCATATTTCGGGCATGCCACTCCCGTTACCGTGGAAGGGATGCCGGCCTACCCCAAAGACATCGAGCGTCGGCGCCGGGCCACGGACCAGCGAGATCAGATCACCCATTCGTCACGGCGATGGGTCAAACCGGTGGGCATTACCGTCGGTATACTTGCGGCGATCACCGCGGCGGCACTGATATTCGCCTTCGTGGTCGTTCCCCGCATGGACAGCGCCACCGGATCAGATACCAAACAGGTGGCGACGCCCGGCACCAAGGACGATGACAACAACCGCAATAATCAGGATGACGTGATCACCGATACCGCGAACGCCCAGATTCCTTCCCCGGAGAATCTGAACGGCACCTATGCGGCGGATGGGTCATCCGTGACGTTCACCTGGACGAATCCAGACCCGCAAAGCGGTGATACCTATGCGTGGGCCATAGTGCAGGGCAGCAATACCGACCAGAGCGCGCAAACCGTCACAACGTCAGATCCCACGGTGACCGTCAACGCGCAGGAAGGCTCGCAGACCTGCATTCAGGTGTCCATTGTGCGCAAGAACCGCCAGATGTCCGTCAGCCCCGCCATCGCCTGTGCGGCCAAGCCGCAAGAGTGATCCGCTCGCCACTGCCGGGCATGCCACCTTGGCATTGCGTATCGCATCAGGCAGCGCCCGGCAGTGGCGAATTCACCAAATGGGCAACAGGAACGGCAGGTATCGGAACCGTAAAGCGTTGTCATTACACCAGCAACCAGAGAAACCAGGGTTCAGGGAGTTCAGATGGCCACATCATCCCAGTCATACGGTCGTCGTCGACGCATCAGCGCGGCTTTGCGCCGCCTTATGCCCTCCGGAGGGCATACGTGGACGGTTCCCGCAATCACGCTCCTGCTGCTTCTGGGACTTGTTGCCAGCGCGGTGATCATGAGCACCGTCACACGCCGCCATGTGCAACTGGACGATGGCACCGTATGGGTCACTTCGCTGAAGAACCAGAAGGCCGCACGATTCAACGTAAAGAACAAGGAGGCCGACGCCGGCATCTCCTCCTCCGCCCCACGATTCGACATCGCACAGCATAATGGCGACACCATCCTGACCGAAACGAACAGAGCCTCCACCATCAAGGCATCCACGGTCAGCACCGGTGTCAAGACCGACATCAAAGCCAACACCACCACTGTGGTCGGCGGGGATACCGTAGCCCTGATCAACGAGAAGACCGGCAATGTGTGGACCGGCTTGTCGGAAAACCTTGATTCCGTGACTCCCACCACTTCCGATCCGAAAATGAAGCTGGGCGAGGGCGGGCGCATCGTAGTAACCCACGATGGCAAGATCTACGGCTACCGTCCATCCGACGGTATGGTGCTGCGTCTTGACAATCCCAGCAGCGCCAAGGCCAGAACCCTCGAATCGCTGACCGACGGCAAGCAGCAGACCGTTGAAAGCTTTACCGTCATCGGGAGCACGCCGGTAATCGCAACCGGCAAAACCGTCATATTCAAGGGCGGCCGCGTCGATGTCGACACGACCGGCACCCTCACCCTTCAGGAGCCTCCCACCGATGACGTACAGTCCGATTGGGTGGCCGCGGCATCACCGAGAGGCCTTGCGCTTATCCCGTTGAAATCCAATGCCAAGGCGAATTTCATAGCCAACGGGGGGCAAGGCGAATCCGGCACGACCGGTATCGTCCAAGGGCTGCGTGTACTCGGCTTGGAGCCAGAAGGCCAGCAACTACATTCGCGCCTGCTCCCCCACGGATACCAGCGTCAAGCCGCAAACCCTCGAATCCGTCAATGCCACTTCCGAATTGGTGTTCCGCACCAACCATCGCCTTGTGGTGCTCAACGACACGGTTAACGGCAATGTGTGGAACCCTGAGGATTCCACCACAGTCATCAAAATACAGTGGAACAAAATACAGACCGAGCAGACCGGGAAAGAACAGCAGAACAACGACTCAGCCAACAACCACCACGACTTCTCCAAGACCTGTTCCGCGCAATCCGGCCAAATCAAAGCCGAGGATGATGAAATCGGCGCGCGAGCCGGTTCGGAACAGATTCTCGACGTGCTGCGCAATGACGAGCAGACCGATTGTTCCGTACTGAAAATCACCAAGGTTGGCGCACCAAACGACAAAGACGTCACCATTTCGCCGATTTACGATGGCCGGTATCTGCAACTCGATGCCTCCGCCGCATCCGCAGGCACCGTTACCTTTACTTACGATATTTCCGATGGCCGCGGCCAGACCTCTTCCGCCACGGTGACCGTAACCCTGAATGATGGCGGCAACCACGCTCCCGTACAGTTCGACACTCCTCCCGAGATCGATGTGGAGCAGGGAGCCAGTTATACCGCCAATGCGCTGAGCAGCTTCAACGATCCGGATGGAGACCCGCTCACTCTGGTCTCCGCTGTGGCCCAGAACACCGACCAGGTGCAGGTGTCCACCCGAGCCGACGGCCAACTTACGTTCAACACAGGTGCGCTGGCGTCGGGACGTGTGGGCGTCGAGGTCACCGTCTCCGACGGCACAGCGACCGGCACCGGCATGGTGTATTTCTCGGTCAAGCCCGCGAACACCTTGGCCGCGGTCATCGACCCGGTAGCGAAAACCACCGTTCCCAACACGGATACCGTCGTCAAGCTGTCCTCTTACGTGCATGGCACTTCCTTGCAGCCGGCACAACTGACTCAGGTGGATACGCCCAACGGCGCTTCGACGACCACCAATGCGGCGGATATGTCGTTGACGTTCAAGGCCACCAATCCCGGCACCTACTATGTGCCCTACACCATTACTCAAGGCTCGATTCCGGCCACCGGATTGGCTCGCGTCGAGGTGCAGCCCGCCACCGGCGAGGCCGCCAAACCGGTCGCCGCCAACGATGTCGCCCTGCTTGGCGCGGATAATACCGCCATTGTGGAGCCGCTCACCAATGACGTCGATCCGATGGGCGGCGTGCTATCCGTCACCACGGTGAGCGCACCGGCCGACTCCGGCATCAAGGTTGGTCTCGTCAGCCATAAGCGCGTGTATATCACCGCGCGTCAGGTGCCCACGAAACCCGTCGCCCTTACCTACACCGTGGCCAACGCCTCCGGAACCGCCAAGGGCACCATCGTGTTGCAGCCACCGGCTCTGACCACCTCGAATTCAGTGCCCAAGGCCAGCAATATCAATGCCCAGGTGCGTACCGGCGGCATCGTGTCCGTGGATGTGCTTGACCATGTGTCCTACTCGGATGGCACCACGGTCAAACTCAAGAACAACCTGCAATACGACAAGGAGACGTTCAAGGGCCTGGCTTTCGTCTCTGGAGACACGGTCCGCTACCAAGCATCCAGCGAGACCGGCAACTTCCCCATCACCTATACGGTTGAAGACAATCTGGGCAATGTGGCTTCCGCCAATATCACCATTACCGTGCATAAGAGCGACGCAGCGAGCAAGGCCGTGCCAACCCCGCATGACGCCGAAGCGCAGGTTGCCGCCGGGCAGAAGGTCCGCGTCCCCATCATGCTGACCGGCATAGACACGGATGGCGACGACGATCAGCTGTTGGGTCTGGGCAACAAGGCACCCACGCTGGGCCGCATATCCGAAGTCGGTTCCGACTACTTGGTCTATGAAGCGTATCCGGATTCGTCCGGCACCGACACCTTCTCCTATGCCGTGGAGGATTGGACCGGTCAGCGCGCACAGGCGCAGATCCGCGTGGGTGTATTCCAAGGATCGTCCGACTCCGGCGTATACGCCAGGGATGACGAAATCACGTTGAGGCCCAATACAGCCGCAACCGTGCCGGTCGCGCAGAACGACATCTCCGGCGACAACACCAATCTGACCGTCGACAAGCATGTCGAGGTCCAAGGTCTCGACGGGGTGAGCGTGAAAGACAATATGATCTCCTTCACCACGCCCGGCAGCGCCACCACCGCCTATATCGCCTACACGGTCAAAGACAAGGCCGGCTTGTCCGATACGGCCACCCTCACGGTAAACGTGGATCCGAATGCCGCCATCGAGCCGCCTACCGCCTACGACTATCGTGTGCCGTCCGCCGCCACCATCGATAAGAAGTCCGTGGATGTGGATGTTTCCCAGTGGATCGCCAATCCTTCCGGCACAGCCAATGAGCTCAAGGTCGGCGTGCATCCCTCCGCCAGCGCTCACGCTCACGTCAAGGGCGGCGAGCATTCGACCACCATCACCGTCGACCTGACGTCACAGGCGCGAGCCGTGCCTTACACGGTGACCAATACGAAATACAACATCACCTCCACCGCGTTCATCCAGGTACCGGCCTATGGTGTCTTTCCGCCCACGTTGCGTCCCAAGGCACCGGAATTGAAGGTCAATTCGCGCGAAACCATTGAAATCAACATCAATGACTATGTTCGCGTCGGCGCCGGCAAGGAACCGTATATCGAAAGCGCTGATTCCATCAGCGCCACCAAGGCTTCCAACTCCGATTTCTACGTGAACGACAAGACCCTGAAGTTCACTGCTGCAAAAGACTACGCAGGCCCCGCCTCCATTACCTTTACCGCTGTGGATGGCAAGCAGGGATCGGATAAGACCAAGATCATCAATTCCGCAGTGATCACTCTCCAGATCACGGTGATAGGCCGCGATGTGCCGCCGCCCACGTTCTCGTCCTCCACTATTGATGTCGAGGCGGGCGCGGCCCCCAAGACCGTTGATCTGACGGCGCTCACCCATGCACCGTCCGGCGTGTATGACGACGAGAAGCAATACACGTATTCCGGCGGAAGCTCATCGTCCGGGCGAATCACCGCTAACCTGTCCCGTTCCGGCAGCTTGCAGGTTTCCGCCACCAAGGATGCCGCTCCTGGCACCACCGCGTCCATTCCCGTGCAAATCGCATACGGCGCGGGCACCGTGAATGCCGGTGTGACCGTGCGCGTAGTGTCTTCCACCCGTCCGCTGGCACGCGTCGGCGACAAGACGCTGAAGATCAAGGCCGGTGCCAGCGATGCCGTGAACGCGCTTACCGGCGCGTACAATCCGTTCCCCGATTCCTCGCTGACCGTCATCAGCTGCAAGGCGGATGACGCCGCCAAACTCACTATCGCCGGATGCGATGCCTCCGGAAACGTCACCATCGCCGTCGCATCCGATCCGGGTGCTTCCACGAATACCGTGCTCGTCACCGTGCAAGACGGCACCAAGTCCAAGGATCGTGAAGTCACCGCATCGATTACCGTGTCCGTGATCGACAAGCCCGAGCCGCCACTGCTCTCCCCCGTAGCCGGGGAACCGCAGAACAGCGCGGTCAGCCTCACATGGACGCCCGGTGCCGCCAATGGCAGCCCGATCACCAACTACAAGGTCAGTTGGACCGGCGCCGCCACCGGAGAGAAGGATTGCGGTGCCGTCACCTCATGCCAGGTCACTGGTCTGAAGAACGGCAAAACCTATTCCTTCACCGTCGCCGCGCGAAATGACGTCGGCTGGTCCAAGCCGTCCACCGCCGTCGAAGCCACACCGGACAAGGTGCCGTCCGCTCCCACCGATGTTACGGTCACGGGTGGCAATAAAACCGCCAAGGTGACATGGAAGGCACCGAGCGGTGATTTCAGCGCCGTCGACAACTATTCGGTGACCGTCACCGGTGCAGGTGCTCCGCAGACCAAAGAAACCGGCAATACGGCCACCGAGCTGTCGTTTACGTTCAACAACAACGACATTTCCGATGGCACCGCCATCACGGCGACCGTCAAAGCCCATAACAAAATCAATTGGAGTGCCGAGTCCGCCGCATCGCCGTCAGAGAAGATCTGGGGAGACCCGGATGCGCCGAACATTGCGTTGTCGAACAACGACACCACAGTAACGGCGAAAGTCACTCTCGGCAACAACCGCAATGCCGGCTGCCGGAAGATATCCTTTGGTGGCGACGCTGGCGGCGAAGCCTCTTGCGAGTCACCGAGCTCCCGGTCGTTCTCCATCGATGAGTCGTTGCTCAACACCACAACAATCACCGTAACGGCCACCGTGGTGCCGCAGCGCGATGCTTCCGCCGGCACGGGCGAGAGCAGCTTTGTCCCGCAGTACAAGGTCCAGCCGCCCACTGACGTCTACACCACCGGATCCGGCAGTACATGCACCGTGCATTGGACCAAGCATGGGCATGCGCAGTCCTACAGCGTGACTGCCGATGGCATCGATTCCGGTACAGCTACTAACCGGAACTCACTCGACTTCCGAATGAGTCCTTGGGCCAGATGCAACACCGCATCGGTGCAACAGGTGTTCAACGGCGCTACCAGCGATGCCGCCACCGGAGGCCCGCGCAATGGCGCTCCCTACACCTATGAGAAGAAGGCTGTAATCAACAAACCGCAGGGGCTGCGCTGGTCAGACAACGCTCACGTCATTAACGTCACCGGCGGTTCGGTTGATGTCTATGGCAAGCCGGCCACTGTACAAATCATCATCAATGGTCAACCGTTCACGTGGAACTCCGGCCAGCCATTGGACGTCACCGACCTGGCCGTGGCCGCCGATGGCAACTACGCGTGGAGCGTCAAAGTCACCGGCGGGCCGGGATACTCCGGTCTCGACAACACTGCGGACGGAGACAGCGTCGCGGGCACACGCCCCTCTGGCTCCTCGGAGGGGACCGAATCGCTCAAATCCGGTACCGATGTCATCACTTTGGCCAAGAACCCCTGGATTCTTGGTTTCGGTAATACCCCAATATCGTCAACCACCATTCACAAGCAGTAGGAGAACATCCATGAGCGAGAACATCGACGACGCGACGCAGTTGTCTGACACGACCCGTCTGTCCGACAGCACGCAGCTATCCGACGCCACGCACTTGTCCGACGCCACGCACCTGGCATCCGCACCACACACCGGCACGACCCCAAGCACCGCGTCGGTGCCGCAGCCCGTTGCGCTGCCTAACCTGCCGCAGTGGCCGTCACAAGCGTCGTCAGAAAAGCCGTCTCCTACTACTGATGCCGCCTTCATCCCTGCGGGCGATGACAGCACACCTCAATCCCAACCGCAGCGTCAGTCAAGCAAAGCCGCGCAAGCAGCCGCATCGGCACTGCCCGCCAGCATCAATTCAGGACTACTGTCCCAGCCCACGGCTCAGGTCCGGGATTTCCAGCAGTCCTTCAATGCGCTGGTCGAGAATGTCTCCAAGGTGGTTATCGGCAAGACCATCCCCATCAAGCAATGCGTCACCGCACTGATGGTCGGTGGCCATATTCTGCTTGAAGACAACCCCGGCACCGGTAAGACCCAGTTGGCCCGAGGCTTGGCCAACTCCATTTCCACCGGTTTCAAGCGTATTCAGTTCACGCCCGATCTGCTGCCTTCGGATGTGGTGGGTGTGACTTTCTACGATCAGAAGCGCGGAGAATTCGAGTTCCGCGAGGGCCCGATTTTCGCCTCCATCGTGCTGGCCGATGAGATCAACCGTGCATCGCCGAAGACGCAGTCCGCACTTCTGGAGGTTATGGAAGAGCAGAAAGTCACCGTTGACGGCGTCACCCATGATGTGCCGCAGCCGTTCATCGTGATCGCAACCCAGAACCCCATCGAGCAGCTCGGTACCTATAAGCTGCCTGAGGCGCAGATGGACCGATTCCTTATCAAGACGTCGATTGGCTACCCGGGCCATGATGTGTCCGTCGATATTCTCAAGCAGGTCGATATCACCGACCGTGCGCAGACCATTTCCCCGGTGCTGAGCGGTGACGATGTCATGCGGCTGCGTCAGGTGGCCACCGAAATCCATGTGGATGATGCGATTCGTGAATACATCGTCAGGCTCGTCGAGGCGACCCGCCACAACGAGAAGATCACGGTCGGCTCCTCCATGCGTGGCGCTTTGGCACTGACCCGATGCGCCCGTATCTGGGCCGCGGCCGATGGCCGTGCCTACGTGGTGCCGGATGACGTCAAGGACCTTGCAGTGGCCGTGCTCGCACACCGTATCACGCTGACTCCGGAAGCCACCTTCGATGGCGCGACTCCGGAAAGCCTGATCGCACAGGTGCTCGAAGACGTTCCCTCCCCCACCATCGGTTCCTGATAGGGCCTGGAAAGGTATCCGACCATGGCATCTGCATCCGCCTCATTACGCCGTCGCCGGCGCGTTGAACGCATGTTCAAGCGCGCGGTAAGACGCATCAGACGGTTCTTCGCATCCTACGTCTCGCCCTTGGGCTGGGCGGTAACGGGCACAGGCATCGCATGTCTTATTGCGTTCCTGCCTCTGGACTGGCATGAGCTGCTCGTATTCGGCATCGTGGCGATGGTGATGATGCTCGCGGCAATCGCGCTTTCCCTCGGCAACATACGCTTCCACGCGTCCATCGCCGTATCCAATCATCGCGTGACCGTGGGAGACACCGTATCCGTTATCGTCGGCATCGACAACACCGGCAGAACGCCGACGACCACGGCACGCGGATATCTGCCAATCGGCGATGCGCGTGAACGATTCAACATCCCCATGCTGGCTCCCGGGCAATCCCAGCAAACCGATGTGGAGTTCCGTACCGTATCGCGCGCAATACTGCCCATCGGCCCGTTGCGCATCCGCAAGGGAGACCCGTTCGGCCTGGTGCGTCACGAAAAGGAGTTGGCCGACCGCATCACCGTATTCATCCATCCTCGTACCGTGCGTCTCGATACCCTGAATGCCGGCGTGCCCCGCGATCTGGAAGGCCAACCATCCGGCCAGATCGTGGATGATGATCTCGACTTCTACGGATTGCGCGAATACGAGCCGGGCGACGACGTGCGTAACGTCCACTGGCTGAGCTCCGCGAAAACCGGCACGTTGATGATTCGCCAATATGAGGCCACGCGCCGCACCGACACCTCGGTGACCATCAGCGTGAACCCGGATGAGTACGTCAACGGCGAGGAATTCGAGATGGCGGTGTCCATCCACTCCTCCATCGGCGTCAAATGCCTGCTGCAGGATCGCCCGCTGGTCTGTCACGCGGGCAACGCGCATGGCCAACCGCGCAACGCCATGGAGTTCCTCGACAACGCCAGTGCCATAGAGCCTGATCGTGAGGATAATCCGAATCTCGCCGAGGGCACGCTGAAGCACAGTCCTGATGCTTCGTTCTATTTTTTCACTGTTGGATCGCTGAAAGACATCGAGCAAATCAAGCGCATGACCTTGGCCTTGCCCCGATCGGCCAGCTGCGTGGTATTGCAGGCCAGCGCCGGCGCCAATCGCGGCATCAGAAGATTCGCCAATTTCACATTGGCCACCATCGGCGAACTCGATGATCTCCCGCTGATCATGGGGGTGCTCGCATGACCTTCGACCAGTCCAGTATCACCACTACCAATACCGCTGCGTACGCCGGATCGAGCGGCACATACACCGGCACTTCCTCCGGCACGTACACCGGAACCTCCACCACCACCGGCTCCTGGGCCGACTCCACACATTCGGTTATCTGGATGACCAGAGGCAATGTGCTTCGCGGCATGGGCCTCAGTCGCCAGCCGTGGGGCAAACGAATCGCCAGCCTTGTACTCATAGCGGCGATGATGTTGCTGGCGCAAGCCAATCTCATCGACGTGTACGGCGGCGTGGCCACTTGGACGATTGCCGCCGTACCGGCCACCTTGCTGGGCGCGATCATCGCTCTGGTGGGCATGTTGCCGGCGTTGCGACTGTGGTGGCAAATCGTGTTTCTGGCGTTTGCCCAATTCATCATCGGTCCGGTGGTAACGCTGAGTTCCACCACGTCCCATTACGTGATTCCCACCTTGAAGACCTTGAGTTCAGGTTGGGAAATGACGTTTGGCTCGTTCAAGTACATTATTTCCGTCGATCCGCCTCTGGGCACGCAAGACGGCGTACTGATGGCGGTATGGACCATCGGCCTGTGGCTTACGTTCCTCACCGGCGTGTTTGCCATTAATGCCAACGCATGGTTGTCTCTGGTGGGAGTGCCGCCCCTTGCGGCGGCCGTGGCCGTATGTGCTCTGCTGGGTACGGACAGCGGCTGGCAACGTGCCATCTGCGGCATTGCCTTTGCCTTGCTGCTGATTATCTGGCTGTCTTGGCGTCTTGAACTGCTGGAATGGGGGCGCTGGATATCCGCGCTGATCATCGTCGTGCTCGCTGCCGGCCTTGCTTTCGGGGGCACGTTGCTGGTGCCGCAGGACCGTTTCGTGCTGCGTGACCGCTACGATCCGCCGTTAAGCCCCTACGATTACACCAGCCCGCTCAGCGGCATGCGATCCTATATCAAGGACCACAAAAAAGACGTGTTGCTGACCGTCCATAATCTACCGGCCGGAACACCGGTCAAACTTGCGGTGATGGATCGATTCGACGGCACAGTATGGAACCTGTCCGATTCTTCCGAAGCCACGGGCTCCTCGAATTATCATCGCGTGGGCACCACGATCAAGGCGGATGAGCAGGGTAAATCCTTCACTGCGACCTTCACCGTCGATCAGGGACTGACCGACACCTGGCTGCCGCTGGCGGGAGCGGCCGCTGGCGTGAGCTTCGCCAACGATGCCGACAACGGCAATGACACGTTCTACTACAACACGGATACCGATTCCGCCATTATTCCCGCCGGCACGCGCAAGGGACTCACCTATACCGAATCCGGCATCATAGCCCACAAGCCCACCGATAAGCAGATCAGCAGTGCGGCCGCGGCCCGCATCACGCAGCCTTCAGCCCAGGATGTTCCCGATTCGGCCAGCAAACTGGCCACGTCCATTGCCGGCGGACAGTCCTCGGGCGGTGCCGCCGCCACGGCCTTGGCCGACACATTGAAAGACTCCGGATGGTTCTCACACGGTCTGGAAGGCGATTATCCTTCCGATGCGGGCCATGGCAATTACCGTATCAACAAGCTGCTGGCAGGCACGGCCATGGTGGGTGATTCCGAACAATATGCCTCCGCCATGGCACTGATGGCTCGTGAGCTGGGACTGCCCTCCCGTGTGGTCCTGGGATTCCTGCCGAAAAACGAGGATGGCGAAATCACCGATGCCCGCACGGAGAAGACTTCAGGCAATGGCACCAAAATCGAATTCACCGGCAATGATGTGACCGCTTGGGTGGAAATCAAATTGCAAGGCCTGGGATGGGTGGCGTTCTATCCGACGCCCAAGGAGACCAAGGTGCCTGATGAAAACCAGAACCTGACGCCGCCGAATCCGCAGACACTGGTCCGGCAACCACCAGTGCCGTTGACCGACCCGCTGCGCGATCAGACGCAGGCCAAAGGCCAGAGTTCGTTGGCCGGTACCGACGCCGATGATTCGCCGACCAACCTGTTCTGGGTGCGGTTCTGGCGAGTTACTCGTGCGGTAGCCATCTATGGAAGCCCCCTGTGGACTCTGCTCATCGTTTGCGGACTAATCCTGATATTTAAAGCTGCATTGCTGGCACGTGCACGACGGCACGGCAGTCCGAAAGCCCGTGTGGCAGCGGGGTGGAATGCCATACACATACTTGCCGAGCAAAGCGGCATCACAGCCAAGGGCACTCGTCGCGATCAGGCCGGCGCAATCGCCCGTCAGCTCGGCACGGACGATCAGGCACTGATTCAACTCGGTCGGGAAGCCGACTACGCCACGTTCTCGGGGCAAGACATTGCATCGGGCCAAGCCACCACATATTGGAATGGAGTCGACCGGTTGCGCAAGGCAATGCTCGCTTCTTTGCCGCGTTTCAGGAGGATACGTACACGGCTTTCGCTGAAAAGCGTGTCTATATTGGCAAATAGACACGCAGCAAAGCCGCATACAGCGCGAGTCAAGCGCAAGCATAAGAAGAGGAAAACGTCATGACCACAGGTTCCATCCGTGTCGCGATGACCAGTGACGTGGGTCTTAGGCGCAACAACAACCAAGACAGGAAGCCGTGGACGCCTTGGTGGCGGCCGCGCTCGATGCGGGCGGAACCGACAATATCACTGTGATTGTGGCCGATATGCCACTGACCGAACCCGAACATCACGCGTTCAGCGCTTTTAGACTGGACGAGGGCGAGGACATTGGCGCCATTGAAGACGCAACACTGCGAACACTACGGACCATACGTTCGGCATAACCGAGCGAACATAAGGAGGTAATCCCATGGTTGATTATGATGCTGCGGTCGCTGCCGTACAGGATCCGAACGCGGACCCGATTCTGTTGGCAAAAATCGCCTACGAGAATCCGGAATTCGGCGCAAACGTCGCCGTGAATCCGCGTTGTTATCCCGGCTTGAAGCGTTGGATCGCCGAATTCGGCGATGAGCGTGCCCGCGAAACCCTGGCACAATACGGGTTCACCGCCGACGCATTCGGCGGCCCGGTTCAGGATCAGGAGGCTCCGGAACAGGCGGCCCAGCAGGCTGCCGAGCAGCAGCCTGCAGACGCTTACGCCGCCGACCAGTACGCCGCGGCTCAGCAGACTGCCGCCGCCCAGTACAACGCCGCCCAGCCCGCCGCCGACCAGTACGCGGCCCAGCAGCCCGCAGCTCAGGCGGCATTCGAGGAGCCTGTGGCCACCAATCCTTATGGCTTCACCGCCGAACAGGCCCTGACCACCACCGACCAGATGCAAATCGCCCAGATTGCCCAGTACGCGCCTGAACTACGCGCCTGCATCGCACGTAATCCCAACACCTATCCGGCACTGATCGAATGGCTGGGCCAGCTCGGCGACCCGGCAATCAACGCCGCTCTGGCTTTTCGTCAGTGAAAGGACGGCATCATCATGGCCAAACTTCCCTACCCTCCAGCACCTGAACTGGGTTGGTATTCCGACGATCCGGTGGAAGGCACCACGGATTCCGCAGTTGGCACAGCCGAACCGCAGAACGACTATGGGCAGCCCAGCTCTGCGGAAACCGCGGCCAATACCGCTTTTGCGGCAGAGCCTGCCTCCACTGCCGCTACCGCCGCCGCTGAGCCCGCTGCCACCGCTCCGGCAGACACCACACCGCACGCCGCCGAAAACGACATCGAGGATTGGGACGGCACCGTGCTTTCCTCCTCGTTCACGTCCAAGGCACCGAAGAAGACGTACCTGCTGCATAACGATGTCACCGGCCAGACCATTGTGATCGATAAGAGCACGTTGCTGGGCCGCAAGCCTTCCATGGATGTGCCGCAAGGTGCCAAGGCGGAGCGTATCGAAGACCCGACCCGCACCACGTCCCGCAACCATGCCGCCATCAGCATCGACACCGATGGCGCGCTGTGGATCGAGGACTACGGCTCGTTGAACGGCACCTACATCATCACCAATGGCCAGGAGACCCAAGTCACCAAGGGCACAACGCTCAAGCTCAGTGCACCTTCAACGGTGCGTATTGGTGATCAGTTCTTCCAGTTCACCGAAAAACAGGCCTGAGTAATCAAGCAACGAGCGGCTGCCTGCTCTTGTTCAACAGGAAAATCACAATGGCAAATATACGGATGGCCCGGAACTGATATAGTTCCGGGCCATCTTATTGCGATTAACGCAAGATCTGAGTCCTAGAAAGGACATCCTTTCTAGGACCCTCTCGCTTACTCCTCGATGTCAGGCTGACCGCCCTGATCGGAGTAGAAATCATCCGGGTTGAAGTCGTCGCCGAGCTTCAGATCGCCGAACTCGAGATTCGAGAAGTTCAGGTCGGACAGGTCGGCGTCGGAGAAGGTCGCGTCACCGAGATCGCCATCGCCGCCCAGACCGAAGTTCGGGTAGATGGTGTCGCGGATGGCCTTGTCGGGCTCGACCACGGCGTTGCGGTAGCGGGCGAGGCCCGTACCGGCCGGGATGAGCTTACCGATGATGACGTTCTCCTTGAGGCCCTTGAGGTCGTCGACCTTCTCGGAGAGCGCGGCTTCGGTGAGCACGCGGGTGGTCTCCTGGAAGGATGCGGCGGACAGCCAGGAGTCGGTGGCCAGCGACGCCTTGGTGATGCCCATGAGCGCCGGACGACCGACGGCCGGACGGCCACCGTTCTTGACGATGTTGCGGTTGATCTCGCGGAAGCGGGCGTTGTCCACCAGCTCACCCGGCAGCAGGTCGGTGTCGCCGGAGTCGATGATGGTCACGCGACGGGTCATCTGATGCACGATGACCTCGATGTGCTTGTCGTGGATATCCACGCCCTGGGAGCGGTACACGGTGTGCACCTCCTCCACGATGTTGACCTGGGCGGCGCGCTTGCCGAGGATGGTGAGGATCTTCTTGGGATCCACGGAACCTTCGACCAGCTGGGTGCCGACCTTGATGTGGTCGCCGTCGGCGACCTTCAGCGGCACGCGCTTGGAGACCTGGTAGGTGATCGGCTTGATCACGCCGTCTTCCTTCGGCGCGCCGGAATCGGCGTCCGGGGTCAGGATGATCTGGCGACCGCGATCGTTCTCCACGATCTTGATGCTGCCGGCGAACTCGGTGATCGGCGCCTCGCCCTTCGGGGTACGCGCCTCGAAAAGCTCGGTGACACGGGGAAGACCCTGGGTGATATCGGATGCCGCGGCCACACCGCCGGAGTGGAAGGAGCGCAGCGTCAGCTGGGTACCAGGCTCACCGATGGACTGGGCGGCGACGATACCGACGGTCTCGCCGACATCGACCAGCTTGTTGGTGGCCAGGGACCAGCCGTAGCACTTGGCGCACACGCCGCGCTTGGACTCGCAGGTCAGCACGGAACGGCACTTGACTTCCTCGACACCGTGGGCCACGAGGTCGTTGAGCACGTCCATGGACAGGGCGTCGTCGCGCTTGTACAGCACGGTCTGTCCGTCGGCCGGGTCGATGACGTCGGCGGCGAGCAGACGGGAGTACGGGCCACCGTCGGCGGCCTTGACGAGCACCAGGTTGCCGTCGTTGTCGCGCTCGGCGACACGGATGGGCAGACCGGCCTTGGTGCCGCAGTCCTCTTCGCGCACGATGACGTCCTGGGAGACGTCGACCAGACGACGGGTCAGGTAACCGGATTCTGCGGTACGCAGTGCGGTATCGGCCAGACCCTTACGTGCACCGTGCTGGGAGATGAAGTACTCCAGCACGGACAGGCCGTCGCGGTAGTTGGACTTCACAGGACGAGGAATGATCTCACCCTTCGGGTTAGCCACGAGGCCTCGCATACCTGCGATCTGGTTGATCTGCATCATGTTGCCTCGTGCACCGGACTGCACGATGATGGCCAGGTTGGAGGTCGGGTCGAACTTCTCCTCGACTTCCTTGGACACCTCGGCGGTGCACTCGGTCCACAGGTCGATGAGTTCCTGACGACGAGCTTCCTCGGTCAACAGACCCATCTCGTAGTTGGCGTTGACCTTGTCGGCCTTGGCCTCGTACTCGGCGATCTTCTCGTCGCGCTCGGGCGGCTCGTTCACGTCGGAGAACGCGAAGGACACGCCGGACCACGGTGCGCGGGTGAAGCCAAGATCCTTCAGGGCATCCAGCGTGGCGGCCACCTGCTGGGTGGAGTAACGCATGGCGATGTCATCGACAATCTTGGACAGACGGCCCTTGGCCACCTGCTCGTTGACGAACGGGTAGTCGGTCGGCAGAGTCTCGTTGAACAGGATGCGGCCGTAGGAGGTGGCGAACAGCACGGTGCCGTCGTGGAAGCGCTCTTCCTTGACGACCTCGTCCTCACCTTCGCGCGGGTCGAGCACCTTGACCTCGCCGGGCTCCCAGTTCTTCGGCAGTACGAAGCTCTCGGGCAGGCGGATGAGCACCTTGGCCTGCATGTCGATCTCGTGGCGGTCGAGGGCCATTTCGGCCTCTTCCAGCGAGGAGAACACGCGGCCCTGGCCCTTGGCGCCTTCCAGCACGGTGGACAGGTAGTACAGACCGAGGATCATGTCCTGGGACGGCATGGTCACGGTGTGACCGTCAGCCGGCTTCAGGATGTTGTCGGAAGCCATCATCAGCGAGCGGGCCTCGGCCTGGGCTTCGGCGGACAGGGGCAGGTGGACTGCCATCTGGTCACCATCGAAGTCGGCGTTGAAGGCGGCGCAGGCCAGCGGCGGCAGGTGGATGGCCTTGCCTTCCACCAGGATCGGCTCGAATGCCTGAATACCCAGACGGTGCAGCGTAGGTGCACGGTTGAGCAGCACGGGGTGCTCGGAGATGACCTCCTCGAGCACGCCCCACACTTCGGCGTCGCCGCGGTCCACGAGACGCTTGGCGGACTTCATGTTCTGCGCGTAGTTCAGGTCCACGAGGCGCTTGATGACGAACGGCTTGAACAGCTCGAGGGCCATCGGCTTCGGCAGACCACACTGGTGCATGCGCAGGGACGGGCCGACCACGATCACGGAACGGCCGGAGTAGTCGACTCGCTTACCGAGCAGGTTCTGACGGAAACGACCTTGCTTACCCTTGAGCATGTCGGACAGGGACTTCAGCGGACGGTTGGAGGCACCGGTGACCGGGCGACCACGACGGCCGTTATCGAACAGGGAGTCGACGGCTTCCTGAAGCATGCGCTTCTCGTTGTTGAGCATGATTTCAGGGGCGCCGAGCTCGATCAGTCGCTTCAGACGGTTGTTACGGTTGATCACACGGCGGTACAGGTCGTTGAGGTCGGAGGTGGCGAAGCGGCCACCGTCGAGCTGAACCATCGGGCGCAGGTCCGGCGGGATGACCGGGATCACGTCGAGCACCATGGCCTCCGGCTTGTTGCCGGTGGTCAGGAAGGCGTTGACGACCTTGAGACGCTTCAGGGCCTTGGTCTTACGCTGTTCGGAAGCGTCCTTGATCTCCTCGCGCAGTTCCTTGGAGATGGTCTCCAGGTCAAGGGACTGCAGGCGCTTCTTGATGGCTTCGGCGCCCATGCAGCCGTCGAAGTAATCGCCGTAGCGGTCCTGCATCTCGCGCCACAGGTCCACGTCGTCGACCATGTCGCCGGGCTTGAGCTTCTTGAACTTGTCGAAGACGGCGTCCACACGGGCGATCTGGTCGTTGTAGCGGGTGCGGATGGCGGCCATATCGCGCTCGGCACCGTTACGCAGCTTGGTGCGGGCCGGGCCCTTGGCCTCGCCGGCCTCCTCAAGGGCAGCGAGATCCTCTTCGACCTTCTTGGCGCGGGCTTCGATGTCGGAGTCACGGCGCTGCTCAAGGCGTTTGATCTCGGAATCGAACTCGTCCTGCAGGCCGGGCAGATCGTTGTGGCGCTCGTCCTCGTTCACCTCGGTGACCATGTAGGAGGCGAAGTAGATCACGCGCTCCAGATCCTTCGGGGTGACGTTCAGCAGGTAGCCGAGGCGGGAAGGCACACCCTTGAAGAACCAGATGTGCGTCACCGGGGCGGCGAGCTCGATGTGGCCCATGCGCTCACGGCGCACGCGGCTGCGGGTCACTTCGACACCGCATCGCTCGCAGACGATGCCCTTGAAACGCACGCGCTTGTACTTGCCGCAGGCGCACTCCCAGTCACGGGTCGGGCCGAAGATCTGTTCGCCGAACAGACCGTCCTTCTCAGGCTTCAGCGTACGGTAGTTGATGGTTTCAGGCTTCTTGACCTCACCGTGGCTCCAACCACGGATGTCATCGGCGGTGGCAAGGCCGATGCGAATCTTGTCAAATGCGTTGACGTCCAGCACTTGTTAATCCGTTTCTGTTCTTGAGACCTTCCCGAGCTCCCCTTGTCAGGGGAGCTGTCAGCCAAGGCTGACTGAGGGGTAGTGCAAACCGGAAAGGTCTCTGTACGTTATCTATTTCACGTTGGCGGGGCTACACGCGGCGTATTGACCGCATGCAGCCCGAGGGATCACTGGTATTCGGGCTCTTCGGCCTTCTGGTCTTCCTTGGCGGCCGCGTCGGGGCGGGCGCCAATGTTGAAGCCGAGGTCGTCAGCGGAGCTGGCCGGATCGTCATCCTCATCCTTCATGTCGATGGCCACGCCTTCGGCGTTGAGCACTTCGACGTTCAGGGACAGGGACTGCATTTCCTTCAGGAGCACCTTGAACGACTCAGGGATGCCGGCCGGAGGCAGGTTATCGCCCTTGACGATGGCACCGTAGACGCGCACGCGGCCGTCGACGTCATCGGACTTGGTGGTCATCATCTCGTGCAGCGTGTAGGCGGCACCGTAGGCCTCAAGGGCCCACACCTCCATCTCGCCGAAGCGCTGGCCACCGAACTGGGCCTTACCACCGAGCGGCTGCTGGGTGATCATGGAGTACGGGCCGGTGGAACGAGCGTGAATCTTGTCGTCGACCAGGTGGTGCAGCTTCAACATGTACATGTAGCCAACGGAAATCGGCTTGGTGTACGGCTCACCGGTACGGCCATCGAACAGGGTGGCCTTGCCGTCGGGGCCGACCAGACGGTCGCCGTCACGGTTCGGCAGCGTGGTGGACAGCAGGCCCTTCAGGACCTCGGGCTTGACACCGTCGAACACCGGGGTGGCGACCGGGGTGTTCGGCTCGGCCTTCTCGGCACCGGACGGAACCAGCTTCTTCCACTCGGCTTCCATGTTCGGGTCAAGGGAGATATCCCAACCGGAGTGGGCGATCCAGCCAAGGTGCAGTTCGAGCACCTGACCGAGGTTCATTCGGGAAGGCACACCCAGCGGGTTCAACATGATGTCGACCGGAGTACCGTCAGCCAGGAACGGCATGTCCTCTTCCGGCAGGATGCGGGAGATGCAGCCCTTGTTGCCGTGGCGGCCGGAGAGCTTGTCGCCCACCGTGATCTTACGGTGCTGGGCGATGTAGACGCGGATCATCTGGTTGACGCCGTTGGGCAGCTCGTCACCGTCCTCCTCGGCATCCTCGCGGGTGATCTCCTTGACGCCGATGACGGTACCGGTCTCGCCGTGAGGCACACGCAGGGAGGTGTCGCGCACCTCGCGGGACTTCTCGCCGAAGATGGCGCGCAGCAGGCGCTCCTCCGGGGTCAGCTCGGTCTCACCCTTCGGGGTGACCTTACCGACCAGGATGTCGCCGGCCTCGACCTCGGCGCCGATGCGGATGATGCCGCGCTCGTCGAGGTTGGCCACAGCGTCCTCGCCGACGTTCGGCAGATCGCGGGTGATCTCTTCGGCGCCCAGCTTGGTTTCGCGGGCGTCGATCTCGTACTCCTCGATGTGGATGGAGGAGAGGGTGTCGTCCTGCACGAGGCGCTGGGAGATGATCACAGCATCCTCGTAGTTGTAGCCGTTCCAAGGCATGAAGGCGATGAGCAGGTTCTTGCCCAGGGCCAGGTCGCCCTTCTGGATGGCAGGACCATCGGCCAGCACCGAGCCGGCTTCCACACGCTCGCCATCATGAATGATCGGACGCTGGTTGTAGCAGGTGGTCTGGTTGGAGCGCTGGAACTTGGCCAGCTTGTAGGAGCTGGTGGTGCCGTCGTCGTTCATCACGCGGATCAGGTCGGCGGACACGTAGGTGACCACACCGTCCTTCTCGGACTTGATGACGTCGCCGGAGTCGTTGGCGGCGCGCCATTCGGAGCCGGTGCCCACCAGCGGGCGCTCGGATTCGATCAGCGGCACGGCCTGACGCTGCATGTTGGTACCCATCAGTGCACGGTGGCCCTCATCATGCTCCAGGAACGGGATCAGGGAGGCACCGAGGGAGACCATCTGACGCGGGGAGACGTCCATGTAATCCACGGAGCTCACCGGCACATCGACCGCCTCTTCCTCGCCGACTCGGGCAAGGGCGGACTTGGAGACGAAGTTGCCGTTCTCGTCGAGCTCCTGGTTGGCCTGGGCGATGACGTGGTCAAGATCGCGGTCAGCGGTCATGTACTCGACCTCGTCGGTCACATGGCCGTTGACGACCTTGCGGTACGGGGTCTCGATGAAGCCGAACGGGTTGACGCGGCCGAAGGTTGCTAGGGAGCCGATCAGACCGATGTTCGGGCCTTCAGGAGACTCGATCGGGCACATACGGCCGAAGTGGGACGGGTGCACGTCGCGCACTTCCATGGAGGCGCGGTCGCGGGACAGACCGCCGGGGCCCAGTGCGGAAAGACGACGCTTGTTCGTCACACCGGACAGCGGGTTGTTCTGATCCATGAACTGGGAGAGCTGGGAAGTGCCGAAGAACTCCTTGATGGTGGCGTTCACCGGGCGGATGTTGATCAGGGACTGCGGGGTGATGGCCTCGGCGTCCTGAGTGGTCATACGCTCGCGCACCACGCGCTCCATACGGCTCAGACCGGTACGCAGCTGGTTCTGGATCAGCTCGCCGACTTGGCGGATACGACGGTTGCCGAAGTGATCGATATCGTCGACGTCCACGCGCAGGTCAACATCTTCGCCGTTGCGCTTGCCCGGGAAGGTCGCCGCACCGTCGTGCAGGGCCACCAGATACTTGATCGTGGCGATGATGTCTTCCTGGTGGAGGGAACGGTCGTTGAAATCGGCCTCGACACCCAGCTTGCGGTTGATCTTGTAGCGGCCGACGCGGGCCAGATCGTAGCGCTTGGTGTTGAAGTAGAAGGAGTCCAGCAGGTTCTTGCCGGCCTCGGGGGTCGGGGTGTCGGCCGGACGAATCTTGCGGTAGAGGTCGACGAGGGCCTCGTCCTGGGTCTCGAGGGTTTCCTTCTCCAGGGCGTCGAGCACCAGCGGGTAATCCTTGAAGGCCTGGGCGATCTCGGACTTGGTCATGCCGATGGCCATGAGGAACACGATGGCGGACTGCTTGCGCTTGCGGTCCACGCGCACCTGCGGCTGGTCCTTCTTGTCGATCTCGAACTCGAGCCATGCACCGCGGCTCGGGATGATCTTCGCGCCGAAGACTTCCTTATCGGAGGTGCGATCCTGCTGGCGGTCGAAGTAGACGCCCGGGGAACGCACGAGCTGGGAGACGATGACTCGCTCGGTGCCGCCGATGATGAAGGTACCGTGCGGGGTCTGCAGCGGGAAGTCGCCCATGAACACGGTCTGGGACTTGATCTCGCCGGTGTCGCCGTTCTCGAATTCGGCGTTCACGTACAGCGGTGCGGAGTAGGTGTAATCCTTCTCCTTGCACTCCTGCACGGTGTGGCGCGGCTCCTCGAAGTACGGGTCCGAGAAGGTCAGGGACATGGTCTGTGCAAAGTTCTCGATCGGGGAGATCTCGTTGAAGACCTCGTCGAGGCCGGAGGTGTGGGCCACGGTGTTAGTACCGTTCTTTTCGTCCTCCTCGACGCGCGCCTTCCAGCGGTCAGAGCCGATCAGCCAATCGAAGCTGTCGGTCTGTACGCCCAGCAGGTAGGGCACATCGATGGGTTCCTTGATGGAACCGAAGTTCACGCGATCCGACGCCTTGTGCAGATCAATGTCATGCTGGTCGGCGCGTGCGATGATGGTGGTGGTGTTCGTCGTAGACTCAGTAGCCAATGGACGTTCCTTATCGCTCGCTAATATGTGGTAATTCCCCTGGGAGCGCCGGCATGGCCACCATATGCCTATGCGGACGCTTCATTGTCGACGGCATGCCCGCAATATGACACACCTCATGCAAAGTCAAAAGAATACTGATATGCGAGGACATTTTTAGCTCCCGCTGACGAGGGAGCTGTCGAGCGGAGCGAGACTGAGGGAGAGACCCAGCGTCCAAACACCAACCGCAGGTCCTACCCCACCGTAAACGTCACCGGATCGCTCTTCACCTTCGGATGATCCTTCAAACTCAACTGCGCCACGTACGTTCCCGCATTGACCTTGGCCCAACCCGACTCATCCGTGCATTCGGTGAGCGTGGCGTTCGCATTGGTATTCCACGTGACCTTCTGAACGTCCTTATCACCCTTAGCCATCAGCAGCAGACGCGAATCCGCCGGACACACATCGGACTTGTAAATCGTTTCCTGACCGGAAGTAATGGTAAGCACACGGCCGGAATCGGACCCGTCCACCAAACAGTTGCCTGACCCCTCGTGCACGATGGTCGCGGTGAAATCAAGCGATCCTCCTACCGGCACGGATTGGGAGGCCACGGAAAGCTGCAATGTCACATCACTGGCCGAGCAATCCTTGACGTTGCTGACTTTCTTCGGCGCCGGCGTGGCGTCGCGGGAAATCGCATACACCTCGTCATGGTGAATCATCGTGTTCACGGCACCGATACCCCGGCCAAGGCTGTACACGCAGAATACAATCAGCGCGATTATCAGCAGCAACACCGTACCGGCCACGATACGCCGACGACGATAGATGGCCTGCTGCTTTTTGCTGATCTTGCGCTTGCGCGGCTTGCCGGAACGGTCGTTTCGGGCGGGCCCGCCGGATGGCCCATTGGCCCCGGTACCGGCTCCGCGTGCCGTTCTCGCGCCTGATGTGTTCCTCTGCACTGCCATAACCCTTCCAGTCTACGGTCACCACACCCATACACGCTTGGGGAGCCCGCCATTTTTCACAATGTCAGTTGGGTAGTCGCAGGCCGCCGTCCAGAATCTCGATCAGGCCGTCATCGTCAAGGCTGGCGATGCAGGCGGCAAGCTGAATCTGGTCCTTCCAAAGCTTGTCGGCATCTTCCCTGGGCAACGTGACTCCAGCGGGAAGCTCGCGCAGCGCGGCGAGCACCAGACCGCGCACCTGACGATCAGTGCCTTGGAATCGCTGCCGCGGGCGGGTGCGGCGCTCCCCCAGTCCGGGGCGGCCGGCTTTGAGAAATGCACAATCATCCGCAATCGGGCAAATCTCGCATAACGGCGTCTTGGCTGTGCAAACCACCGCGCCCAATTCCATCACCGACTGATTCCACGTGACCGATGGAGGTTCGCTGCGCTGCAGGAAAGTGTGTTCGCCGGATCGATATGCATGGTCCGTGCAATCGGCACCGTCCCCACAAACCCTGTCTTGGGGCAACATGCGGTTGGCGAGCGCGCGTTCGGCCGGGCTCGCCGCTCCCCCGCGAGATTCGGTGCCGAGGAATACGCGGCTCAGCACGCGGCGAATATTCGTATCGATCACCGCAATGCGCTCACCGAATGCAAAGCTCAGCACGGCGGAGGCGGTGTAGTCGCCGATACCGGGCAGAGCGACGAGCTCGTCGTAGGTGCGAGGCAGCTCATCGCCATATTCTTCCGCCACCACGCGGGCGCATTCCCGCAATCGCAGCGCACGGCGAGGATAGCCAAGCCGGCCCCATGCGGTGATCACATCGGCTTTAGGTGCTGCGGCAAGAGCACGGGCGTCAGGCCAGCGTGCCATCCAATCGTTCCAATACGGCACCACACGACTCATCTGCGTCTGCTGGCTCATCACCTCACTGACCAGCACGCCCCACGGCGTGGCCCGTCCGAAGCGCCATGGCAAGTCACGCGCATTGGCCTCCCACCATGCGCCGAGCCGTAAAGAAATTGCTGTGTCGTTCATCGTTCTTATTCTTAGCAGCTATGACGAACGAGGCAGAACAGAATTCGCAGAACGCGCAGAATCCCGAAACAAAAGTCGAGACGATGTTCGAGTACGGGTACCGTAAATCGAATTACGGACCGGACGAACTCGTAACCGACGCGCATGGCAACCCCATCTCCGTGGTGGACGCGATGCTCTCGGCTGAAAAGGCCGCCACCACCGAAACCGTAACACCGCACCTGTGCTACTACTCACCGCGTATTCCCGGCAACACCGGCTCGGCCATCCGCCTGTGCGCGGTGACCGGCACCATCCTGCATTTGGTGGAGCCGTTGGGTTTCAACCTGCGCGACACCAAGCTGCGCCGAGCAGGCCTCGACTACCACGACATGGCCCACGTGGTGCTGCATCCGAATTTCGACAACCTGGTGGAGTCCATGCCCAATTCGCGCATCATCGCGTTCACCGCACATGCCACCAAGCTGTACACCGAAGTGGAATACAAGCCGACCGACATCCTGCTGTTCGGCCCCGAACCCGGCGACATCCCCGACCCGATGGACATCATGGAAGGCCCGCATGTGGCCGAACAGGTGCGACTGCCCATGCGCCCGTCCTTGCGTTCCCTGAACCTCACCAATTGCGCGTCCATCGCCATCTACGAAGCCTGGCGCCAACTGAATTTCAAGGGCGGAGCGTGAGGAAAAGGCCCGGTGGGCCTTCGAGTAGCGACGACGAACGAACACCGACAGGCGTGAGAGAGGAAACCCTGAGCCTCGCGCAGCGAGACCACAATTGCAGGACGGAGCGTGAGGAGAAGGCCCGGTGGGCCTTCGAGTAGCGACGACGAACGAACACCGACAGGCGTGAGAGAGGAAACATCAAGCCTCGCAGCACGACCATCATTGTGGAGATGAACGCAAAAATGGGTCTATCGGCACTTCGAGGGGCTGATTTGGCATCCGCCGGAGGTCTACTGCCGCTTCAAGGGGCTGTCAAAGGACGAAGACCCCGAGTATAGGCGTTGAAATATCAACGCCTATACTCGGGGTCTTCGCATATATCAGCCCCTCGAAGCGGCAGTAGACCTTCAGAAAAGTCGGAATCAGCCCCTTGAAACGGGAATAGACCTCTCGAAAGGTCATCCAAATCGATATCCGCCTTCGGAGGGGGTGCATTCGGGCTTTTGCAGAATGCGTTCTGCTTTCAAAGGGATACCTACGCAGAAACCCCGAGTATGAATGTTGAAATATCAACGCTCGTACTCGGGGTTTCTTGATTGAGGTACCTCTCTGAAAGCAGATACCTATCTGCGCAAATGTACCTCTCTGAAAGCAGATACCCTACCGAATCAGTTCTTGAAGCTGTGAATCGGCGCAGGGATTCGGCCGCCACGGGTCACGAAAGCCTCGCAGCTGGTCTGGTTCACCGGAATGATCGGCGCATAGCCCATCAGGCCGCCGAAGTTGGCCATCTCCCCTACGCCTTTGCCTTCCACCGGAATCACGCGCACGGCGGTGGTCTTCTGGTTGACCATGCCGATGGCGGCTTCGTCGGCGATCAGGCCGGAGATGGTGGAAGCAGAGGTATCGCCCGGAATGGCGATCATGTCGAGGCCCACCGAGCATACGCAGGTCATGGCCTCAAGCTTCTCGAGGGTCAGGCAACCGGAAGAAGCCGCGTCGATCATGTTCTTGTCTTCGGAGACCGGGATGAACGCGCCGGACAAGCCGCCCACGTAGGAGGACGCCATAATGCCGCCCTTCTTCACCTGGTCGTTGAGCATGGCGAGCGCCGCGGTAGTGCCCGGTGCGCCAACCTGTTCGAGGCCGATCTTCTCCAGCACTTCACCCACGGAGTCGCCCACGGCCGGGGTCGGGGCGAGCGACAGGTCGATGATGCCGAACGGGATGCCGAGGCGGCGGGAAGCCTCCTGAGCCACAAGCTGACCCACGCGCGTGATCTTGAACGCGGTGCGCTTGATGGTCTCGCACAGGAATTCGAAGTCCTTGCCCTTGGCCGCATCGAGCGCGCGGGAGACCACGCCGGGGCCGGAGACGCCGACGTTGATGACCGCGTCGCCTTCGGTGACGCCGTGGAAGCCGCCGGCCATGAACGGGTTGTCGTCAGGCACGTTGCAGAAGGCCACGAACTTGACGCAGCCGTAGGAGTCGTTGTCGGCGGTGCGCTCGGCAACGTCCTTGATGATGTGGCCGAGCAGTTCGACCGCGTTCATGTCGATGCCGGTCTTGGTGGAGCCGACGTTCACGGACGAGCAGACGATGTCGGTCTCGGAAAGGGCTTGCGGCAGGGAGCGGATGAGCAACTCCTCGGCCGGGGTCATGGACTTGGAGACGAGTGCGGAGTAGCCGCCGATCAGGTCGACGCCGACTTCCTTGGCTGCCTTGTCAAGCGCGTGGGCGATCTTGACGAAGTCCTCGCTCGTCTTGCAGGAGCTGGCACCGACCAGCGAGATCGGGGTGACGGTGATGCGCTTGTTGACGATCGGGATGCCGTAGTCGCGTTCGATGGCCTTGCCGGTGGAAACGAGGTCCTTGGCATAGGTAGTGATCTTGCGGTAGATGTTGTCGCAGGTCTTGTCGACATCGTCCGAGGCGCAGTCGAGCAACGAGATGCCCATGGTGATGGTGCGGACGTCGAGCTTCTCCTGCTCGATCATCTGATTGGTCTCGTGGACCTCCATGATGTTCAGCATGGTTTGTTCCTTACAGGATATTTGAAGACTAGTTTGGCGGTCACCCTCATCAGAGGGATAAGGATGGCTCCGTCAGCGGAAAGCCCACCGGGCTTTCCACCTCCTCGCGTGAGGCGGCCTGCTGAGCCGGTCGCCTCAAATACGGTGCATCTTGGTGAAGATTTCCTCACGCTGGCAGCGGATGCGCACGCCGATGTCGTCGCCGAGGTCCTCAAGGTTGCCGACCATCGCGCCGAAGTCCTTGTCCGCGTTGGCGTAGTCGACAATCATCATCATGTTGAAGTAACCGTCGATGATGGTCTGGGAAATGTCAAGCACGTTGACCTGATGTTCGGAAAGGTATGTGCAGACGCGTGCGATGATGCCGACAGTATCCTGACCGACGACGGTGATGATTGCCTTGTTCATGGAACTCCCTAAACGTGAGGTGTGAATATCCAGTTACCGTCTTGGCGAATTGCCGGACGTGCCCTCAAGTATAGGGAAGGCACGTGCCAAAACACGTGCCTTTCGTCTGTTTTGCCTTACATACTGAGATGACTGCCGGTTACCACCTACCGCTGCAGCAGCTGTATGTCACCGCCAGATGCCGTCAAGCACACGCACATCCACGCAATCGACCTTGCCGTCAGCAACAAAACGGAACTCGCCATCGCCGTCCGCACCTTGGAACAGCATACTGCCGGCCGCTTCGCCGTTGTTAAGGAAGACTTCCACCACATTACGGTCGAAGAAGATTTCGACGCGACGCACATCGGCGATGCCGCTATCGAAATCGATGTCGTCCACGACTGTTCCCTTCGTGACCAGTCGGGTCACGCCGTCGCGACGCTGCAGCTGCAATTCCATCGAATTACCATTGGCGGAATTGGTACCAGTCGCGATGAGCATTGTGAAATCGTCATCGTCAGCCAGATGCATGTCCGTGTAATACGCGTTGTTCGGCACAATAAAGAAGGTCCCGTTTTCGTCTGCATGCGCTTCCAAACGATCGCCTAGCAGCTGCTCGTACACTTCCTTGACAGGACGGCTGGTCAAGCGGCCGTCACGCACGTGCAGTTCACGTGGCAGCGACATCATGCCGTTAGCGATGCACGGCTTTTCCACACGCATCGCGGGAAAGTCGGTATACCAGCCGAACACGATACGACGCCCGTCGTCGGCAGCAAAGCTTTGTGTCGCGTAGTAGCCGGTACCGAAATCGCACCAATCGCTGTTCCCTACCTGCAAACGTGGGCCATCGGCGGTGTCCTTGAGATCACCAACATACCAACGCACCTGCTGGAAACGACCTTGCTTGTCACGGTAGTGCATCAAAGCTCCGATGGCGACCGTCTTGCCGTCGAGCTGGAACAGGTCAGGACATTCGTAGGTACGTGACAGCTGGTGGCCGAAGTCGGCGAGCACCGGTCCTTCATACTGCCACGTCACGTTGCGCTTGAGCGGTTTCTTCGCGGAGAAGAGCGCCATGGCAGGCACCGTATCCATATTGGGCTTGTCGGTGCCGGGCATGCCTTGCGGACCGCACGTAAACCAGCCGTCTGTACCCTGTACGCTGATGCCAGGCGCCGCGGAGGACACAGCATCAGTATCGAATTCGGCGACCGGCAGATTCGTGGCGGTCACCATGTAAGCGCGTTCCGGATCGATCGCCTCGCCGCCCATGCCGGTTTCCACCTTCGGATCACGGAAATCGAAGCCAAAACCATCGTTAACGCGCAACGCGACTGGAGATTCGACACTCACATGCACGCCATCCTCACACAAGCAGGTGGTCTGGTATTCAGTAACAGACGATTCGTCTCCGCGAGTCTCCAGGTGCCGGGTTAGATACAGGCGAATAGCGGCCGCATCATCACCCTTGCAGGGATTGTCACACGCATCCACCGTCACCGCGGATCCGGAGAACGCGCCGCCAACGATGCGTTCGTCGATATGCAGCTCCGGCTGCGGTTCGAGGAAGATTGGCAGATGCGTCCAATGCACCAGATCGCGGCTCACTGCATGGCCCCAGTGCATATTGTCCCAGCCAAAACCATACGGATTGAATTGGTAGAACAGATGGTAGCGTCCTTGGAAACGACACAGGCCGTTAGGATCATTCATCCAGCGAGCGAATGGCTCGAAATGCGCCGCAGGGCGAGCGAAACGATCATAGATCTGATCCAGCGTCGGCTGCGTATCCCATTCATTGTCATATGGATTCATGCTGATGAAACGCACGCCTTCATCAAGAAGATTCTCACACTCGGACAAGTAGGCGAACCGCACGGTCAGTTGGCGCGCTCTCACCGTGAGACACACGTTTGTCGGCACCGGAATCAAGAAACGGTGGCGACGCTCGGCCACCGGCATGACATGGCTGGCGATTTGATGGCCGTCCCCGTCTGTAATGGTGACGGCAGCGTCATCGCCGCATCTTTCGGCGAACAATTCCAGCAAGCGGTAGCCGCCGGTTTCGATGGCAACGGAATAGTTGTCAGGCATAATAATTTCCTCCACAGCGCCACATGATCAGATATCACGTGGCTACGCATTGAAAAACTGATAATCGGAAAACTAAATATGAAAAAGGGGAACACCCGTCACAACACGATGGAATCGCGTTCGATGATGCGGCAGCGCAATGCTGTTTTGCTGCCATCACGTTGCCTCTGCACCGCCATGCCACGATCGGACTCAAGATCAGCTACGGCCTTGTCGCCGTCAAGTATGGCGACAAGTTGCCGAACCGCTTCAAAACCCATCTCATAATGGGGCAGTTCCAGCGTAGTCAGTGATGGTTTGATCACATTAGTGATGAACGGCTGGTTATCGATGCTGATCACCGACACGTCAGCGCCGATGCGCACTCTGCGTTCGCGTGCGGCTTCGTAGATGAAAGTGGCGCGCACATCGTTGAAACAAAAGATGCCGTCCGGCTTGATTTCGTCGAACACCCGCGCCGCCTCAGCAGCAGCGTTGGTCGTCTCCAATACATTGACGACCAAAGCGTCATCGAATGGAATGCCCGCTTCCGCAAGCGCACGTCGGTAACCAGTCAGACGTTGACCTTGCGCGACGATGGGAGTTGCGGAACCGTAGTAGACAATGCGTCTGCATCCAGCTTTGATCAGACAGTCGGTGGCGTCATACCCCGCCAGTTCATCATCGGGGTAGACTGAGGGAACTCGCCCCGCTGCATCCTCACTGTCCACCACCACGGTCGGGCTGCCTTCCAAGACTTCGGGAATGTCCACTTTGCGGTGGAACATCATGGCGTATAGGAAGCCATCCACGTTGTATCGGAGCAGGGCGGATATTTCTTGGTTCTCGAGTTCAGCGTCATTATTGGTGTTCGTGGTAAGCAGTATGTATCCGAGCTTGCTCGCAGCATCCTGCGCACCTTCGAGTACCTTGCTCGCGTACGGGGTCGTGGCGATCTCATCGGTGACGAATCCCAGAGTATTGGATTTGCTGGTACGTAGGGTGCGCGCCACAGAATTGGGCTTGTACCCCATGTTCTTGGCAGTCGCACGGATTTTCTGCGCAACCGCCTTGCTGACGCGATTGTGATCCTTGTTGTTCATAACCAAAGACACAGTGCATACGGAAACACCCGCTTCCTTAGCTATGTCTTTGATGGATACCAATCGTTTGGACCTGTTCACTCGTTGACTTACTGACGACTGCACCATTTTATCACCCCCCTTTTTGCGAACATGTCACGATGTCTGGTTTCGGGCGTGGCCCGCGCTCTGTTCCATGCGGTCATGAATGTCCATTCCAGGCAGACGGCCGAATGAATAAATAATCCAGGCTGTGCAGAACATCGGCAGCGACAAGCCGAACACCATGAGAATTCCAGGCCATTGCACCCATACAAGCACGGTAAGAATCAGCAGTCCAACCTGCAGAAGGCTGCACAACGGGCGTGCCACAATCATCGCCAACGTCGTGCGGACAATCCAGACGGAACGTTCCGCGTAATTCGCGCGCACTACCCAAACCAAGCAGGTGAACATCACGAGAACCGCAATGAGCAGCAGAAGCACACCGGAAATCGCAATATCAAAACTGTTGCGGGCATGTCTGCTCATCATACAGCAATCGATGATGATTACAGCCCAGAGAACGATCAACGGCCAACCGAAAAGATTCGCACGTTTGAATTCGCTTTTCCAAAAGCCATGGAATGTTTTCCATACTTCCTTAGCACATATGGAACGGTCCTCGGAAAGTAACCACATGCGGAACGTGGAGTACGTAGCTGCGAGTGAGGGGAGAAATCCCAGCACGACGGCTCCCATCAGAGTGTGCGCGAGTATGGCCACGTTGACCACGAAAATCGTGACTAGCAGACGGCAGAACCGCTCGTAGGCCACAGAGAAGCGGGCAAGCATAGCGAATCCTTTCTATCGGCTGGCTTTTAGATTGGTTGTCTCTTGTCGGATTGCGTTTGACTCAACCCTTGACCGCACCGAGCATCACGCCCTTGTTGAAGTACTTCTGCAAGAACGGATAGAGCACAAGCAGAGGCAGGGTAGAGACGATGATGATGCCGAACTTGATCTGATCGGCGGCCTGCTGCTGCGCAGCCGCGTTGACATTGGTTCCAGTACCCTGCGCCACCAGTAGCAACTGCTGCAACACCACCTGCAATGGCTGCTTCTTGTCGTCGGTGATGTAGATAAGGCCCGTCATGAAGTCGTTCCAGTGGCCGACAAAGTAGTACAGACCAATTACAGCCAGAATCGCGGAGCTTAACGGCAGCACAATCTTGAAGAAGTAGCCAAAGTAGCTCAGCCCGTCGATCTGGGCCGCGTCGAAGAGCTCTTCGGGGATAGAGGTTTCGAAGAAGGAGCGGGCCACGATCACGTTGTACACGGAAACCGCGCCAGGCAGGATGAACACCCACATGCTGTTGTTGATGCCGAGGCTCTTGTACAGCAGGTAGTTCGGAATCAGGCCGCCAGCGATGAACATGGTCACGGTGAACAGGAACATGATCACGCGTCGCGGCTTGAACTCGCGACGGGATAGCGCGAAGGCGCAGGGAATGGTCACTGCCATGTTGACCGCGGTGCCGACCACCGAATAGATGATGGTGTTGAGATAGCCCTGCCAGATGCGCTGGTTGGCGAACACCTTAGCATAGCCAACGAAGGTCACACCCTTGGGTAGCAGCAGCACTTCACCGCCGGCCACGGCGTTCGGATTTGAAAATGATGCGATGACCACGAACCACAGCGGGTAGAGCACCGCCACAATGGTCAGGAGCAGCAGCACATTGATGATGCCTGACACCGCCAGGTCACCCGGCTTCTGCTTCTGGCGCACGTGCTTGTTCCAGGGAATGTCGTTCTTGTTCTGGGTAACAGCCTCAATTGTTGCAGACATGATAAAACCCTTCTAGAAAATGCTCGTATCGGAAACGCGCTTGGCGATTGCATTCGCGGTGATCAAGAAGATGAAGTTGACCAAGGTGTTGAACAGGCCGATTGCCGTCGAATACGAGTATTGGCCATTGATAATACCGATTTTGTAGGTGTATGTGGCGATGACTTCGGTGGCCGGCATGTTCAGCGAGTTCTGCATCAGATAGATCTTGTCGAAGCCCACGTTGAGCACGGAACCCATGTTCATGATGAGCAGGATCGCACATGTCGGCATGATCGCAGGAATATCGACGTAGCGAATCAACTGCAGACGGCCTGCACCGTCGATCTTCGCCGCCTCGTACAGCGATGTGTTCACACCGGCGAGCGCAGCCAGGTAGATGATGGAGTTCCAACCAACATGCTGCCAGACTTCGGAGATCCAATAGACCGCGGTGATGGCGCTGGTGGAGCCCATCAGTGATTCATCACCGAAGAAGCGACCGAGAATGCCGGTACCAGGAGTCAGGAAGATGTTGAGCATGGAGACGATGACCACCACGGAGATGAAGTGGGGCATGTAGGTGATCGTTTGCACGAAACCCTTAATTTTCTTAGAACCGATCTGATTGATCAGCAGGGCCAGAATAATCGGAAAGATGAAGCCCATGACCAGTGTCCAAAGGGAAATGCGGATGGTGTTGGTCATGATCTCGCCAAACAGCGGGTTGTGGAAGAATTCCAGGAAGTATTTGAAACCGACGAATTTGCCGCCGGTCAGGCCTTTGGTCGGATCGAACTCGCGGAAGGCGAGCTGGATGCCCCACATCGGCACGTAGGAGAACAGTCCCACGAAGAACAATGCCGGAGCGGAAAGAATCCACAACTGCCAGTAGCGACGTAAATGGTCGGCGATGCGATCGAGCAGACCTGGTTTCTTGCGGTCGGGAGCCGCTTCCATCGCCACGGTCCGTGCAGCAACGCCTTGCGATGTTTGTGCACTCATGTTGGTCTCCAATTTAGGATGATTGCTAGGGAACAAAAATGCGGGGTCCGGCGGCAGTCACGGGAGAGAAACGAACCCGTGCGATGGACCCCGCGGTATTACTTGGCTACTTGGTGTACTTGTCGTACCACTTCTGCCAAATCTTGATGTTGGCGTCGAGGCCGAGGGTCGGTTCGGACACCTTCTTCACGTAGGCATCCCATTCCTTGTCGATGCCGCCCTTCTGGACCCACTTCGCGATCTGGTTGTTCGCGTAGTTGGAGATGGCGGTGTTGTTGTTTTGCAGGGTGTTGGAGTCCTCGGTATTCGGGCGCACGTAAATCGGTACGACATCCTTGACGCCGTCGACGCGGTTGCGCGCCTCACGAATGGCCAAGTCGGACGCAGTGACCTGGTCGGCGTTGGTGTCGTTGACCATCTTCACGTCGTCGCGAATCCAGCCACCGAAGCGGTCCTGCAGGGCGACGGCGCGGGTATCAGGATATTCGGCGTAAGCTTTAGCCTTGTCGATGGTGTACTGGTGGTCGCCGTCATCGGAGACGATATCTGGAATAGAGCCGAAGAATCCAGCCACGGAAAGCTTCTCGCCGTACATGGCGTCGATCACCTTGTAGATGGCGTCCTGGTTGGCTGCGTTCGGGTTGACGGTCAGGCCGGAACCGGAGTAGGCCCAGCGGCAGGCGTCCTGGGAATAATCCCACTTGACCTGGGAGTCGGGCGTGGAGGCGTCCTTCTTCAGCGGCGGCAGGGTGACGTACTGGTCGCCAAGCGCGTTGCCGTATTCGGCGTAGTTGGACCAACCAAAGGAGACGCCGGTCAGCGCGGTCTTGCCGTCACTGACGGTCTGCGAAGTGTATTGCGAGGCGTCGCGGGTGAGCACATCCTTCGGGATAAGGCCCTTGGCCATGAGTCCGTGCAGGTAGGAGACGACGTCCTTGAGCGCGTCGGAGGTGTAATAGCTCTTAACCTTGCCGTTGTCCACATAATAGCCCTGTTCGGAAGCGCCGCCGCCCATGAAGGAGGTGACCACGCCTTCGGAGTTCATCAGCGCCAGAGGGCTCCACAGGCCGAAACCGAGGCTGCGGATATTCATCGGCACCTCATCAGCCTTGCCGTTGCCGTTCGGATCCTGGGTCTTGAATGCATCGAGCACGTTCTCGAGCTCGTCCCAAGTGGTCGGCATCTGGAGTCCCAGCTTGTCCAGCCAGGTCTTGTTGATGAACATGTGAGTGCCGGAAACCTCGTAACCCTTGCCGCGGTCGGAGGGCAGCATGGCGATCTTGGTGCCATCGGTAACGTACTTCGCGGCGCCCGGCTGGGCCTTGAGGAACTTCTTGACGTTCGGCATCTTGTCCAGATGCGGCTTGAGATCCTCGAAATAGGTGCTGTACTTGGCCGCATCCACCATGCTGAACAAGCTCAAGCCAATGTCCGGGAATTCACCGGCGGCCATCTTGGCGCTCTTCTGCTGGCCCCAAGCGTTGTCGGAGACTTCCTGCCACTTGATGGTGCAATCGCAGGCGGCTTCCAGATCCTTGGTGTATTGGGTGTCCTGCATCGGATGGTCGGTCACGTTGCGACGAACCAGAATGTTGACGATTGGCTTGCCGTTCTCGTCTGTGGTGGCCTGCTTGTTGCCGCAGGCGGCAAACGTCGTGGCCATAGTCGCGACTGCAGCTATTGATGCCAACAGGCGAACACTTCTTCGTGCCATGATTAGGCTCCTTCTTCCTTGATGTTTCCTCATCGCACCGATACGAGAAGCACCGGCGAAATTTCCGCCGCCCACTTACTTTGTGGCTATTGCTTTGCGGTGGTTAACACTATAAGACGTTAATCGATTAATGTCAAATGTTAATCGTTTATCTCAATAGTTAACACTCTCATTGACCAGTCCACCCAGCGCCGCAAACGTAAACTTCGGCTCCATACTGCCGTTCTCGCAGAACACCGGAATCACCCACATCGCGACACGCCGTTACTCGTATAACGTATCTTTTTCCATCAAATGCACGTACAACCCGTCCGTTGTACGCACAAAAGAGTAGCCGAACATGACGGCCACCAAGTCGGCCGCTACTTACAAAAGGTGCTCCCCTCCTTCAGGAGGAAGAAGAAGCGCACGGATACGATCAGACAGCACCAAACCAAACAGTAGCCGCACCTGGGAGCCAGGATGAAGCATTCGGCATCGTGCCTGCTGGCCATCGTCGTGGGATACGCTGTGCACCATCTGGCCCACAAGTAAATCATGCAAAAACGCGCGTTGGCGCACGTCCATGAAAAAGGACGTGCGCCAACGCGCGTTTTTGCATCAGCTTCCGAGATCAGGCCTCGCGGCTCGCGGAAGCCGCAGCGAACGCCGGCAAGGCGCGAGGTGCGTTGAAACCTTCCTTTTCGAAGCGGTCAGCAATCTTCTGTGCAATCTCGTGGCCCTGGCCCTTGTCGACCAGGGCGATGATGGAGCCGCCGAAGCCGCCGCCGGTCATACGCGCACCGTAGGCGCCGTTCTTGCGGGCCACGTCTACGGCGATGTCCAGCTCGGGGACGGTGACCTCGTAGTCGGCGGCCAGCGAATCGTGGGAAGCGTTGAACAGACGGCCCGCAGCCTTGATGTCGCCCTGAGCGAAGGCACGCACGAAGGAACGCACGCGCTCGATTTCGGTGACGACGTGGCGCACGCGCTTCTTCATGGTCTCGTCAGGCAGGGCGTCAAGCGTTTCCTTGAGGGCCTGGAACTGGTCATCGGCCTTGGAGATGCCGTCGGCGGTCACACGCAGGTTGGCCACACCGAGAATCTTGGCGGCTTCCTCGCAGGTGGCGCGACGCTGAGCGTACTGGCCATCGTTGAGCTGGTGCGGAGCCTGGGTATCGACCACAAGCAGCTCGAGGTTGTACTTGTCGAGGTCGAACTCCTGCTGGGAGACGTTCTCCAGCGGGGTCAGCTCCGGACGGCAGTCAAGCAGCAGCGCGTGGCCTTCGGTGCAACGCATGGAAGCGTTCTGGTCAAGACCGCCGGTGGAGGCGCCGGCCATCTCGTTCTCGGACTTGATGGCGGCGTTGATGAGGGTCACACGGCCGGCGTCGGAATCACCGTAGCCAAGGCCGTACACGTCGTCCAGAGCCAGAGCGGTGGAGCAGGTCATGGCGGCGGAGGAGCTCAGGCCGGAGCCCAGCGGCACGCAGGAGACGAAGGCGGCATCAAAGCCCTTGACCTTGTCGAAACCAGCCTGACGCAGCGCCCAGGCCACACCGGTCGGGTAGGCGGACCAGCCGTCCACGCCACGGGCCTTGAGGCCATCGAGATCAGCTTCGGCGACCTTGTCGGGAGCCACGCCGGAGACGACGCGAACCTTGGTGTCTTCGCGCGGCTTCAGGGCGATGAAGGTGCGATGCGGCAGAGCGATCGGCAGGCACAGGCCGGCGTTGTAATCGGTGTGCTCACCGATCAGGTTCACACGGCCCGGAGCAGCCCACACGCCCTCGGGCGCAGCGCCGTAGGTGTCGACGAACAGCTTGGTGGCTTGCGAGACGCCTTCCTCATGGGTCAGCGGCTCAATGAATTCAACAGCAGTCATTGGTGTTTTCTTTCTATCAGTCGGCGATGTCGATGGAGCCGAGCTCATGGAAGCGCTTGGCGATGAGTTCCGGCGTGGTGTCGGAGATCCAGGCGGCCATGCCGGATTCGGAGCCGGCGAGGTACTTGATCTTGTTGGCGGCGCGGCGGAAGGAGAAGAACTGCAGGTTCAGGCGGTAGTTCTCGCGGCGGGCGTCGTGGATCGGGGCCTGGTGCCAGGCAGCGATGTACGGCAGATCCATGCCCTTGCCGTCGCCCTTGTCGAAGAAGGCGTTGCCGCGCTTCAGGAGGTGCGAGTACATGGAGGCAAGGTCCCAACGCTCTTCGTCGTTGAGCTGGTCGAGGGTGAGCACGTCGCGCACCGGAGCCACGTGGACCTCGAGGGGCCAACGGGCGGCGGCCGGCACGTAGGCGACCCAGCTGTGGTTGCGCATCACGATGCGTTCGCCGGCTTCGAGCTCGGAGTTCATGATGTCCTTAAGCAGGTTGCCGCCGGTCTTCTCGTGGTAGGCCTCGGTGTGCTGGAGTTCCTTCTCCATCTTCGGGGCGATGAACGGGTAGCAGTAGACCTGGCCATGCGGGTGGGCGAGGGAGACGCCGATTTCCTGGCCGTGGTTCTCGAACGGGAAGATCTGCTCGATGCCTTCCATCTTGGAGATTTCGGCGGTACGGAAGGCCCAAGCCTCAACCACGGTGCGCAGGCGGGAGACCGGCAAATCGGCCGGCAGGCCTTCCTCGTTCGGGTCGAAGCAGATGACTTCGCAGCGGCCGGCGGCGAGCTTCTTCTCCCACAGCGGGTTGCCGTCAACGTAGGTCACGTCCTCGGAGACACCGGGCACGCGCACCATCGAGGGGAAGCGGTTCTCGAACACCACGACGTTGTAGTCGGTGTCCGGCACTTCGCCGTCCTGGTACGGGTCACCGGGCTTGCGGGCGGCCAGCGGGTTGCCCTTGGCGGTGGCTCCGGGACCGGCGGTGATCGGGCGGTTCATACGGGCGGTGGCCATCGGGATCCAGTCGCCGGTCAGCGGGTCGCGGCGCATCTGCGGGGCGGCGTACGGCACTTCGTTGCCGTCGGCGTCCAGGTGCGGGGCGAAACGGTAGTCCAGCGGGCGCGGGTCCTTGAGCTCGCGGGTCTTGGCACCGGAGACGAACTCGGGGTCGTCGTCCAGGTAGAAAAAGTCACGACCGTCGGCAAGCGTCGTCGGCGTGATGCGGATGTGCTCCTTCGCATACTCCCCGGGGGTGTAGTTGGCGAAATCAGCCATAGGTTTACTCACTTTCCTCAATGGTCTCGCTCTGGTGGGCCAGCACGAGTTCCTTTACCAAATCCTTGGTTTTGGCGGCGGAGTCGGGGTCGAGCCCGTCGTCAGTAATGACCGTGTCCACTTGGTCGAAGCGCGCAAACAGCGACAGCGATGTGCAGCTCCACTTGGTGTGATCGGTCAAAACTATGGTGCGATCGGCGATGTCCATCATCGCCATATCGGTTGCGGCTTCCAGCGAATTCGGCATCAGGAAGCCACGGGGAATCGACACCGAGTGGGTGCCGAGGAATACGGTGTTGACACGCAGCGAGGCGACGACCTTGTCCGCGATCGGGCCGACAAGCGAGTTCGATCGGGTGATCACGCCACCGGTGACGATCACCTCCACATCCTTGGATTCGAGGGCCTGGACCAGCTCGGCCACGGGAATCGAATTGGTGAGGATGGTGATGCCGCTGGACTGCTGCGATTCGAGCAGATGCTGGGCGAAGACATAGGCCGTGGTGCCGCCGCCGATGGCGATTACGTCGCCGGGAGCCACATATTGGATGGCTTCCTGGGCGATGGCGCCCTTCAGGCCGATATCCATCTGGGACTTGACAGAGAACAGGGGTTCGCTGAGCAAAGTACTGGTAGTCACCGCGCCGCCGTGGACGCGCTTCAGCAGTCCCTTGTCGGCAAGTTCGGCGATATCGCGGCGGATGGTCATCGCTGACACACCCAGTTCCTTCGATAGCGCCGTAATGCGCACTGCCCCGCGTGTGCGCAACCTGCTCAAGATGAGGTGCTGACGTTGTGACGAAATCATGTGAACATTATCGCACACAAAAGCTCACAAACCAAACCGGCTTGAGCGTTTTGGGGACAATTTCTCGAAAATTCCGGGCAATTCAGGTGTTCATTTCCGCAAAACCACGCAAAATCGCACATTGCGCGAACCGATATTCTCACAGCGGCCACCAGCGCGATAGCTCACGACCGACGACTCTCCCGCGCGCGTTGCTCAGCGGAGAGTCACGCCTGATACCTGGTGCGTCCCAATTCATGTATCTTCTGCCGAGCCTACGTCTGCGTGTGCCTCGACACGCGGTAGCCCCTTCCCCAATTCGCCTAGGTAGGGATCGCCTAGCCGCACCGGCCCAAGCGTGAGACAATAGGCGGTATGACTTACGTTTCTGAAAGCTTCTGGCACGACGCCGTCAACAAAGCCACCACCGATCTGTTCACCTTCGGCTACAAGCACATCATCAAACCGAACTTCGTGTTCAACCACCGCCCCGATGAGGCACACGATCAGATGATCGAGTTCTGCCATGTCGTCAAGAACGTCCCGCCGCTGCTGCTCGCCGAGCAGCTTATGCTCGACTACACCGACCCCATTCTGGAAACGAATGTGATGGGCGTCGATTTCACCAACCCGTTCGGCCTGTCCGCCGGCCTCGACAAGAACTGCGACATGCCCGTGGTGCTGGACCACGCCGGCTTCGGCTTCGAAACCGTAGGCTCCACCACCTCGCGTCCCTGCTCGGGCAACGCCAAGCCGTGGTTCCACCGTCTGCCTGAATACGATTCGATGATGGTGCACGTCGGCCTCGCCAACATCGGTTCGGACAAGGTCATCGAGCGCGCCGAGAAGGCTTGGACTCAGGCCCGCCAGATGCAGCTGTCCGTGTCGATCGCCCGCACCAACGACGACCAGTGCGGCGATTTGGACGAAGGCATTGAGGATTACTGCATTTCGATGCGCCGCGCCGTCGGCCGCACCGCGATGGTGGAGGTCAACGTCTCCTGCCCGAACACGCACGTCGGCGAACCGTTCACCACGACTCCGGAAGCGCTCGACCGTCTGTTTACGGCGCTCGACAAGATCGACCGCCCGCAGCCCACGCTGGTCAAGATGCCGTTGAACAAGCCGTGGGGCGAGTACAAGGAGCTGCTCGATGTGCTGGCCGAGCACAATGTGCAGGGGCTGTCCATCGCCAATCTGCAGAAGGACCGCACCGGCCTCGAGATTCCGCGCGATTGGGAGGGCGGCCTGTCCGGCGGCCCGTGCACCAACGCCAGCACCGAGCTGATTCGCAAGGTGTATAAAGAGTATGGCGACCGGTTCGCTATCGCCGGCATCGGTGGCGTCTTTACCCCCGAGCAAGCCTATGCGAAGATTCGTTCCGGCTCCAGCTTGGTCATGTTCATCAGCTCGCTGATGTACCGAGGCCCGCAGCAGATTACCGTGTTGAAGCGCGGTCTGGCCCAGCTGCTGCGCCGTGACGGATTCGAGCACGTCTCCGATGCCGTCGGCGTAGACGTGGAGTGAACTCACATATTGCCCTATTACCCATGGGGCGGTAAAACCCTCATGGGGCGGTGATTGTCCCATGGGGCGGTTAGCCAAATTTCACATTCCGCAGAATACCGCCGTTTTGGGTTACCGCCCCATGAGGGTTTTACCGCCCCATGGGAAAGTTACCGCCCCATGAGGATTTAGTACGCACCGGCCACGTATTGCGGGGCGTAGGGGACCTCTGTGGACGGTATGCCCAGCTTGTTGGCCGCACGCAACGGCCAGTACGGATCGCGCAATGCGGCGCGGCCAATTTCCACGGCATCGGCTTCGCCATGGGCCAGAATCTTGGCCGCCTGCTTCGGCTTGGTGATAAGACCCACCGCGGTCACCGGAATATCGGCCTTGGACTTGACCTGCTCGGCGAACGGCACCTGATAGTTCGGCTTGACCGGAATCGACACTCCCGACATGATGCCGCCAGTGGACACGTCCATCACATCGACGCCATGCTCCTTCAGCACCTTGGATAGTGCGATGCTCTGGTCCAAATCCCAACCGCCAGCGGCCCAATCCGTGGCCGAAATGCGCACCAGAACCGGCACGCCCTCAGGGACGGCCCCACGCACGGCATCCACGACCTCGACCAGGAATCGAGAGCGACCGGTCAAATCGCCACCATATTCGTCATCACGCTCATTGCTCAGCGGGTCAAGGAACTGAGAAATCAGATAGCCATGCGCGGCATGAATTTGAATCGCTTGGAAGCCGGCGGCCGACGCCCGGCCCGCCGCCGCGGCGAACGCGCCGACCAGACCATGAATCTCATCCACGGACAGCGCGCGCGGCGTACGCAGCCCGCCGAATGCGATTTCAGACGGTGCCATGGTGGGCCAGCCGCCCGCCTCCTCCGGCACACTCTGACCGTCGTAGCCAACGGCAAAACAACCAGTCGAAGCCTTACGCCCCGCATGGTTGAGTTGGATGGCAGGCACCGCACCCGCCTCGCGAATACCGTCCACGATCCAGCGCCAAGCATCAATCTGCCCGTCTTCCCACAGGCCCAGATCGCACGGCGTGATACGCCCCTCAGGAGCCACGGCGGTGGATTCGACGATCACCATGCCGAATCCGCCGAATGCGCGAGACACGTAATGCTGGTAGTGGAACGGCGTGGGCCTACCGTCGCGGGCGAACGACGAATACGTGCACATCGGAGGCAACCAAATACGATTACGCACGGTCACCTCGCGCAGCGTCATTGGCGCAAACAGCCCAGGACGGTCCTTGCTGGCTTTCTTATCTGCCTTGCCCACAGCTTCCCTTCCCTCATAATCCTCATAATCCTCATAATCATCGAACGATTCGCTCGTCTTGCCCGTGCCGGCCCGCTTCTTGGACCGTGCGTCGGATTTTGACTTCTTCTTACCGTGCTTACGGTTCTTCGATGCATCATCGTGCTTGGTCTTCGGCTGCTTGGACTGATCGCCGTCCGAAGACGAAGCCATCGTCACCGCTTTGAGATCCGGCACGTCGAATCCACGAAAATCAAAATTCTCATGCGTCAGATCGTCGTTGCTCATCGTTCCCCTTTCCAATGCGCGTTCATGGCGAATATTCGATGAACGCGCTGGCGTTGTCATTAAGTATTGTAAAACGGGCGTCACCTGAAACAGGTAACGCCCGCAAACTACGTAATCTGGGTATCGCAGTCGGCCATGTTACGTAGACTCAGCCGGCCTGCAATCACCAAATGTCAAACGCCAATCACCAATCACTGGCCATCATTCACAACTGCTCTGAATCAGTGCCCCTGGGTTTGGGTGTTGTTTTGCCCAGTGTTCTGCGACTGAGACTGATTGTTGTTGCTCTGCGATTGGCTGTTGCCATTCGTAGTGGTCTGCGGCGCGCTGAACGTTCGTCCGCCAATGCCCAGATACTTGCCAGTCGTGGTGTACTTCGAGACGGGCTGGCCGTAATCGTTGTCAATCGGTATTTTCTTCTTGGAAATGTAGCTATTGAAGAAGTTGGTAACGGCCGGAGCTGCGATTGTCGAACCATCCCAATAGCTGTTGTACCGGCCGTTGATGGCAATGTTGGAAATACGGTTGGTGTACGGGTTCTGTGCGTCGCCGACCACAGCGAACGCCGCGATCTGATTAGGAATGAACGATCCACCGGACACCGCGAGATCCTCACTGGTACCGGTCTTACCAAACGACTTACGCCCGTCAGCCAATCTGAATGACCAACCGGCACCATCCGGCCGCACCGTACCTTGGTTCAGGGTATAAGCGAGTGTTTGGATGATGTCCTTATCCACCGCCTGATGGCAGTTCGCGGACGGGACCTTGAACTCCTTGCCGTCCCTGCCGGTCACCTTGTTGATGGCGATCGGGTTGCACTGCACGCCGTTCGAGGCGTATACGGCGAAGATGCTCGCCATGGTCAGCGGGGACACGTTCACCGAGCCGATCATCATGGACGGCGTGTACACCGGGGTCTTGTCGATGGTCTCGCCGGTGGCGGCGTCATGGTATCCCAGTTCGGTCGCGGTGTCCGCCACCTTGCACAGTTTGAGGATGGCGCCCATGGAGGCCTGGGTGGTGTTGTGCGATCGCACCAGACCGAGGAACGGGCTTTCCGGGTTCACCGTGCCGGCGCCCATGGCGTTCGACACGTTCCACGAATCGGCGCCGCCCTTGTAGTTGTCGCAGGCGAAGTCGGTCGTGGGGTACGTCGTGGTGGTCTGCAGGTTGTCGTTGATCGAATGGCCCGCCTCCATCCATGCGATGAGGTTGATGGGCTTCCAGGACGAGCCGATGGTCCAACCGGAGCCGCCGCCGTCCACCAGATCGACGGCGTAGTTCTGGCTCGTCTTGGTCGGGTCGTTCGCGGCCGCCGGGGTGGCGTCATAGTGGCGGTTCAGGCCGAAGCCCAGCACCTCGCCGGTCCCCGGTTTGACCGCGGCCATGGCGATCTCCATGCCGCTGGGATCATCGGGCGGAATGGTGCGGCGCGCGGTGTCCATCATCATGGAGTTCGCCTCCACATCCAATGTGGTGACGATCTTCAGGCCGCCCTCCTGCAGCAGTTTGTTGCGTTCGGCGCGGGTCTTGCCGAATTCCTCGGAGTTCTGGATGCGGCGCACCACGAAGTCGCAGAAGTACGCATAGTCGCCGGTGTCCTGGCAGCCGACGTTCACGGACTGCACCTTCAGCGTGTCCTTCAGCGGCGTGTTCACGGCCTCGGTGTACTGGTCCTGGGTGATGTACCCTTCCTGCAGCATCAGCTTGAGCACGATGTTGCGCTGGTTTTCGCTTTCCTTCTGGTTCTCCTCGACCAGCGGATCGTACTGGCTCGGGTTCTTGGTGATGGCCGCGATGGTGGCGGACTGCACCACGTTCAGGTCGGCGGCGGACACGCTGAAGTAGCGCTGGGCCGCGGTCTCCACGCCGTACAGGTTGTTGCCGAACTGGGCGATGTTCAGATAGCCCTGCAGGATCTCGGCCTTGGAATACTTCTTCTCCATCTGCACGGAGATCAGCATCTCGCGGATCTTGCGGGCGACGGTGTCTTCGGTGGCATGGTACTGGGCGATCGGGTCGTCGTCCTCGATCGCCTGCATGAGCAGCACGTTCTTGACGTACTGCTGGGTCAGCGACGAACCACCCTGCTGGGAGCCTTTGACGAGGTAGGTCTGCACAAACGCACGCATCACGCCTTGCACGTCGACGCCGGCGTGAGTCCAGAATCGACGGTCTTCGCGCGCCACCACTGCCTGCTGCATGGTTTTGGAAATCTTCTTCAGCGGCACGACGATACGGTTTTGGTTGTAGAACGTCGCGATAACGGTGGAACCGTCTCGCGCGTACATCGTCGACTTCTGAGGCAGACTGGTCACATCGAAGTCCACATTTTCTACCTTGAGCGACGGAATCACCGCTTTGGCGGCTTTATTGGCACCGACCACACCCGGTACAAACAACACACTGGCCGCCACGCCGCCGCAGACGGCAAGCATGATATAGGCCAAGAGGAGAACAAGCACACGTTGGAGAGTGAGGGACTTCTTTTTGGGCATGGGCCCCATTCTAAATGGGGTGCCCTACCAACCGGGCTTACGGTCAGCTCCCGTGAACATATCATCACAAGAACCGCACTAGCGTAACATCGGCTGGAAGTCAGCCGAACGGTCAGCGCCGCGAGCGTCGAATCAGCATACCTGGCTGGAAGATGATGATCGATCGGCCGTCACGTGCGATCCATCCGCGGTTGGAAAAGTCCATCAACGCCTTGTTCACGGTCTCACGACTGGAGCCCACCAGTTGGGCCAGCTCCTCCTGAGTCAGGTCATGCGGCACTTTGAGACCCTGTTCCACCGGCTCGCCGAAACGTGAGCCCAAGTTGAGCAATATCTTGGCCAGACGCGCCGGCACATCCATGAATACCAAGTCGGAGATGCGTTCGTTGTTGCCGCGCTGGCGGTTGGCCATGACCTGCAACATGTCGATGGCCACACGCGGATGCTCATCAAGCCATGCGAACAGGGCATCATGCTCCAGCCAGACCACGCGCGTTCCATGGCTCATGGCCACTGCTGACGCGGTGCGCGGGCCACCATGGGGGTCGAATACCGGAATCTCGCCAAGCACTTCGCCCGGCGCGTGGATGGACAGCAGTTGCACGCGGTCATCGGAAGAAGTGCGAATCAGCTTGACGCGCCCCTGCTCCAGTAAATACATGCGCTGATCGGTATCGCCTTCGGAGAAGATATAGTCGCCCTTATCGAACGCCGCACGCTTCAAATGCGGCAACAGCTCCTCGGCTTCGGCTGGCGATACCTGCTTGAACAATGCCGTATGCAGCAGGATGTTCTCCTCGTCAGCAAAAGCGTTTGGCGTTTCCAAGCTCATCGCACCATCCTTATCGATCGTCCCGTGCCTGACCTCGACTGTCATATTGTAACGCGCCCGTTCGGCGCGGACGCTCATGCGGAGAACCAGTCGATGAGGTGTTCGACGATCCGCGCCCGGCTGAGACCCGTCTGGCTTTTCATCGGGTCCACGCGTTTGACCGCTGATTTCACCGCTTTGTCTGACATCTTCTCGTGACTGGTGTTGAGCACACGGCTCATCTTGGCCGCATCGATGTCATATGCCATGGTCACATGGTGCAGCACCGCGCCGCCTGAGCCTACGGGGAAGCGCCGCTGCGCCGCTCCCCCGATCTTGCCGTACTGCGAGGCGATATCATTGAGGCCCGTGAACCGCACATCCAAACCAAGTTCGCGCAGCGCTTCGACCAGCCACCAGTCACAGAGCCGGTAGGATTCTTCGATGCTTACGCCCTGAACGAAATCGAGCGGTGCATACAGAGAATAGGTAATGGTGTTGCCCGGTTCGATAAACATCGCTCCGCCACCCGTGCAACGGCGTACCACGTCGAAGCCGAGCTGCTTGGCAATGTCCAGATTCACCTCGTCCTGGGCCGATTGGAAACGGCCGATGACCACAGCCGGGCCCACCCACTCCCATAATCGGATGGTCGGCTGTCGTGTTCCTGCTGCGACTTCACGCGCCCAGGTCTCGTCAATGGCCATTTGTTCGTCCGGAGTACGCGGATGGTCGTGGATCACGGTGAGTTGAGGCTTGAGGGCGTTCCAACGCTCCCGGTATTCAGAGCTTTTGTCGGACTGTTTGGTTTGTGTATTGATGGATGCTGGGATGTTCGGCGCATCGGGGCTGACCACCCCCACCCGCTGCGCGGGAGCCCCCGCCAGCGGGGGCAAGTTGCTGCTTACGGCTCGGCTGTATGCGGTTTTGATGGCAACTTCATCGGTGCCGATAATTCGGCAACTTGGATGAGCGTCCAATACGGACCGCAATGAATCATCGCTAATTAGCGCTTGTTCCAGGTCATGTAACAAAGCATGAGATTCGGCATCCGAAACTGATTCAATAAAGAAATCACCACTGATATGGCATGACTGTGCGGTGCCGTCATCATCGACGGATACGGTCACGGCGACTAGTTTGCCGCCAACGGTTTTGCATTCCCCATGTCGTATTTGCATGCAACTCAGTATAGAGAGTTTTCTGGCTCCCCTCTGAAGGGGAGCCAAGTTTGAGGTCACATGCGGGCCAGAATGTCCTTGCCGACCTGGTCGGTGGAGCGCACGGTGGAGCCGAGCTCCTCGATGTCCGCTTCGACGGCGGTGTGAATCTTCTTGGCCGCATCATCAAAGCCGAGATGCTCGAGCAGCATGGCGGCGGAGAGGATGGCGGCGGTCGGGTTGGCCTTGTTCTGACCGGCGATGTCCGGAGCGGAACCGTGAATCGGCTCGAACATGGACGGGAACTCGTCGGAGGCGTTGATGCAGCCGGAGGCGGAGTAGCCCACGCCGCCCACCACGGAGCCGGCCTCATCGGTCAGAATGTCGCCGAAGAGGTTGTCGGTGAGAATCACATCGAAACGGCTCGGGTCGGAGACCAGGAAGATGGTGGCCGCATCGATGTGCTGGTAGTCGTGGGTGACCTCAGGGTATTCCTCGCCGACCTTGTCGACGATGCGCTGCCACATATCACCGGCGTTGACGAGCACGTTCTTCTTGTGCACCAGGGTGACGTGCTTCTTGCGCTTCATAGCAAGCTTGAAGGCGTAACGCACCACACGCTCCACACCGTATGCGGTGTTGATGGACACCTCGGTGGCCACCTCCTGCGGGGTGTTGCGGCGCACCGCGCCGCCGGCACCGCAGTACAGACCTTCGGTGCCTTCACGCACCACCACGAAGTCGATGTCGCCGGGGTTGGCGAGCGGCGAGGTGACGCCCTTGTACAGCTTGGAGGGGCGCAGGTTCACGTACTGGTCGAGGTCGAAGCGCAGCTTCAGCAGCAGGCCGCGTTCCAGAATGCCGGCCTTGATACGCGGATCGCCCACGGCACCGAGCAGAATCGCGTCGTTGGCCTTGATGCGCCCCTCTTCGTCCTCGGGCAGGATCGCACCATCGCGCAGATAGCGCTCGGCACCCAAGTCGAAGTTCTCATACTCGAAGTCAGCTACGCCTTCAGCGGCCTTTTCCAAAGCCTTCTGAGCCCACGGAGTGACTTCCTTGCCAATACCGTCGCCGGGAATAACGGCGATTTTATATGTCTTTGCCATAGTTCAAGGAGCCTACTCGCGCGACCCCCTGCCGGCCCGAACCCGCTCAGCTAGTGGACACAACCAACATGCGTATCGTGTCGAGACATTCATTAGGTCATTTTAGTGTTCATTAGGTCGGTGTGGGTTCATTTCAGGGACTGAAATGGCGGCATTTCAGTCTCACATAGAAGAGGACACCGACCTAATGAACGACAGAATGACCTAATGAGCGAGCCCCATCACATCCATGCACCAAGCGTTCTCATAGGAAACCTCTTCCCATTGCTTGTAACGCCCGGATAGACCGCCGTGACCGGCCTCGACCTCAATCTTGGCCACCGCGTCCACGCCGGCGGACTGCAGACGGGCCAGCCATTTGAGCGGCTCGACGTACAGCACGCGGGTGTCGTTCATCGAGGTGGTAATGAAGATTCTCGGGAATTGCGCGGCGGCGAGCGCGCCGGTGGCAGCCCCATCAGCACTGCCGCCACCGGCAGCCTCGTCGTCGCCGCCCTCGAGCACGGTGACCGGCACATTCTCGTATGGCGTGTACGACTTCATGTACTGATACACCTCAGGGTCATGCAACGGGTCTCCCCATTCGTCCCATTCGGTGACGGTCAACGGCAAGTCCGGGTCAAGAATGGAGGTCAACGCGTCCACGAACGGCACATCCGCCTCAATACCGGCGTAGCATTCGGGCGCCATATTGGCAATCGCGCCCATCAGCAGGCCGCCAGCGGATCCGCCGTTGGCCACGGTGCGCCAAGCATCAGCCAAATGCGCCTTCTGCAGCGCGCGTGTGGCGTCCACGAAGTCCTCAAAGGAATGCTTCTTGTTCAGTCTGCGCCCCTGTTCATACCAGGCACGTCCCATTTCGCCGCCGCCACGAATATGCGGCACGGCGTACAGCACACCGCGATCCAACATGCTCAGACGAGAGACCGAGAACCCCGGATCGGAGGAAATCTCGTATGCACCATATCCGGTAATGAACATCGGCGAATCCTGCGCCGGGCAATCGCGGTGCCAGACGAGGGAAACAGGAATGCGTTCGCCGTCGCGCGCGGTAATCCACACACGGCGTTCCATGTAATCGCGTGGATTGAAGTTGCCCAACACGGTGGCTCGCTTCAGCAGCGTATCTTCACCGGTGGCGGGATCGATTTCGTGCAGCTCGCCCGGGCGGGTGTAGCTGGCGAACGAGTAGCGCATGCGCGGCGCCTCATACGATGGGTTGCCGCCGACGCCGATGGTGTACAAGCGCCGGGTCTCACCGGGCAGGTGGTCGTCGCTGGCACCATCGGAAGATGACGTGTGATCCGTGGGGGCCTCATCTTCGGTCCACAAGATTTCGCCATGATCGCCGGTGAAGCCTTCGCGATCGGCGGCAACCATGTCCCAGTCGTCCTCCAGGGCAGGCGGCAGCAGTTCCGTAAACCGCCACGGCCGTCCGGCCAGGAAGTCGGCGGCAGCCGCGCTCTTGGTCATGTATGCCACGTGCGGCTGGCCGTCGGCACGGTAGCTCAGGGACACAAAGTTGCGATGCAACGCGATGCCTTCGATGCCCAGACCGTGGGCACCCTGCAATATCGCCGGATTGGCGGCGTTGAAGTATGCCTCGGTAATCGGCTTATCCGGCTCACCATGTTCACAGCCGTACGGCGACCCGGCGGCAATGCACACGCCTTCGCCGAGCCGGTACGGCGGCTCATGGCCACGCATGTCAATGACGTCGATTTCGAAATTCGGATTGGCGGCGTTGTGATAGACCACGGCGAGTGGCACATCCGCACCGTTCTCCCCCACGCCTTCAAAACAGGCAAAGCTCACATCATATTCAATATCGTTCTGACGTGGAATGAAGGCTTGGAATTCGCCTTCAGGCGTGGCCACCGGCAGCATCAGCACTTCGGTGGTGGTTTTGGAACCGGTGCCGATCACGATATTGCGCTCATCAAAACTGATGCCGACGCCCACCCAGAACCGTTCATCGGTTTCTCGGTACACGCACACATCCGATTCGACCGCCGTGCCAACACGATGCCGCCACACGGCGAGCGGCCGCCAGGAATCGTCCAATTCCACCCAGAACACCCATTGGCCGTCCGGCGTGAAGCATGCGCTGCCAATGCCGGTGAACTGTTCGGGCAGTTCGCTGACCGGCTCCCCGGTCTCCAGCCCGGCAAGGTCGCGAATGCGGAAATCATATCGTTCGTCTCCCGCAACATCCACGCCGTACAGCATCCAACGGCCGTCCTTGCTCAGATCCAAGCCGCCGAGCCGGAAGAAGTCATGCCCCTCGGATTCCTTGTTCGCATCAAAAACGACCTGTTCACCGGGCATGGAGCCGGGCGCGCCTTGCGGATCCACGACCGGCGGGTCCCAGTCATCGGCATCGCACACGGGGATGCGGCATTGCACGCCATACTGTTTGCCCTGCTGCGTGCGGGTGAAGTACCAGTAATCATTGACGCGCGTGGGAACCGACATATCGGTCTCTTCCACATGCGATTTCAGCTCTTCAAACAACGTATGCCGGAAATCCGCCAGATGCGCCATGCGACGCTCGCAGTACTGGTTTTCGGCAGCTACGTAGCTGCGCACATCATCGGAGTCTTTGTCTCGCATCCACTCGTAATCGTCTTCGAAAACGTCACCGTGGAATTCGCGGCGCTTCGGCTCGCGTTTGGCATAAGGCGGCATCGCGGCCGCGGCGTTTGTGCTCTCGTCAGTCATACCACGCGATTATAGGCGAGGCACCACACCGGGACGCATTCGGCGTTCATCACGCCGCGCTTATCGCAACACCGTCTTCAGATACGGCAGCATGGTCTTCAGAATGTTCGAGCCGGTGGTGCCGGTGAATACTGGTACATCGGTTACCGGAGTCGGCTGGGTCGAGGTGAGCCCCGTCACCGACGCCAATCCGGTTGATTCGCGCGGGCTCAACTCACGAATGACGATAGCCAGTACACGTCCGGGATATCTGCGGGCGATGGTGGCGTACGTGGTCGGGTCCTTCTGCCCGTCATCGCCCACCAGAATGAACTTCATGTCCGGGAAGTCGGCCATAAGTTGTTCAGCAAACTCAAGTTTGTGCTGGGGGCCGGTGGGCACGAAGGTCTTGGGCCTCGGGTCGAGGTCGCGCAGCAGCAGCGGGCCTTCGGGAAAACCATGGTCAGTGATGAAGTTGCGAATCGAACTCTCCACATTCCAAGGCGATGTCGAAAGATAGAAGAACGGTGCGCCGGGGAACAAGTCGGCGATGCGGGTGAACAGCACGCTCATGCCCGGCACGGAGGCTTTCTTCTTGGGGTCGAGGAACAGCAGGTTGTACGCGGCCTTCCATGGCACCGGGGCCTGCGTGATCATGATGGTGTCGTCCACATCGGAGATGATGCCGACTTTGGCACTGGCGGGGATGGTGTACAGGTTGGCGCTCACGGGTTTGCGGTTGGCCACGCTGTAGGAGACGCGATGGATGCCGGGCACCAGACGATGCTCGGCCACGAGGTCGAGGTATCCGGCGGAATCGGAGATGGCGTATTCGCTGCCGAGATCGCGCGTGCGGTCCACCTTGTCATAGACCTCGGAGACACCGATCTGCACGGTGTTCAGCGGCATGTCATCAATGCTGGCCTGCACGTGGGTGCGCGGCGCGGGCACGGCAAGCATGCCGCGGATGCCGCGGATCAGTTCGCCGGATTGCGCATGCTTGGGGGCGTATACCGTGCGGCAGATCAGGCGCGAGTAATCGCCGGTGCCATAACCCACATAGGGTTCCACTCGCGGATACCAGCCCCATTGGCGCACCACCTGAGTGGAGATGTGTGACCATACGCCGAACACGCGGGTGATGGCACGACGTATGAATCGGGTGATCGGCGGCTTGACCTCGATGCGCTCATGCTTGGAGGGGGTGTCGAACGTCGTGGCAGCCTTGCGTGCGGGAATCGGCACGGTGGGCATGTCATCGGAATGTTCAGCATTGCTGGCATTGTCGGCGCCATTGGCGGATGCCTTGACGTCAGAGACTGGCGCAGTGGCGGACAGCGCTGCATTGCGAGCAGCAGCATCCCAAGGCAGTCGCTTGCCTGCCGCCTCAAAATCCTCGCGTGGGCTTCTCATAGACACCAATATAGGCCATACACCTCATTTTCTTGGCTCCCCTCTCTGAGGGGAGCTGTCGCCATGGGCGACTGAGGGGAGTCCCCAACATATGGAAACTCCCCTCAGTCCGCTTCATAGCCAGCTCCCCTCAGGGGGGGGGAGCCATGGGTAGAACTACCGCACGACATTCGCGTATTCGTCGGCGCTCAGCAGCTCCGGCTCATCGTCGTCAAGCTCGACCTTCAGCAGCCAGCCTTCGCCGTACGGATCGCCGTTGACCACGGACGGGTCGTCCGCCACGTCACGGTTCACATACTTGACCGTACCCGCCACGGGGCTGATCAACGGCTGGACGGCCTTGGAGGATTCAAGCTCCACGATCTCGTCGCCGGCCTCCACACGGGCGCCAGGCTCAGGCAGATCCACGAACACAAGTTCGCCAAGCTGGTCGGCGGCGTATTCGGTGATGCCGATGATTGCGGGGTCGACCGAACGGTCCACCCACGCATGCTCCTCGGAGTATTCGAGATGGTCGGGAATGTCGAGGTTCAGCGGCTGTTCGTTTTCGTTGTCATCACTCATAGTCATAAGCCTAACCTATCTTCGCGGTCCGTCACAGCTCGCGACCGAGCCATTCCTCAATCATGTAGCGGGCGATGGTGGCGCGGCCCGGCGCCGCCATACGGCCGGCGATGAGCTCGGCCGTGTATTCGTCGCGTGTGACCCATCGCGCGGTCATGGTCTCCTCGCCGTCCACATGCACGTCGGTGGTGATTGCATGTGCTTTGAACGCCATCATCAGCGAAGCCGGGAACGGCCACGGCTGCGAGCCCAGGTACCGCACCTCGCCGAGCTTGATGCCGGTCTCTTCCATGGCCTCGCGGCGGCAGGCGTGTTCAAGGTTCTCCCCCGCCTCCACAAATCCGGCGGACACCGAATACAGCCTCGAATCATTCCATGCCGCGTTGTGTTGCAGCAGCAGACGGTCGTGCCCGTCCACGATGGCGGTGATGACCGCCGGCTCCACGCGCGGGAACAGCACACGGTTGCCGTCCGCCTCGTTGGTGCATCGCTGCGCCCATCCGGCGAGCGCCGGCCGGACCGCCGCGCCACAGGTGGGGCAGAACCGCTGGCGGCTGTGCCAGATGCTTAAGGTGATGGCACTGGTGGCTTGCCCAGCCTCGCGCGCGTTGGCGTGAGGGGCGAATCCGCGCAGGTCCACCCAGTCGAACCGGGTCACGGCCTGTTGCAACAGCGTGGGCTTCGGGACCAAGGGTTGTACGGGCGCGCCGACCGAATCATCGAAGGCATCGTCCGCACCTTGCCCGGCCGAATCCGGTACACCGAGCGGCCCGGCGATTTTGGCTGCGGCTACGCCGCCATTGCCCTTGGTATTTCCCGGCTGCCGTATTCCGGCGGCAGCACCTCCGCTGATGCCGTTCTTGCCCAGCGCGCCGTCCACGGTGCCGGAATCCTGGGTGCCGAGCACGCCGCCGGCAGCACCGGAAACATCAGCAATCCCGTCAACACCGGGAACACCGGCTTCCGGCACGCGCGTGATATCCACGGCGACCACGGATTCGCCGCGCGCCCCGACATAGGAGCCGAGGAACATGGCGACCGCTTCGGGGTAGCGTGCCAGTTCGGCGGACACATAGGCGCCCGGCAACGTGGCGAGCCGCATTTTCACGTTCTCATAGTCCACGAGCTCGCCTTGGCCGCGCGGTACGGCGACAAGTCCGCCGCGCGTAAGCACGACTTTGGTGGTCGGCTCGGCCAACAGCTCGTCGATCAGACCGGGTTCACCGCGCCGGTCCACCTGATAGTCGATGTCACCTTGCGCGAGCGGCAGGAACGGCAGCGCATGGGTCAGTGCCAGAGGTGAGAAATGAATGTCAGCGGTCATCGAGGTCTCCTATGCGTTCTTCTGCGCGCTCTGCACGCGCCTGACAAGCGAGAGCAGCGCCCGCGCCACGGTATCCGGATGTTCGACGGCGCTGAAATGGCCGCAGTCCGGAATGTCGATGAATTCAGCGCCGGTGATTCGTTCGGCGAGCGGACGCATCACGCTCGGGTTGCTGGAGGGGTCCAGTTCACCGGATACCACCAGGCTCGGCGCGCTGATCGTTTCCGGCACCGCCTCCAATTCGGGCCGGCCATAGGTCATGCGCTGACGCCAAGCCAGACCAGCCGGGTTCTGTTCGTTGATCCAGTCGGTCATGGTCGCGATGAATTCAGGAGTCTTCTTGACGGTGGAATCGCCATCGGCCGGTTGCGCGAAGTGCATGACCGGTTCGACCGAGTTCGTCTGTTCGGCGGCGTCCGCCATCTTCAGTCGGTTCTCTCCGCCCACACCGTCGGACGCGGCCATCGTGTCGCACAAGGCCAGTCCGGCCACCGTTTCGGGGTACAGGCGCTGGATGTCCATCGCCACGTAGCCGCCCATCGACAGCCCGACCCAGATCGCCTGCTCATAGCCGGCGGCCTTGATCAGGTCCACGTAGGCTCCGGCCAGGCGATCCAGCGCCTCGCTGTACGCGCCGTTGGCCATACGCGGGCCGGAATCGACCTCGCTGGGAACCGGGGATGCGCCGGAGCCGGCCATATCCGGCGCCCAAATCGGGAAGTCCGGCACATCGTTCAGGTCGGCGAAGTCGGCGAGCGCCTTCGCGCACACGTCCCACATGCGGTGGTCCACCGGGTAGGCGTTCATCAGCACCACCGGCACGCCTTCGCCATCGCGATAGATATGATTGGCCAATTCGATTGCCATTGTCGTTACTCCTTCACATTCACACCCCACTGGCGGAGCTGTCGGCTCAGTCGGCTGGGAGCGGTTTCAACGCGGACCGCCCTCCGTCGCCACGCGCCATCCCCACCAGCGGGAAGCAGAACAACTGTCAGATTCCGGCCCAGGCCAACGCCTGCCGCACGATGCGACCATGACCGTTGACCATCTGCGCCACGAACGTGTTCATTACGTCGCTCTTGGGATCCACCCATTCCACATCCAGCGTCTCGTCCTGTGGCTTGCAGTCGCCAGCGATAGGTACCACGTAGCACAGTGCGATGGCGTGCTGGCGCGGATCGTAGTATTCGCTTAGTCCCGGCGTCGGGAAGAATTCGGCCACGGTGAACGGCTGGAGCCCGACCGGCAGCAGCGGCAAGGCGATATCGCCCAAATCCTTGGCCACATTGCGGGCGATGGCCTCGCGCAACGTTTCGTGATACAGCACACGGCCGGTGATCAGCGTACGCTCGATCGACCCGTCTTCGGCGACGCGCAGCAACGAGCCGACCTGGGCAATGCGGCCCATCTCATCGGTGCGCACGGGCACGATCTCCACGTACGCGATGGGCATCTGGTGGCGGGCCCGGTTGATGTCGGCCGGTCCCAGCCATCCCGGCGGGTTGCCGTGGCCCGAACCGCCGCCGTGAATGAAGTCCTCGGGCGTGATGTTGTCGAATTCGCCGCGGCCACGGCCGGCATCGTAATCGCCCTCGTCGGGCACTTCATCATTCATGACTGGCATGGTCTCATTATCGCGCGCATTGATGAACATGGGCACAATTCACCGAAAAATTGTCTGTGAATTCTCAGCAAAGCGCCTCATCGCCTCCATGCGCCCGCAATCCATTCAGCTTGGGGCACAAACTTTTGCCGAAATGTTGGGTGGTGCTGGGAAACTGGTATACAGCATCAAGCACTGTGTTTGAGGAAGGAACTTCAATGGCCACCACCGCCATCACTTCAGCTGAGTTTGAGAAGACCATTACCGACAACGAAATCGTGTTCGTTGACTTCTGGGCCACTTGGTGCGGTCCGTGCCGAGCATTCGGCCCGATTTTCGAGGCTGCGTCCAACGAGCCGGAGAATGCGAACATCGCTTTCGTCAAGGTGGACATCGATGCCAATCAGGATCTGGCTCAGGCTGCCGGCATTCAGGCGGTGCCTACGCTGATGATTGCCAAGCAGGGCGAGGTCATTTTCCAGCAGGCCGGCGCGCTGCAGGCCTCCGATCTGGACGACCTCATCGCCCAGGCCAAGGCGCTGGATCTGGCCGCCGCCAAAGCGCAGCAGGCAGCGCAGGAGCAGCAGTAAGCCTTATCACGCTGCGGCAGCGGAAGCACGGAAAAAGACCATATATAGCGCTTCCTTGCACTGCTAGCTACTACATATGCCATCCGTGGCGGGTCGAACACCCACCACGGATTTTTTATTCATCCACTCAACGTCCTATGATGGAGAGCAGTGTGTACCCAACCAAGGAGCGCAATGTCGAAGCACGCTGAGCGAACCTCAATCGTCAAGACCCTATCTCGGGGTCAGTGGGCGAAGATCGCAGCGGCCGTAGCCGCAGTGGGTCTCATTGCCACTGCAGGCGTTATATCTCGCGACTTCTATCAGTCGAGCACCGCTACGCATCCCATCACCCCAACCTCATTCTCCGCCACCGACGGCGCAGCTTCCCGCTCGGCCTCCCGTGGTGCGCTCAAGAGCACCACCTACGTGACCGTCAAGGTCAACGGCAAGTCCCGCGTGGTCCTCGGCGAAAAAGACAACATGACCACCGTCAAGGATGTGCTGGAAACCGGCGATATCGTTCTCGATCCGGAAGATAGCGTGAGCCCAAGCCTGGATTCCAAGGTCACCGAGTCCACGGTCATTTCCATCGACCGCGCCAACACCACGGTGGAGACCACTGACACCGATATCGCTTTCAATGAAGTACGCAAGGAGACCTCGAGCCTGCCCAATGGCCAGGAGAAGGTCGAGACCGAGGGTGAGAAGGGTGTGCTGGAGACCACGTCTCTGGTGACCCGCTCCGGCGATAAGGTCGTCTCCTCCAACGTGTTCACCTCATGGGTCAAGAAGGCACCGGTCGACAAGGTGATTCTGGTGGGTACCGCCACCGTGTCTTCGCCCAGCGCCGCCAGCATCGGCACTACCACGCCGGCCGGCGAGATTCAGTCCTGGGCGCATGACTACCTGATTTCCAACGGCTACTCCGAGGCCGACTTCACCGCCGCCAACTTCATCATCAGCCACGAATCCGGCTGGAGCCCCACCGCCACGAACCCGTCTTCAGGTGCTTATGGCCTGCCGCAGGCGCTGCCGGGCAGCAAGATGGCTTCCGCAGGTGCAGACTGGCAGACCAACTACCAGACCCAGTTCAAGTGGTTTGTGAATTATTGCAAAGACCGCTATGGTTCGATTTCCGGCGCGTACGCGTATTGGCAGGCGCACAAGAGCTACTAAGCCAGCCAAATCAACACGCACACAACAGGTTCCGCGCCGCAAGGAGGCTGAGTGAAACCCGGCCCAAACGCCGAGCGAACTCATGCGCATGATGCCGGTTCCCAATCATCGGGGATCGGCATCAGCATTTCTGCGCCTTATCAGCCGAATAATAATTGTGTTGTCTATCTCTAACATTTTATAAAATGTTAGAGATAGACAACACAATATTCATATGTAATGTTAGAATGATCGAACAATGACAGTAATGTTCGGTATTACTAACATCCAGGTGGATCAATGAAAGCTTCTAGTATCATACGGTCGCCCCGTCAGCTCGCTATCAGCCTACGTGACGCACGCATCGCCAAAGGACTCACGCAGACAGCGCTCGCCCAACAAACCGGTCTCGGCCGTCCTTGGATCAACCAATTAGAACAAGGAAAAATCGAAAACGCCAGCCTCAGCCGAATCCTTGCATTATGCAACGCCCTAGAGGTCACTTTTACCGTGTCATACGAAGTGCCCTCCACACAGGACATAGCCCCGTACCCATCAGCGCATGCATCTCTCGCAAGCAATCAGAATACGTTCGCAGAAACATCAGATGCATTGAGCCAAACCAATACACCAAGCATGGCAAAACTGGCCAAGCAGATTGCGGAACAAGCGACCTCGTTACCATCATTCCAAGAGCAGCTCAAACAATATCAGCTTCAACTGAAATCCATATCTTCGCTGCCAGTGCGACAATATCTCGACACATTGCATGACCTATCCTCAGCATCCGACGCATATGACCTTACAGGGGCAGACGAACCGAACGACAGCGAGGAATACGATGACAAAAATCAAGATGCTTAACGTTTTTTTGGAAGGCATCCACTTAGGAGTCCTCCAAGAGGATCTTTTCGGCAATCATACTTTCACCTATGACTTATCAAGCCCCAGCAATGCGCAGTTATCATTATCGATGCCGCGCCGCGCAGCACCATGGAAGGGCATTGCAGTCGAAGCGTATATTGATGGGATCCTTCCTGATGACCCAGCAGTCAGGCAACGCATAGCACGTTTACATGGCGTTAATGCGCGCAATCCTTTTTCGCTACTCACCGCCGTTGGCCTTGACTGTGGTGGAGGGGTGCAATTCATTCCCGAAAAATCAGACTCTCTAATCACAGAAACGATTACGCCAATCAGCAAAGAACAAATCGGACAACGACTCGAAAAAATAACAGGGGAACAGCCGCCTTCCTGGCAAAGCCCCGATGAACATTGGTCTTTAAACGGCGCACATGACAAACTCGCCGTCAGATTCACCAATGGACAATGGTATGAGGCCGAAGGCAAAGCCGCCACTACTCACATCATCAAACCCGGAGTAAGTAGTCTGCACGAACAGGCATTCAATGAATACATATGTCTTAATACCGCAAAGAAACTCGGAATTCCCGTTGCACAATCCGACTATTGTCTTTTCGGCGGCATTCCGGCAATAGTCAGCGAACGATGGGATCGCATTGTCGACAACAGCGTCGCACCCGCAATCGTGAAGCGCATTCATCAGGAGGATTTATGCCAAGCGATGAGTGTTATGACCGACCAAAAGTATGAATCAGAGGGAGGCCCAGGAGCCACTGACATCGTGCATTTCATGCGCGACAATGGTTTGCCAGAGGACAGCGTACATCTTTTCTTCAAAGCGTTGGTTTTCAACTACATCATTGCCGGCGGAGATGCACATGCCAAGAATTATGCTATTTTGGAACCAATCGGCGGGACACCCCATCTTGCACCGCTATACGATATCGCATCGTATTTTGCCTACGATACACAGCGCAAAGAACGTAAACTTGCGATGCGCATTGGAGGAGAATATTCATGGGAACGTATCGATTTACGTCACTGGCATCGATTTGCCGAAGCATGTACAGGACAATCCGATTGGGAGACGCTCGGTAATATACTTCTCGAATATGCATTGAGCACATTGCCAGCATTCCTACAAGTTTCTGAGGAAGCTCTTGCACTGGCACAACAGCTGGAGCAATCCGCCACCGGCGAACAAACCGCAAATAAATTCGAACTGATTATGCGAATCCGTGACGGCATAGCGGCACAAAGCACGCGTATATTGAGCTGGTTCGCAACAGCAAATGGTGGAAATGCGCGCTACTGTTATTCGCGGTTCCTTTGACAATTAGGCTAGAGCACAATCACTTACGGCTTCGGCTCAACTTCCGGTTCCTTCTCCTGATCATCTTTCGGTTTCTTCTCCTGATCAGGCGCCGGGGCGCCTGTCCCCCTCATCGTCTGGTTGTTCTGCTGCTGCAACAACTGCTGCTGCCTTAATCGTGCATAATAATCATTCAGAGCTTTCTGCCGCGCTGCTTCTTGCTGAGCCTCAACAGCTGCGCTGTAGTTGGCCATGGACGTGTTGACTGCATCCATGGACGCAGTCAACGTGTTGACGGCATCCTGCATGGCCTTTACGTCAGTGCCCTGCTGGGACAGCACGGTATTGGCGTTGGCGATGTCGCTTTCCAGCGTCACTCGCGTTGAATTATCGTCGACGGCATACAGGCTGTTGTCCAGCAAAGTCTGTGCCTCGGCGATCTTGCCTTGCAACGCCTGCTGGGCGTTAGCCTGATCCTTAGTGTTCTTGCTGTCCGTCACGGCCTTTGCCGCGGCAGTAATCACAGTGGCGTTCTTCTTGGCGGTCTTGGTCTGGCTAGTGGCCGTCTTGGCATATTCCTTGAGGTCCGACGTAGAAGCTGAAGTCTTGCACTCCACCGCTTCCACGTTCTTTACCGCAGCAACTGCCTTCTTCAACGCATCCACGGTCGCGCCGTCAGCCACTTGATCAGCTGTAATGCTTTGAGCACTCTTGGCGTCGGCCAACGCCTTGGCCAGCGCCTTCTGAGCGGTGGAATTCTGGTCCACGGCCTCAGCACATGCCGTCAACGCATCCTGATGCAGCTGATGGCTTTCCTGACGCTGCTCGCTGGAACGCCAGTACCATACACCACCAATGATCGCTGCAATCACCACCAGCGCAGCAATCACCGAAATGATAATGCCCTTGGTCTTCTTCTTGCCGCCCTTGCCACCGCGAGGAGTCCCTGCCACACGGTCTTCTTCCGGCTCCTCCACCGGCTCGGGATTCTGTTCGATGGCACTGAAGTCGATGTTCAAATCGTCTATAGCACTATCACGTTGCGGCTTGGCTTCAGGAACCGGCGCAAAAAGCGGCAGCGTCGCATTGTCATCCCGCCGAGGCGACTGAGCGCTCTCCGCAGTATCAGGCGCCGCAAAAGTCATCGGGGCAGTAGCCACAGCATCGGAAGGGGAAGAGGCACCGCCATCAGTATTCGCCGCGCCCGCAGCGGGCCACTCCATTACTTCGTCAAAGCTGGGGAATGCAAATTGAGAGCCATCCGCAACAGCACCAGTACTGTTGCCGTCACCCGACGCAGCGCTGCCTGCGTTCTCGACAAACGAGATAGGCGGTATGTCCCAGCAGGTATCGACGATATCACCACGAGCCGGCGACGTAGAGGAACCAGATTCCGCGTTCGGTTCAGGGCGTTCGTCTGTTCCCATGCTCTTCTCATTCCTTTGCATCATTGAAGTCATTCCAAACTGTCAGTTTATACAGCCCCATGCCAAGTGTGCCAGCTGGTACTCAAGAACGTCACAATTCTTTACTATTCGATATACAGCCAGCATCATGCACCCAAACAACTCAGTCCTTTAACAGTAAAACCGTGCGGCACAGAAGCACCGCACGGTTCATATTGCAAGACAATAGGCAAACGCCGAAACTACTACTTGCGGCCTTCCTTCTTGCCCTAGCCCTTGCTCTTGGCGCCCTTATGAGATCTGCGCTTGTTGCCGTCCTCGTAATAGTAGTAATAATAGTTCTTCGAGTGCATCTTCTTCGGATCAGCGAAGTTGAAGATGAAGCCGAGAATCGGCACTTCGGCGGTCTGCAGAGCCGTAGCGGTGCTTCTCAGCTCCTTCTTCTCCACAACGCCCTTACCGGTCACGAGCACCAGACCACCGGCCATACGACCGAATACGGTGGCGTCGCTGGCCACGGACAGCGGAGCAGTATCAATAATCACGTAATCGTACTGGGTGAGGGCCTGCTCGACCATTTCCTTCATGAGATCGGAGTTCAGCAAGATGCTGGCGTTAGCCGGGCGCTTGCCGGCAGGCATGATGTGCAGGTTCGGCTTCCAGTACTTCTGGATGACATCGGCTGGGGACGCCTGGCGAGACAGCACGTGAGACAGGCCCACGTGGCCTTCGATGCCGAGTTTGTGGGCCACGGACGGGTGGCGCAGATCGGCGTCGATAAGCAGCACACTCTTGCCTTCCTCGGCGAGAGCCACGGCAACGTTGCAGGAAACCGTCGTCTTACCTTCGGACGGATCGGTAGAGGTGATGACCAGCAGTCGGCCATGACCCTGCGTGGCGGTGGTGGTAAGGAACGAAAGGTTCGTGCGAATACGACGGAATTCCTCGGCCTCGCTACCGGCCGGCTGAGCAACCACGACCGGGCGGCTGTCGTCAAGAATCGCAGCCTGCGGCACGGCACCCAGCGAAGAGGCGTGGGTCAGTTCGCGCACGTCATCGGTGGAGTCCACCTTGGTGTTGAGGATGTCCTTCAGCAGGGCAACGCCAATGCCTACGATGAGGCCGAGAATCAGGCCCGCGGCCAGATACAGCGGAATGTTCGGGGAGCTCTGCCCGGTAGGAGTCTGAGCCTTCTGCACTACCGTGAGCTTGATGGGAGAGTCGCTGGAAGAGGAGTTGTTGTACAGGTCGGAAGAAACCTGATCGGCCAGGTTCTTCGCCACGCTGTTGGCGATGTCGGCCGCTTGCTGCGGATCGCCGACTTCCGCCGAGATATCCACCATGAACGTGTTCGTGGGGTTCGTAGCGGTCACCACATCGGCAAGATCGGTCGTGGTCATATCCAGACCGAGGTCCTTAATGACGGGCTGGAGCACGGCTTCGGTCTTCACCAGTTCCGGATACGTCGTGATCTGGGTATTCAAATAATTGGCACCAGAGCTCATATCGTTGGTAGTCTGCGTCTCACCGGACTGACCGGCATACGTGGCGAACACTTCAGCCGTAGCCGTGTACTTCGGCGGCATGATGAATGTGACAGCTGCGACTGCAGCAAACACCACCACGAACGAGATAATCGCAGACGCGAGATGCTTGCGAACAATCTGCAGCAAATCAGCGATGGTCAATGTTCTTCCTTACCTCTTCGGGAAATTTTCACAGATGGTCTATAATTTAGCACCTACCGGGGAACTTCTCGAGCTTTTGTATCCTTGTGAACAATGACCAAAACCCTTGATACGACTGCAGAATAACTGTACACAATCGCAATCACAATGTACTCTCACTAAATATTTTGCGACAGCACTATTCCCTATTCCATATTATGAATTGAAATTGAGAATGTGATATATAAAATTGTAATTCAAATTATCATTCATTACAATCAAAATTGTCAATAATATTTATGCAGTGTGAAGGAGTATATTATGGCATCCTTGCTTCAAGGATTCGAATTTTGTAAGCGACTGCCAATTACTTGGTGGGAGTTTAAAAGTACTTCATGAAAGTGAACGGTTGACCGAACCCCCATCACCTCACCCACACATGCAACTGGTACAGTTCTCACGGAGGATATGGGAGGGAACCAAGTATGTCCACACCGAACAATACGCAGCTCAGCAACAAGTCAGTTCAAGAAAAACGCAGAAACTCCGGTCATTGCCCCGCGCTACAGCGTGGGGCAATGACCGAGACGCTGACTCGTATCACCATCACCCCATCAGACATGTTGGTGTTTGCCGCAGTGGCCATGCTGCCATTTGATGGCACAAAAATTGGCATTCCACTCCCCTATTGGACGCCAATCTCCCCCTGGTTGTTCACCCTGTACACAATCATCAACTGGCGATACTTGCGCGATACCGCACGCCGCTTCCTGCCGTTCTTCCTCTTTCCCCTGCTACTAGTGCTCACATCCGTATACGGCTGGCAGTCATATGGAATACACGCCAGCGCAACCGCAAAGTCATTCATCTCCATATTGTTAGGGCTGGCGTGCTTGGCTTCGCTCGACATCGCGATCCGCATTAAACGTGTACCTGTACGAACATTGTTAACTACGCTATTCACCGCATATGTAGTGGCATTCCTCATTGGGATACTGCAATATATCGCTTTGGAACGACATCTGAACTGGCAGCCAGTACGAGCATATTTTTGGGGTGCTCTGTATAGAAACTATGCGAGCGTTCGTCCTCAATTCATGTTCGCAGAACCTAGCTATATCGGCATGCATTTGTTCGGCGTACTCCTGCCAGTTTTCTGGCTGACCCGCGACCGCAAGATTGGCATATTGATACCGATATTTGCCGCTGGAGCAATTGCGATGGGCTCCGGCACCCGAATCATACTGGATACAGTGGTAGCTACATTTATCTGGCTGATAGCGACAATCAACTTCCACTCACGTAAGGCAACAGCTGGGTTCGTCGGTGCTTTAGGACTTCTTGGAGCAGGTGGGTTGAGCGCAATTATCATCAATCCGCGTCTAAACTCTTTAGTCACCAATGGATTACTTGCTGGTGACGGATCGATGAGTGCAAGAATCTTCCATATGCTCGCTCCCATGTGGTCATGGAAACATGATCTACCTCACTTCATGTTTGGATGGGGCGCAGGCAATATCTCTAATGCAGTGCGTACTGGTTACGCCGGTGCCCGCCAATGGTATGACGCCCATGGCGGTGCGCCCAATACCGAAATCGACGGTTTAGCAAATCCCCCAGCGGATACTTTCACAATGAGCATCTATGCCAGCTTCATTACCGAATTTGGTCTATTTTGCTTTTTGACCTTCTTGCTCTTGGTATTAGCACATGTAGCGGTCCATCATGGATGGAGCCGACGGAACATATGCTGGTTCATTCTTCTCGCATACCTATATATTCAGTTTGAATCATACGCATTCTATGCAATTCCACTGTTCATATGGGCTGTCTGCACAATAATGAATCGAGGAAAAAACAACATCAATTCTCTTTAGAATGCGAGAATCGCAATTCGCTACTCTCTATCATGCCGATAAAGAGTGCGCATACGGAATGATCGGTCAGGCGTTTTAGGATACAGATGCGGACGGTATCCTTTTTGATGAAAAGTGCGGTACACTCACCCATCTTTTCACGTACCAGGTCTAGGAAAACACCTGATATGAGCTAATTTTTGTTCCGCATTTCCCCTAACTCGATGGGAGATGATGGAACCATGACAAAAGGAACGAGATACACGCCAGAGTTCAAGGCGTCGGCACCGAACCGGCTGCATGTCGCCGACATCACCTACGTGCGCACGGCGGGACCGACGGGCTCGTGCACCATTCCGACCATGGCGTGCAGTACACCGGCACCGTCTACACCAGCCGGGTCAAGGAATACGGCATGCTGCCCTCGACCGGCACGCACAGCGCCTCGCCGACCTGCTGTTGGGTGATGCCGTGACTTACGCGCCGTTCGCGCAGTCTGGCGCCGCGTTCGACCAACGTTGCACGTCTAGATAGACAACGGGAAAGACAAAGACCTCGAAACATCTGTTATACTTATGGATACAAGCCCCGTGCTGACCGCTGGTTCCCATGTCACCGGGGCATTGCTTTACTCGTTCGCCTACGACGCCAAGGAGTCCCAAGAATGATTGACGTCCTCGCGCACAACCACGCTCCAGATGAAACATGGGTCCTCGAATGGCTCTCATCACCACGTCTCCAAACGTATCTTGACGCTTCAGGGAACAATCTGCAGCGCGCCCTCCGGTTGTACGAATGGAATATCAATCTTGGCCAGACCCTGATGAAGGACATCGCGTTCTTCGAAGTCGCACTACGCAATGCCTACAACAGAGAAATCGACTCGCGTTGGGACGGTACCAGGCACTGGCTGTTCGATGACGATTCACCTGTCAACATCCCTATACCACGACATAACAGAGCCGGACAGTCGTTCGACGCGAACGCATTGAACCGGACGAGCATTCGCAACGCCACACCCTCCCGTACGGAGACCATACAACCGGACAAGACGATCGCGAACCTTCCACTTGGATTCTGGGCGCATCTGACCTACAAAGCCCACGAAAGAATTCTGTGGATACCATACCTCCACCACGCGTGGCCCTCCGGGACGAATCGTGCGGACCTGAACGCTAAAATCCGTCTCATCAACGAGTGCAGGAACCGTATTGCGCATCATGAGCCGTTGTTTCACAATGCCGACGGGACAAGGAACCCGACCGTGGTTGATGGATTGGTTGTGGATTTGTTCCATGAACTCCTGCCACAAGCAGATGTCTTCGAACCCGATGCGCCAACCCCCGTCGAACTTTTTCTGCATTCCAGCCCACGCCCCTGACTCACTTCGGAACATTCGTCCCGCGGCCGTCCGCTGACGCGATTCTGTCTTCCCTTACAGCATGGATTGACCGATATCCCGAATCAGTCAATTCAATCAAACCACAGCAGAAAGGGGCTGGTGACGTTTTCTTGGATGAGGTTGGTCACGGAAGAAATGGGATGAGGCATACAGTCGGTCTGGGAACGTAGAATTCAGAGGGAAGAGAGACCACAGACTAGAGGAGAATTGTGAGCGAGAAGAACCAGGCCACGGAGAACAACGGCGGTATGAGCGCCAAACACAGCGCACCGGCACATGGCGGATTCTAGTGGTGGTTGCAACACCTGAGGTTTGAGCGGCCTTCCATGGTCACGTTGTCGGTTGTTGAGGTTATCACGCGGCGTCGAGCAGTTCGATGATCTTCTCGCTTGGTTTCATGAACCCGAGGGTTTTGCGTGGCCGGTCGTTGAGTTCCTCGGCGACCGCGTCGAGGTGGTCCTCCGGGTAGACGGATGGGTCGGTGCCTTTGGGGAAGTACTGGCGCAGGAGCCCGTTGGTGTTCTCGTTGGTGCCGCGCTGCCACGGGGAGTGCGGGTCGCAGAAGCAGACGGCCATGTCCAGCGAGGCGCCGATCCGTTTGTGCAGGGCGAGTTCCGCTCCCTGGTCCCAGGTCAGGCTGTTGCGCAGGAGTTTGGGCAGGTGCTGCATCTTGTCGATGATGGCCTGCCGGGCGTGTTCGGCGTCGTGCCCGTCGGGCAGGTGCGGCAGGATCGTGAACCTGGTGGTGCGCTCGACGAGCGTGCCGATGGCGCTTTTGTTGCGGCTGCCGGTGATGAGATCGCCCTCCCAGTGGCCCGGGACCGCCCGGTCCTCGATCTCCGGGGGCCGCTCCGAGATCATGACCATGGGTTCGCGGAAACGGGGTTTGCGGCCTTGGCCGCCTCGGGGTCTGCGGGCGGTTCGCCCCTGCCTCATGGCGCGTTTCGGCTCCTGCCTGAGTTCGCCCCTGGCCTGCAGGTAGATGGCCTGGCAGATCGTCTCGACGCTCGCGTGCATATCCCCATTATCCGGGAGGTCCGGCCTCGGCCGGTTGGCTATCTGCTCCGGGCTCCAATGCCTGCGCAACCCGGCGGCGATCTCGTCCCACAGTCGCGTGCCCTCGGACGCCTTGCGCGGTTTGGGGCGTTTGAGCCGGTCCGCGGCCTTCTGCCGGGCGCGGCAGGGCTCGTAACCGCCGGACTCGGGATTCCCGTCGCGCTCGACCTCGCGGCCGACCGTGCCGGGGTCGCGGCCCAGCAGGCGGGCGATGGCGCGGACCGAATCGCCCAGACACAGACGGTCCGCGATCTGGATGCGCTCCTCCTGGCTCAGGTAGCGCGGATGGAGGGTCCTGGGTTTGTCCATGGTGGAACGATACCGGTCCACCAGGGGTTTCTCATTCCTTCCCGTGGCGCGCGTCCTGCCGTTGCGCCACGCCTTGCCGGTGCGTTTCGAGACGCCGACCGCGTGCGCGGCCTGGGTGAAGTTCATGCCTTCCTCGTCCAGCAGGCGCACGTACTCGGCGCGTCTCGCCTCGCACATCAGCTTCCTCGTCGGATATTCGACGCCGTTGAACGCCCAACGGTGTTCCCCGCCACGGTCTTCGTCTCGGTGGCTTCTGGCCACCTGACCCTCCTTGCGGTAGGTCAGGTGTTGCAACGATCACTAGAACTCGCCCATCACTTCATCGGCCATAACGGCTATGACGTGCTGAAACTCCCCTTGGGACCGGAACGGATCTTCTTCCAGCTCGTCATGGCCGGCGGCGGCAAGGTCGGCGCGGTCATCTTCTTTTCCATCTCCGCATGGTTCTTCCTCGACAGGGAGCAGACCATCAAATCCAACCTGAAACGCGTGTGGATCATGGAACGCGAGCTCCTGTTCTGGAGTCTGTGCCTTGTAGCGTTCTACCTCGTGTTCGACCGAGCCGATCTCAGTATGAAACTCATGGTGAAAAGCGTCATGCCGTTGAGCATGGGCGTATGGTGGTACGCCACCGCCTACGCCATATTCCTGGCGCTCCTCCCCTTCCTGGCCAAGGGACTGAAGGCGCTCGGACGCGAATACCACCTCGCGCTGGCCACGACCGTGCTGGTCATATGGGGATTGACCAGTTTCATCCCCGGAATGATAAAAATTAATGATGGTTTCTTCGGATTCATCTACCTGTTCATTCTGATTTCTGCTTATAAGTGGTATATGGAACCGTTCACCACCAAGCAGGTCTGGCTGACGACCGGCATCAGGCTCGATTTTTTCCTGTTGTACACCTGCGTCTCCATAACATTGTCGCTGCTTAGGCACGACATGGGAATATACATCACCGGTGATTGGCGGTTACCCGTCATCATGGTCGGCTTCGGCATGTTCCTGCTGTTCGGCCGCGTCACCTTCCACAATCGAACCATCAACCGAATCGCGCAATCCGCGTTCGCCGTGTACCTGATCACCGACTACGCTGCTTCAATGAAACTGCTCTGGGCACGGCTGCTCAATCTGCAGAACCTGTACCAGCAGCCATTGGCAATCCTGCAGATCCTCGGCATCCTGCCGGCGATCTACGCCGTATGCACTCTGCTTGACTTCATCCGCCAAGCATTGTTCGCAGCCACTATCGACCGGCGTCGCGGGCACTGGTTCGAGCTGCTGTGGGACAAAGTCTCCATCCGAGTGCACAATCATTCGCGCACGCCGATGACCGATTCATCCGACACTCAAGCCCGCTGAAAAACGATGAACCATCATTGATTAGCTGATAATCCGCGCGACCGAACCTAGACGGTCGCGCGGATTATCAGCATGTAAGCCAGTGGAAACGTCAAAGGACGAACGTGCCAGAACACCCAATAGAACTAACGCTCAAGTCAGTTCTATTGGGATTGCGCAGGCAACGCAGCAATCGACAACGGCACTATTGACATCGCAGGTATATCATGCGACTGCAATTGTTCAACGAGCTTTTCCCTCATGTAAGGCCATGCAACGGAAAGAGCCGCCGGGGTATTTTCATCATCAATGGGCGAATCGAATTGAATCGCATAGCGCAGATCGGATACGAAAAGGGGAGACACATTCTTTTCGGAATCGCCTTTTTTGAGAGTGATCTCCGAATGCAACGTTAATTCGTACGGCCAAGGCTTGTCATCGCTTGGATTCAAACCAAAATTAAAATTGATGTTGCTTTCCGCGCCTTCCTGCAAGTCTTGGGCAAGATCGCGCTCGCTTGACTGGCCGAGCAGCATAATTCTGTTGACGTTCATCCAACCAGCTCCTTTTTCGATTCCATGTCTTCATTTGCACGCCAAGGAGTAGCCTTGCCCGAAGCACCCATTACGGTAACCTTGTGCGGACCATCATGATCTGGTTTTTGCCGGGATACTTTTATTTCTATGTTGATGGCGCCCACCGTTATATCGCCATTGGACCATTCACTTGTTACCTGCATTTGCTGAGCGGCCTTCCACGTATCGTATTTCCGGCCGCCCTCCGGCTTTAGCTCCGCAGGTTCGACGCTATATGTAATGCGCGCTCCGACTTCCAGCGCATAGTCGGTGAGCAATGTCACAAGCTTTTTTCTTCCGTTCTCAATCTGAGATACGTAAGACTGGGACACGCCCAGCTCATCAGCCAATTGCTTCTGAGTCATGCCCCGTTGCGCACGCAGGGAAACAAGCTCCTCAAGAAGCTGGTCCTCGGCGTGATACAAATCGTAGGCAAGTTCCCGATAATCGTAAGGAAGCCGACCATCCATGGTTCCCTCCTGTGGTGGATATTACTTATAGTAATATCCACCACAGGCTCGACATTATTACCATCAGCTTAGCCTCCAGTCATTTTTTGAACACTCGTCGTATAGAATTTCAGCTATCTCAATCTGACGATTTTGCTTTTCCGTAATTTCAGTATCGGTTCCTGTTATGTCCTTCACATGCATGACAAGACCAAAAACGGAGTTCCTCACTTCAACAGGCTCCGCCTCGTAATGGCGTATCTGCGTCTTGCCTTTATGCTGAGCCGCGGCTTCAAAATGCCAACGCAATTCAAAGATGACTCGCGAGCTTGCATGTTTGACCTCTATAACCTCGCTGCCAGGCGTTAGCTTCCCCTCCTGCAATCGATTAAGCTTTTCCTCAAGAAAGGCTTCGAGCTTAATCCTGTATTTGTCGAAACGACGGAAATCGATATTCCCATTCGCAAGTTCTTGATTCGCCGCTTTGTCTGCAAACCAAGACGCCACCGTTTTGGACATGGTTTCGCCTTGTTCCGAAGTTTGGCCCAAAGACTCGCCGGCCCATAGGTATACCACTGATTTGCCGCTTACGCAACGACTTCTTGCAGAACGAGAAGCCATATGATATCCACCCTTTCCGAGGAATACGCTATGGCAAAGCTAGCACACTCCTCAAACGTTTGTTCGATTCTGAGAAGGCAAATCCTATATTTCCCACGACAGATAACACTGACATCGACTTCCCCCAAGACCATTACCCAGTCCCCGAAGGATATGACGAAAAGGAACAACAGCAACTTGTTTCATCAATGGAAGGTTGAGCACCAAACCAGCGAATGCGATTCAATGTTGCTTAGGTGGTGGTTGCATCGGATTCTCAGAAACCTGACAGATGAATGCCCTAATTTGTGATATGACTGCGCTTCGTGAAACAACGCAAGACCACTTCGGATTCACAGGAATAGTCGAAAGCACGCTAGGCTCATCGATGAAGATGATGAGCCCACGGTTTTTAGTCGTGAATAAAAGTATATAAGGCGGGAATATACCCCGCCCTGGGAGAGACCGAAAATCAGCCCCAGACTCACCCCTATATACGACAGAAATGTCTCACTATAAAGTGCATATGAACAGCCATTGATTATTCCATAGTTTCAACATACGAGCAAGGCACATCGGCGATTCCCTACTGCCGGAAATTCCTTTCTCCCAGCTCGACTTCGTCCGCCAGACACTGCTCGCCATCACCATCAACCAACGACGCGGATAGCCGCGCATGGCGTAGGCAAGAATACGCGAGTGCTCTATCCCGAGCTTTTTCACCACTGACAAGACCTGTTATGGAATGCGCTTCCTTGGTACGAATAATTTCAATTAGAGTACAGTTTCCACACTCTTTCACAAGAGAAAAACGCACAACAAGAGATTGATCGGGCATGTTTTCATGCCACCTTTGAATTAAGGTTCAATAAGCATATATGCATTCCGGAGAAGGAGATATGCGTTGGGAGAGGTATTCCAGGAGATCGTCAGCGGCATCGGCTGGCTATGGGCCCACAGAACAGTCATTCCCGATGATTTATACATCTGGACACTGCTGATCCTGGCGACAGGAGGATCCCGCCTCCCATCATTGCATGCAGATAACCAATCACGACCGAAAAGACAAAAGTATATGCTTTATCATAAAATTATACTAAGCAATAAATGGTATTAGTCAACTTCATAGAATATCGAAAAGTGTAAGTTTAGCTTTATGGAATACAATCGAAAGGATTTACATGAGAACGCTGTACCTTCTTGGTAATGGCTTCGACTTAGCATGCGGGTTGAAATCTCGCTATGCAGATTATTTTGAGTCACGTTTCAAATGGTACAAAGGATATAACTCCTCTGATTCAAAAGCGATTACAGCACTTTATGAAGAAATTCAAGATGGAGGCATCAAGAATATTCCCTCTGCTTGGTTCATTGTCTTTGCCTATGAACATGACCAACCTGGTTATAGGAATGATTATGTTCTTTGGCAAGATATAGAAAAAAAATATCGATACGTTTTTACAGGATTATCCACAAGAAAACGAGATATCTATCAGCGAATATTTTAAATATTTTTCCAATAGACCAGAAAATACATCTCCTCAAAAGAAGAGCATGTATGAGCTTTTAACACTTTACTTCCAAAAGAAGGATATCGCTTTCCGTACAGAAGAAAATTTATTTGACATATTTGATCAAGAGCTAAGCAATCTTGAAAACGATTTTGCAAAATATTTAAGTACAATAGACCAAAATCCCAACTATCAAACCAACGCAAAGCTACTATTCGAAAAAATTCAGAAAGCCGAGACCTCAAAACGGATTGAATATGTTACCTTTGGAACCATCGGAGGACATATGTCCAGTATGCCCAAAGAGCCCCACGAAGAATTTGTAATGTCTTTTAACTACACTCGGCCATTGGAAGGCATACCTAACTACGTTAATCTTCATGGTGAAGAGAATCAAGGCACTGCCATGTTTGGCATCGCAGACGACAACGGTTACCCTACTAAAACTAAGATGAAGATTACATCAGGTTACCGCTCTTCTTTCTTCAAAGACACAAGACGACAACAAAAAGAATGCTTAGATAAGCAATCTGCAAGAACCATTAATGAATTAAGTAAAAAACAAATTGACGAAATCAGATGTTTCGGATGTTCATTCAGCGATGCTGATTTTGATTATTTCAGAAGATATTTTGATCTTGCAAAATTTGACAAATCCGATTCTACGTTGGGTATATATTACACGAACGGCATATCCAGAAAATCTGCAATAAAAACTTACGCAAACTGCTTAATAAATACGATTCAGCTCACGAATCTGATAATAATAATACGTATCAAACCTTGGAAAATAGTGGCAGAATTTCTTTTGAAGAAATCCAACTTCCATAAAGATAAACAATACAAAATAACAAGTATTTCGCGAATCTTATTACGCTTGGGGATTCTTCAGCCACTAGATATATAAGGTTGCGCATTTGGGAATCATGCATGTGACGTAAAAATCCTAGGTGCGCAACCTCTCAGTCACTACTCCACTGATTCCAGATCACCTTTTAAAATATCTGTGGGCTAAACGTCCAGCTTTTCTTTCAATGCTTTCCTCATAGAAGAACCTATTGAATCTTCCAGGGCAATCAGTCGTTCTCTCATTCTGGCAGGAATTTCCTCAGTAAATTCGATCACCGCTTCAGCTATCCATTCTTTTTGAGCAAGCGTACCGTTCGCCATTATGTCCTCAACAGTTTCGGTTACGATCACGCCACCGAAATTGCATAGCTCGAGTTTGGTCAACGCGCCGGCCGCAGTATCGCACATGCCAGCAGGTCCCATTTTCAGCATGGTGACCATCAACTGTACGTACCTCTCAGCGGGGAACCGTTGCACTATGCGAGCGACCGCATTGTATCGCTTATTCGATATCAGATAATCAATAATATTTTGACGTTCATCCTCACACAGTAATGCCATTGCCTCATACGCTAGCCAATAGACAATATTGGCCTTATCCTCACAGCTTTTGACAAAACACGACAACATGCTGAAAAGTTCCTCTCGAATTCCATCAGGCAATTCATTACTGAAATGTATAAGGAATTTCAAAGGCCATCTTTTGTCTTGAAGCGCCTCAGCGTTGGACAGCATAAGCTTCACGAATGAATCCCAATCAACTAATTCCGGATGAGCATATCCGCAGAAGAGGAATGCGCTCAGCATGTGATCCACACCATGAACAGCAATAACTCCAGACTGTTCGTAGCTTGCTATTGCCTCAGCACAATATGCAGAAAAACAATCAGAAACCCTTCGAATCTCGTCCTCGGAAAGTTTTTGCGCATCATCGACGCTCTTGATTACATCAACTTGACCGCTCTTCACCTTTACGCGCCATTGCGCTTCCGATTCCTCATCATGAGAGCTTTGCTTATATTCGTACCATTGCTGCAGAGAGCCTGCATCGCATCGTTGCAGCAAGATTGCCAGATTGTCATCACCCCAAAAGGACTCCGGAAACAGAATCGTCAGGTTCTGCGCTCTCGAAGCGTAGCTTTCTTCTACGCAAGGCAACTCCAAGAACCATTGCTCAATCTTTTCCTGTACATCTCGATTTGCCGCCCTATAACAAGCTTTAAGCGTCTCGAGCAGTTCAATAGGGATATTGAACGTCGCAGAAACCTTCCGAGCGTACTCCCGCACAGACGCCATCGTCGTCAAGCACCAAAGGCAAACTTCATCAGCCTTATCTGCAGAAAGATAATCACCTATGCACTGGAACAACGTCAGATCATTCAGTGCCGTTGAATGCGTGGACTCATTCAACGATACAGTTTCGGCATATTCAACAATCCTGGAATCTGAAGCTCTCTGGATGGCGGACCAAAGTACTTTCCGATAATCGTCTTTGGAAGAACACCGCCGAAACATTTCAAGCACATTGACGATGTCCGTTCTCCCCTCATTATCATCCTCAATCTGAGCATACGCATTTTCTGCCTGCAAACAGCAATATCTTTTCCACGCATCTCTGTCACCGAGAAATGCCGTCTGAAGAATAAGGGAGATAAAACGTCGTCTTAGCGAATGGGTTTTCTCTGCTTCTCCAATGCTATGAAGCCACCGATTCGACACTGCGTTACCCGCAATGCTACGCTCTCCCAATTCGAGCCACCAGAAAATTGGATTGTCGGATGACTGAATCACCTCAGCTACATCAACCTGCTTTCCAGATGACTTAACGTTTCCCCAAATCCAATCGTATTGCCACAGCAATCTCATTGCCGCGCCACAGATTCCATTAGCGGTAATATCATCTGGATTCTGCAAGCAAAGACTCACTGCATTCGAACCGGCAGAAATAGCTTCATCCTTACGACCGAGTTCAAACATCGCCCATGATTCGTGAACCAGCAGCCACGCTTTATCTACAGGATAAAGATCATAAGTCATAACAGCTTCAATATGTTGAAGAGCGGCACTCCAATCATTATCATCTATATCAAAGGCAAATTGCATTACCGCCGATGCGGCTTGCTCTTCAGGAGATTTCGCAACCGAAAAAAGCTCATCCAAGCGTCCACCCTGTCCATCAAAGTAATCATAAAAAGCCGCGGCCGCCTTCCAGCACCAGTCAGATGAAGCCCATGCCTCATCCTTTCTTTTCCCTTTCTGCATGGCCACGTCAGCCATGGAACCACTTCCCGCTCTCCAGTACCACTCCAATCCATACTCATTCCCATATAGCAAGGAAGCCAAGGCCTCATGACCTTTCAAGTTATCTATATGTTTATTCACATGCGGGGCTATCACACGAGGAGCGAGCATTGCGAGTCGAATGCGATCCTGGTTTTTAATGTTTTTCAGACCATTCCACACAACTCCGTTGAATGCAGACTTCTCATACGTGCTGCATGCGAACTCATAAATCTCTTCTTCATCTGTCTTTTCCAGCACATGATCCTTGTATACAAGAATCTTGGGTTTTCGGGAAGAACGGTCAATCTGTGAAGACTCGATCTTGGACCAATACATTGTTCCTTCATTAGAAATCAGAACAACAACATGAGCAATTCTCCCATTAGTCCACGAAGCTTCATGATTGGCATCAAATCCGAACCACCAGCCAATCACATTACCTTGCTCATCCTTTTTAGGATGCCTGAAGTAGCTTGCTCCTTTCTTTACTTGCACACCGAGAACCACAAATGAAGGAATTCCCTCATCGCCCACCGGCATCACCCATAAATCAGTGCCAAAATCAATGTCCTTGGACATTATGCACCATTGGAAAGTGTCAGAGAAAAAAGCCTTTACCTGATTTTCGCCGCCCTCTCCCCTTCGAGCTTCCGGTGAGATTCTGACCCCAAATGTTCCAGGCATAACCACTACCTTTCACAAGTAACTTCGTCGTGTATTTTTCACTCGTTTTGCTCTGAATCTTACAGTACAAAGGACAAATGTTCGAGTCGGTTTAGATAACCCCGAGATTCTATGTGCTCTTAAGTTTCACCCTTGAGATAAAAATAACGCAATTTACATCTTATGCGCGACCTCGCTAACCGATAGGGGGGGCTGCGGACGTTTTCTTGGAGACTGAACGAAAGGATTATCATATGTCCGGTCCCGAGGAACGGCGACGTACGGTGGAGCTGTATTTCACCACGCCGATGACCACGGCCCAGGTGGTGAGGCATCTGGGCGATCCGACCAGGCAGTGCCTGGAACGCTGGCTGGCGGCGGATCCCGGGTATGCTGGCCATATGGCGGAACCAATCATCCCGCCGGAGATGAGGACCAAGGCGATCGAACCGGTGCCGGACGGCATGCGGCAGAAGCAGGCCGCCGAACTGCTCGGCGTAAGCGTCGGAGCTGTCCACAACTGGGTCAAGGCGTATCGCGAGGGCGGCATGGCCGCGATGCAGCCCAGGAACAGGAACGCCAGCCAGACCAACAAGCCTGCTCCGCGACCCACTGTGTGTGATCGAATAAAGGTGTTCACTGTCGGCACTTGTTTCTGTACACCTTGAGCGTTCAATTTGGACATCGCCGGCGGTGACGGTGCCGGTGAAATAAGAACACCGGCATCGTCTTGTTCCTTGATGGATTCCCGAGTGCCTGTCAACCAAACTGATGGTTCTCGGGAGGAAAGGAAATGACGACACCGGTGCGTGTCCGACGGCGTATCAGGCAGCTCGACCGCCAAGGCCTGAGCCACAAGGAGATATCACGAAGGCTCGGCGTATCGCGTACGACCGTGGTCAAGTACGCCAACCATGGGGATTATTCACCCAGGCCATCGAATGCCGTCCGACCGGGCAGGTCGCTGGTCGACGACGGGTACGCGGCCATCGTGGACGGATGGCCGGCCGCCGACCTGCGCATGCCGGTCAAGCAACGCCATACCGCGACCCGCGTGTACGAGCGGCTCGTGGCGGAATGCGGGTTCACGGGCCCGTACTCGTCGGTGCAGCGCCGGGTCAAGCGTTGGAGGCAAGAGCATCGAGCGCGGTCGGACGGCTTCGCCGAATCGAAGTGGGCGCCGGGAAGCGCGCAGGTCGATTTCGGCCAGGCCCGGGCCGTGGTCGCGGGCGTGGAACGGGTCGTGCATTTCCTGGCGGTGTCGTTCCCGTGTTCGAACATGCGCCGGGTGGCGGCATTGCCGGGCGAGACCGCGGAATGCGTGTGCCAGGGACTGCCGGAGGTGTTCGAGAGGACGGGCATGACGCCCGGGGTCGTGGTGTTCGACAACGCCACCGGCGTGGGCCACCGCAACTCCGACGGCACGGCCGCCCGGACCCGTCTGTTCTCCCTGTTCTGCGCGCATTACGGGTTCGAACCCCGGTTCTGCAACCCGTATTCCGGCCACGGGAAGGGCGGCGTGGAGAACGCGGTCGGCTTTCGCGGGGCGCGACCTGATGGTGCCGATGCCGTCGGCCGAGAGCTTCCGGGCGCCGGCCCGCGTGTGGCTGGACGCGTGCGAACGCATCGCCGGATCGGACCATTACCGGCATGGCGTTCCGGTTCGGGAACTGTTCGAGGCGGAGAAGGACCACATGCTGCCCTTGCCTGGCGTGCGGTTCGACCCGTGTGACTGGAGGAGCGTGAAGGCCGACAAGACCGGCTCCGTCGTCATCGACGCGAACCGGTATCTGGCCGGCCCGAGATGGCGTTCGATGCGTTTGCAGGCCGGGGTGCGCGTCTTCGAGATCGAGCTTCGCGATCCCGATGGCGGGCACATCGTCACATTGGAACGCGTGTGGGGGAAATCGGCGGAAACCCAGGCGGATCCGACGAGCCTGCTCGCGATCATCGCGCGCAAGCCGCGCATATGGGGCGAAAGCCCAATCAGGAACGATTGCCCCGATACCGTGCGGTCCCTGCTCGACCGCATGGACGGACGCGTGCGGGCCAACCTGCTCGACGACATCCGCGCCGTGGCCGCCGAATGCGGGTTCGCCGCCACCGTCAAAGCGGTGGAGACCGTCATCGACGCCGGACGGACCATCGACCGGGCCGCAATCGCCACATGCGCCCGACGCGTCCTCGAGGGCAAGGGCTCCTCGGGCGGCCAGGATCCGAAACACCATGACGAATACATGGAGGGACGGGCATGAGCGCACACGACGGCCAGCCGCGCAAGCGCGGCGGCGGAGTGGTCGACAAGGCCACACCCGGACAGGTCATGACCTTGGCGCGCAACCCGCCATTGACCCACAGCGTGCCGCGCGACGCCATCGAGAACGCGACCCCGGGCCGGCCCGGCTTCCTGGCCAACCTGTTCGAGAAGGAGAACGCGAGCCGGGCCGAATCCAAACGGCGGCGGCTGCCCGGACAGGCCGGCTTCCCCCGGAACAAGACCCTGGACGGCTACGACCGGGGGCATGGCCTCGTTCCCCGCCGACCGGGGCCGCGAGCAGCTGGAAAGCCTGGAGTCCGTCGAACGGGCCGAGGACCTCGTGCTCCACGGCGACGTCGGCTGCGGCAAGACCCACCTGGCCATCGCGATCGGCATGCTCGCATGCCAACGCATGATACCCGTGAGGTTCCTCGCCGCCTCGAGCCTGGTCATGCGCTTGAGGAAGGCCAAGGACGACAACAGATTGGACGCCGAGCTCAAGTCGATAGGCAGGGCCGGGCTGGTCATCATCGACGAGCCCGGCCATCTGCCCATCGACATCAACGGGGCCCGCCTCCTGTTCCAGGCCGGCGCGGACGGCTACGAGACCCGCAGCGTCATCTCCGACTCGAACCTCGGGTCCGGCGGATGGGGCGACGTGTTCGGCGACGGGGACATGGCCGCCGCGGTCATGGACCGCATCGTCCACCACGGCGGGATCCTCCGCTTCCACGGCGAATCCTAACGGAACAGGCACTCCCTCATGAAATAAACCAGACAAACAACAAAAAAAACAAGGGAACAGCCGACGATGGTGTTCAAGTTGAACGCCGACCGTGTCCAGATTAAGTGCTGAAAGCGTCCACCTCGATTTGACGTTGATAATGGTTATGCCGGTTTCTGATCGGTGATAATGGTGGATGACGGCTTGGGCGGTGACCCCACATTTGACTGACGCCATCGGTTCCGGTGGCTGTCCTTATTTTGATTTGTCCCGCCCATGGCCGCCGACCCGTGGGCCATGGATGCATGACCCCATGGGAGCGTGGCCGCTCCCGTCGGATCCCGCAAGAACCATGGTAGCGTGCCCCGTCAACGTCCTGTCTGCGCCGCAAGCCCCCGGGAGGCATCCGAACACATGGAAAGGAACGACAACGATGACGCCGCCGAACGAAGTGGTGCGGGCCGGGATCGACACCCACACGGACACGCACACCATCGCATTGCTCGACGAGCGGGGCAGGCCGCTGGGCGCCGAGACGTTCACGGCGGACCCGGACGGATACGACAGGCTGATCGGCATGCCGCCCGGGCCGGGCAGGGTCGCGGCCGTGGGCGTGGAGGGCACGAACTCGTTCGGAGCGGCCCTGGCCCGTCGTCTCACTGCCGCCGGATACGAGGTGCGCGAGGTGCCGCGCCCCAGGCGAAGCGTGCGCCGCAGGGACGGCAAGTCCGATCCCCTCGACGCGGTCGCCGCTGCCCGTAGCGTCATGGCCGGCGACGGCACGAGCCTGCCGAAAAGCTCGGACGGCTGGGTCGAGGCACTGCGCCACCTCAACGCGCAGCGATCCCAACTGGTGTCGGCGATGACCGCGATCCCCGATTCGACGAACGGGCTGCTCGCCGCCGCCCCGGAACCCATCAGGGAACGTTACCGGGGGTTGAGGAGCAAGACCCGCATGAACAGGCTCGCCGAATGCAGACCGGCCGGCGGCCTGGTCGAGCGGAGCGTGCTGGCCGCGCTGAAATCCGCCGCCAAGGCATGGAAGGCGCTCAAACGGCAGGCCGGTCTCCTGGAGGAACGCATGCGCCTGATCCTCGAGGAACACGCCAGGCCGCTGCTCGACATGTACTGCGCGGGCGCCGTCATCGCCGCGACCCTGGCCATCGTCGCCGGGGACAACCCCGAACGCATCCGAAGCGAGGCCGCGTTCGCCAAACTCTGCGGCGTCTGCCCCATCCCCGCGTCCAGCGGCAGGACCAACCGACACAGGCTCAACAAAGGCGGCAACCGGCAGGGCAATATGGCATTGCACCGCATCGCCATCGTCCGCCTGCGATACCACAAGCCGACCCGCGACTACATGGCCAAAAAGACCCGCGAGGGCAAAGGCAAGCTCGAGATCATCCGCTGCGTCAAACGGTTCATCGCCCGCGAGGCATACCGGGCGCTCATCAGCATACGCAACGGCGAGGTCGGACGCGGGACCCCGGCCGAACGCGGCGCCAAGCTGCGCGAACTACGCGTCAGCCGGAACATCACCCAGCAACAGATCGGCGAGGCGCTCTGCGTGCCCTCGAGCCGCATCAGCGAGATCGAACGCGGCGCACGCGACCTTCCCGAACTCGAGCAACGGGCCATCCAGTGGATACACTCGACAACCAACCCAAAACAACACACCCAAACGCTTGACAATGTATAGGAGCATCAGAATACACACGTCTCCGTCATCGCCGGAGGAGTCGTCGCGCCGCGGCCTCGACGGTGTCCCGCCGTCCTGCGCGGCGTTCCCGTTCCTGGGCGGCAACGCGGCCATGCCGCCCTCGCGATGCGCCTTGGCCCAATGGGCCACGGCGCTCACGCCCGCGCCGAGCCGCCGGTCGGCTTGCTTCCGCGCATGCCGCCCGATACCGGTTCGATCGTCTTCCGCCCGGTTTCCAGGGGATGATGGGTTTCGCCATATGGCCGACGTAACGGGGATCCTTCGCCGGCCGGCGTTCCAGGCGCCGTCTGGTCGGATGACCGAGATGTTCGACCGCTTCGGCGGTCGTCGTTGATGTCGTGAGATAGAGTTCCACCGCCCGCTTGCGTTCCTCGGGAGTGAACACAACCAAATCCTTGCGTTCGGTCTCCAAGAAAATGTCCGCAGCCCCTTTTCTTGGACTCCCCGACCGGGAGGAGACCCCCCCCTAGGGTGGTATACAGCCTAGCGCGCACGATGCGGCGCGGGCCATTCGAAAAGCAGGACACGCTGCTCACGGCGTGGATTGATGGGCCCATGCCCCGGCCAACGCAAACTGAGGCATGTCCCGGTTCCCGAGGAATCGAAACGCAGAGCTGTGGACGCGGTCGCGTTGTTCCTTGCTGTATACCACCCTAGGGGGTCTCCTCCCGGTCGGAGAGTCCAAGAAAACGCCACCACCTCGCTAGTTGATATGTAGCTTCTTCTTCAGCATACCTACCAACATGGAACGTTCTTTCTTTCCGAGCAACAACACTACATCCAAAAGCATTGTGACCAATGCATACAGGCAACACGTCAGAATCAACGAGACCCAGCCATTGGCGACCAGCGCGAACACATGCCTGATTCCCCAGCAGACGGCGGCAGCCACCGCTGTGGAGGCGAAGTACCGAATATAGATGGGATAGAACTCGAATTTCCCGATGCCCAAGCATCTGGAGGCATAAACGGGCACGAATGTCACATTTGCCAAAATCTCAAACAGAGGCGGAATCGCCGCCACGAGGAAAACGCCCCACTTCGGAAGAACCTCGATAAAGGCAATCAGCACGACCATGGATATCGCACTGTAGACGAGCCATCCGATAGAATACTTCTTCAAACGGTTGACGATCAGCGGCAGATTCTGCAACGTCGTAGCGACACCGGAAATCAGCAAGCCCAGCATGGTAAGGGTAAGCAACTGATACAACAGCTCCGTATCCTGACCATGCTGCCACAAACTCATGAAATCATATCCTGCAACAAGCATCGCCACAAAAATAATATTCGTGAAGAAACCGGTCACCTTCATGCCCGATTTGAGGTCTTCGATGAGTTCCTTATGCTTGCCCTGCGCATAGTATTTCGTCTGTTCAGGATAAAACAGGCTCGACACAGTCCACATTAGTCCGCTGATCTGGTTCGGAACGGTCTGGGCGATGGAGAGCATACCCATAAGATACGGGCTGATCATCAGGTTCGCCACCAGCAACTGCAATCCGAACATCATAATCTGCTGGAGTTTCGTGACCACGTTCCACACGCCGGCGGAAAGCATCTCACGAATGCTCGTCCACGATACCGATTTCCTGTCGAAGGAAATGTCGGGAAGTAATCTGCGCGTATACGAGCGATTCATCAGCGTCATCACCGCCGTCGCCAAGCATACGGCCAAGCCCACGTAGTAGACCTTTGGCGGCAGAATCCCGAAAAGCGCGACCATGGCCACCACACGTACCAAGGAAAACGCGAGATTCGCGATACTGCTCAGATACAGCTTGTTCTTCACGAATGTGGCGACGGAATACACCGTGGCGATGGTCGAAAGCATGAAATTCAGGAATATGAAGACGAACAGAGCCTTCACGTCTCCCACAAGATGTGGAGAGATGTTCACCAGCTTGTCAAGGAACGTCACCACCGGAACCGCGACGACCACCAGTATGGCGACCATGACGCCGTTTGCCGCAAGCGTAGACGAATAATACCCGTTCGCCTTGGAATCATCGCCTTCATGGTATGCGACCGTGATGAAGCGCCCGGCCACCGAATTCAATGCGATGGTAAGCAGCTGCGCATAGCTCACGAACGTGTTCGCCAATCCGACGAACCCATAGGCTTCAGCGCCGATGCTACGCACGATATATGGCGTAAGCACCAGACCGATTCCAACGGAAACCGTGAAATTCACCAAACTTGCGACCATGTTCACAAGCAGTTGTTTCTTATCTCCCATAATTCAGCCTATTACTCGCCTATCTTCTCCACGAATTCCCGATAAAAGGATTCTTCCGTAAATTTCCGCGAATGCAGCAACGCCGCCTGCGACATCGATTCCAGTCTCCTGGAGTCGCCGTTCAATTCCCTAAGCGCATCCACCAACGAATCGATGATCCTGCCGCAATACAATGCCACGAAATCATCGGGAGCAAAACCAAACCGCGCACGAATCGCCTTTCGGTCATCCTCAGTGAACCCGCGTTGGAATTTGGAGATATCGATGCCGTTATGAGCCACACGCACATCCGTCACCGGATCAAGGCAATTGCGCCTCCACGAGTTCGCCATATAGTCGCTCACCGCGATCACGCGCGAATACCCCGTGCTATGGAACGGCATCGTCGGATCATAATGCAGGTGGTACATCAAAGCGTCGCCGCGATAATCCTCATACGGAGCCATGGCATCACAAGGACCGCCTTCAATGACCACCACATCGAACGGACCGGCTTTCTTGATCTCCACCAGCGCCTTCGCATAATACGTGGAAACGCGGGAACGCTTCTTCCGGTTCCATAGGTTCCGAACCCGGTTGGCCACCTTGTACGGCAGACCGGGGCTCTGCAGGAACACGACATGGGTCGAACGGTATTTCTCGGCCAATGCGCGAGCCTTCGGCTCATCAGGCGAAACCAAGCACACCCGAATCGGCGTATCAACCATATCAGAGCATTCCAATCAATCACACAATAAAAACTTCATGGCTCGAACCATCATTCCGCCACTCTCCACATATTATTGGGCTCCCCAATGACAACCCACATACCCCAGCTCGAAGCCAGACAGCACCTTCTCCGGCTCCCCTTCACCCCCATATACGGTAAGTCATTATATACTGACTGTACAGAAGCACATACGGCATATGGGAACTATCCCGGCGAGCCCCGTATATGCCTTCCTTTCCCGCATATGAAGATATAAAAGAAGGTAAATATGGCCGATAGTCGATTCCAAGAGCCAATGCAAAATCACGAAGGACGCCAATCATCCAATGGGTCGGATCCACTGATTACTGTCGTTCTGCCTATTTACAATGTTGCAAAGTGGCTTGATACCTGTATACAGAGCATCGTTAAACAGACCTATCGGAATCTGCAAATCATTCTCGTCGACGATGGGTCGACCGACGAATCGCCAACCATCTGCGAGCATTGGGCAGCCAAAGACAGCCGCATCAATGTCGTGCACCAGCGGAATGCAGGACTATCCGCGGCAAGGAACACGGGATTGCGACTGCGCAAGGGCGAATACATCTGCTTTGTGGACAGCGACGATTATGTCGAACATGATTACGTCAAACGCATGCTCGATACGGCACATGCCGAACAGGCGGATATGGTGATTTGCAATGTCCGGAAAGAGGATGAGAACGGCGCTGCGCTCGCCGAAGAAGCTGATCCTAGCTTTGAGACTAAAACACTCACCAGCCGCCAGTACATGATCTATGCGATGCAATCCAGCTGGAAGCATATCGTGGCGTGGAATAAACTGTACCGAAGTGAAATTTGGGATAATCTCACATACCCTGTCGGTAAAATTCATGAGGACGAATTTGTATTCGCGCAACTGGTCGTCCGCTGTCATCGTGTTGCATGCATCGATGATGTTCTTTACCATTATGTGCAGCATGATGGCAGCATTATGAACGAAAATTATTCCATTAGGAATCTTGATAAAATCGAGGCATTGTGTCAGCGCCTCCTCTTCCTTGATGAAAACGGCTTTAATGAATGCCTTTTAAATACTTTTAATGGTATTATTGCAGATTTCATGCGGGCGGAAAACAATTTACGCAGCGATATGCAAGCACAGCAACGCTTACATTCCTTGTCATCTCAAGCACAAGCATTATCTCCTATATGCTTTAAATCACCAATGTCTTGGTTTGAAAAGACAAAAGTACTATTTTGCTTAATATTTTCACCATTGTCATATGCTATATTCAGCAATCGATTACATCATTTGATAAAAAAAATTAAGAGTCAATTGCAGTTTTCGTGGATCAGGTGACGGGCGCCGGTAGGCGAATCGGCAGCCCGCTGTATCTGAGTTTGACCATGGCGATGAGGCTGTCGACCTTGCCGAAACGGTAGTGCCCGAAAGGTTGCGCACTTTGGATCGTGGCCGTCCATGGCGCGATGACCGGTTCGCTTCCATGAGACTGTCATCGAGCCGGGACATGTCAAGGTAACGCCGGTTGGACCATTCGTTCGCGGTGACGTACCTGATGCGGGCGCATATGAGCATGAGGGCGCTGTTCCCGTCCGGGAAGCTTCCCACGACGCGCGTGCGCCGCCTGATCTCCCGGTTGAGCCGTTCGATCATGTCGTTCGTGCGGATGCGCCTGCGGTGCCAGTCCGGGAACCCGGGCAGCAGGTAGGTCACGGTCTCGCCGATACCCTCCCGCAGGCAGTTGGCGGCGGCCTTCAGCCTCCTGGCCTCCATCTCCGCGGCGACGGTCTCGGCCTTGTCCAGCGCGGATTCCCAGGACTCCATGGCGAACACGGCCTTCAGGGCCGCCGACGTCCATTCCCTGTGTCCGGGCGGCACCTTGGAGAGCACGTCGCGCATGAAACGCACCATACACCGCTGGTACCTCGCCTCGGGCAGCATCGAGCCGACCGTGGCGACGAGTCCGGCGTACCGGTCGCCGACCACCAGGCGCACGCCCTTGAGGCCGCGTTCAATCATGGAGCGGACGAACTGCTCCCAGCTGGCGGAATCCTCCTTCATGCCCTCGGCGACGCCGAGCACCTCACGGTGACCATCCATGCCGATGCCGATGGCGACGAGCACGCTCACGTTCTCCACTCGCCCGCCCCATGATCGCTTGTGCCACACGCCGTCCACGAACACGTACGGCCATTCGCCCTCCAACGGCCTGTTGCGCCACTGGTCCATCTCCCCATAGAAGCGCTTGAACTTGTCGGAGAGCGTCCGCGAGGGCATGCGATCGCCCCACAACAGCCGGCCGGTGTCGTCCACCTGCCGGGTGCTCGCGCCCGCCAGGTACATGTCGATCAATGGTTCCTCGATGCCCCTGCTCGCACCGCCGGTATCGTTCGATCACCGCCGACCCGAAGACCGCGCCCTCCGGTTTCGGCACCTTCGGCTCCAGCCTGCCGGCCTTGGCGGTCAGGCCGCGTTCGTAATGGCCGGCACGGTACGCCTTGCGTCCGCCGGTTCGTTCGTATCCTGCGGCGCTGGCGATCTCGTCGACCTGAAGCGTCGGGCATCGCGTTGACGATCCGCTCAACCTTGTCACGCACCATGGCGTCGAGCTTCGTCTCGAACATGGCGTCGTCGAACTGTATGATTTCCCTGGACATGGCCTCCGCCTCTTTCCAATCGCGGTTTTCCAGTGTCAGCGACTGAAAATCGCACCCGGAACGGGCCATGTCCTCTTCCAAGAAACCCGAATCACAAAGTGCGCAGGATTTCGGGCCTTATCCCAGCAATACTTTGGAAGCAGTGCTCCAAGTATTGTTCCATATTATAAGCCGGCACGATAATGCTGACTAATTCGTTCTGCTTGACAAGAATTTCCTGCTTCCCACCGCCATACAATACATAAATCTTATACTTCTACTAAACTAATCCGGAAAAATTTTTTACAGATCATATCCTCTAATATTTCTCGCAAGATCTTCAATTATTCCTTCATCAACTCGTTCGTCAAATTTTCGCGCGAACAGCATAGGCGAGGTAATCAATTCGTTGTAATCTGATGAATGGAAAACATACGGATTACCCCGTTTCCAGTCAATGAGTCTCATAATAGATCGGTAATCATCATCAGCCTGTGGATGCCAGATATTTTCCCGGAAAGGTGAGTTCATCAGCATTGTCTGCATAAATAATTCATCAGCACACCAAGAATACTGAAAAATTCTTCTATATGCCGCCCATTGATCGACGACCCATAAAGCAAACCCATGGGTAATACTGTACCAGTTCGCTCCCTTAGCAAGAACTTCTGCATGTTCTTTCAAACGGTTGACCCCCATTAAACGTTGAAAGCGCTTTGAGAGCCACTCAACATATCGACAATCTCGACCCAACATATTTTGAAAAGGATGGAAAAGCGAGACCCTTTCTCGTGTAGACTGCAATATGTCTGATCCAATCTCACAGAAATCAACGAATTCTTGACCACGATGGGATTTGAAGAAGTCATCGATATAATCCATGTCATGTAATGGCAAGTCAGCCCCCGACAACAGATGGTAGTAATCACATTCACAGGCAACAGCTCGGCGAAGAAGCGCCAACTCACATTGAATCTGGGAGCTCCCACCCCATGTCACTTTGACGCGGGGGGCAAAAGTCAACGAAGCATGCTTCAATACCCCATTGAACATGCTTGCGTCAAAATCTTTCGATCGGGCGTCAATATGGACATCTATCGAATTCCGTTCGTCATCAAGCAAAGAGAGCAACGTACGCAACTGATTCCAGTTGTTGTGCGCCATAATCATAAATGCATGTCTCATATACGGAAATCTCCTGAACCTGCGTTACCTGATACCATACTGATCCAACAACTGACCAAACCATGAACGCTGGCCATTCCCACAATCTGGTTGAGGTGGTTCTTTCCAAGAAAGCTTATGCAAGAAAGTACCATTGTCATCTGAACGATGGTTTATCGAAGCTGTATTTACAATTGGTGATGTCAGCACATCGACATTGTTAACAGGAATAGCATCTATGGTATTCCGCACATCCACAAATTCTTGATATGCCACAGAAATAATGCGATCTATCAGGAAATAGTCAATCATTACACTGCCTTCTCGCTCATGATATCGCTCAAAGAAACGCAACATGAAATCAAAGAAAGGATCGCCTGCGCATCCACCCCAACAGTATGCAGTCCAATTGCGAGACCACATCGGACTCCATTGCTCTCCTGGCCGTATAGTGCCATGCTTGATGCTGAACAGTCTGAGATCATTCACGAAATCCGGTATGGGAGCGGTCATCAGCAATGTGGCATCTAGCCAGAATCCACCATATTTGTGAAGCAAATCAAATCGAACATAATCAGAAAAATGAGTCAGAGAAATGGCTCCATGCTCTACATATCGATAGAAATCGACGGACCGTTTGGCATAATCATGATAGTTGTCCTTCGTAATCAGCATGACAGGTCTCCGGCCTGCAAACCTACGCATGGAAGCGACCGCCAAACGCACAACATCAGGCATCCGTTCCTCACCTTGCCACCACATCACCCAGATTGGTGCATCAGCTTGAATTTTTCCACAAAACTCAGTTTTATGGTAGGCAACATCCGGAAGATAATAATGTTTCAGATACTCTTCTATCTGTCTACATACAGAAAAGCCAGCCTGCGGTAACAGCTTATACAGCATTTTCGTAGCAACAAGTCTTGGACCAAAACGCTTACAATAATTAACTGCCTGACCCAATGATTGAACTGCCATGCTCAGTGTCCCCTCATACATTTAGCAGCAAGAACCGCACATATACGAATATGCAACAACTTGAATTGTACTAAAATAATTCGAATCCTATTCTTTAGATCACGATAATTAAGCGAATCCTTATATTGAACAAATTTTTCTTCCAGAAAAACTTGCCATTTGTTGTTGATTAATTTATTATTCAATAATCCTATTGAAATTAAATCAATAAAAGCCAATCGAGCCGAGAAAGCAGCATATGCATTAAGCTGCATGGGGAATCGCTCAACTGTATAGTTCCACAGCTTCTGCTGCATGTCCCAAGTATCACAGAGCCTTTTATCCATCGCCTCTACTGTTCTTGCCTTCCCCATCATGGAATCTGGACGCTGGAAATACCCATAATACGCTTTATCAAGAAAAGCGACCTGTTTTGCAGCACCAATAAGATGATATGTGAAATACAAATCTTCTCCCACATAAATTCCCTTAGGGAAACGAACACTACTGTCAGTAAATAATTCACGCTTGGAAATGGTCTGCCATACATTCCAATAAAAGCGTCCTTCCAACATCCATGTTAGCGCAGTCGCGGAATCAAGCAATTGATTGGATGGGAACGTAAGATGCACAGGTCTAGGAGAAGAATCAGTTTTCTCTGACGAATTGAAGTAATCATAAAAAGCGACATCAGCGGCACTTTTCTCCAATCTTGATACGGCGTCAGTAACCGCACCTTGCGCAAGCCAGTCATCGGCATCAGCAAACATTAAATAATCTCCCGATGCTCTTTCAATACCAAGATTCCTCGCAATAGAAACTCCAGTAACCGCCGATTGTATCACTTTGATGCGAGCATCTTCCCGAGCTAGACGTTCACATGCTGCAAGCGATCCATCACTTGAACCATTCTCAACCAAAAGAATTTCCAAAGCCTTATAATCTTGGTCAGCAATGCTTCGCGCACAGCGCTCAACGTACTGTTCAACATTATGCACAGGAATGATAAAACTGACCATTTTCTTATTGTACATGCTCGTTTTCCCCTGAATATCAGCAATCTGCCGACGAATAAATCAACTCAAGCTGCCGAGTAATTGCAACACGGTTATAACCCAGCTTGTTCACGATACGAGAACCATCACTACGGTCAGACAAGGTTTCATGCATTTTGCATTGCATTATCGCCTCAGCCCATTGCCGTGGTTGACCAGTCGGAAGATGACGAATTCTTGGCGCTTCAAAAGATCCAAGCTGGATTGTATCCGAGATTAAAATAGGAAGCCCGTTGTCAGTGGCTTCTACCACTACCATCGGAAACCCCTCGTATAAAGATGGCATGGTAAAAACATCAAAAGCACTCATAAATCGTTCGGGCTCTGCTGTGCCACCAGGAAGATGAACCCTGTCATTTAAGTCAAGTACTTTCGCTTCTTGTCTCACATTACAAGACAATGGTCCCTCCCCAACTAGAAGTAAATGAGCATCTACCCCCATATCACATAATACTTTCAAAACACGAATTTGGAATAACGGATCCTTGGCTTCTGCTAAACGTCCAACAGAACCGAATAACAAAGATTCTGAACCAACTCCGAGCTCAGCACGCACCTGGGACCGAATAGGCATACTGAAACGGAAACGTTCTACATCTACGCCATTATGAATAATGTCAAATCTTCTTTTTCCAAAAAGATACTTCCCAGCCTCAGATGAACAAGCAAGATTAAACGTGGCATATCTGGACCACGCCTGTTGCCCAAATTTATGCATAATTTGTTTTATTATCCGTGATCCTGAGCCAAAAGCAGAATTATGTGAATGAACAATTCTGACCGGTATTCCTGCATCATAAGCAATCTTAGCATATAAAAAACCCATGCCATTCATGGTATTAATATGAACAGCGTCATAGTGTTTGGAACATAATTGCTTTCTCCAAGCACTAGAACTGCATATTGCACGTTTCATAAGATTCGGCTTAAAACCATGGAATACCGTGTAACGCTTACCACCGAGACTTGAAATAGTATCATCATAGCATGCACTCCAATCATGCGTACAAAAGACATCAAAACTATAGTTATGTCGATCCAACGCTTCTGCGGTATTTACTATGAAACGTTCAATACCACCTAAGCCCCAACCTTCAGAATAATATAAAACTTTTATGGTCATACATACTCCTTATTTAATACTCGAAACTGTCAATTAAATACCAAGTATTTCTGAAGTGTAAGGGTATACTTCATACCAGCCACCATATATGACCAGATACAAAAAACACACTACGCCCCACAATAAGAATAATAATTGTAGCGTTTTCTCTAACAGCTTATTACTGGAAAAAATATTAGGTATTAATAATATAGTAAAAATTTTCTCGTAAAGGAAAACTCTATCGATATTTGGACTAATCACTGTAAATTCAGTACCAAGCCAACCTATAATTGCAAAATATACATATACATTTAAATTCTGGTTGTAAATAATGTCTTTATCTTGGTTTTTGACTACTAAAAAAATACAGGAAATCAGAACAGCAGAAATGATTGGCAGGATAGACGTGCCACCCGTACCAAGTCGAGCTACACTCCAATTAACAGTGGGATGATATTCCGCAACAAATCTTACTAGAGTAGATCCACTATAATACCCTAAAACAAATATAAATAATGTAATTAATACAAGAAACGTCCTTCTTGTTTTTTCGGTGCTTACAATATTTCCAGTGTTTTCTCCTTTTATCAATAAAACACACGGATAATATACCAGAGCAGTTAATGCAGTGAAATGAAACTGTGTTGCAATAAAAATTACACAAATAAATTTTACGATTTTTTTGTCAAAGCAATATCTTAGAGAATATAAGCAAATTGCGACAGCTAAGTACTGCTTCATAGTATTCATAGATTCAGCATAGAAGAATAGCATATATGCGGCCATGCATAGCCAAGTCCTTCCCTTACAGAATCTTGCAGCAGAAACATAGAGCATGAATATGATTAATAATTCTATTGCAAATAAGAAAAAATGGACATCTGAGACTACGTGAGCACATAGCCAAGCAAGTAGTGCAAAACCAAGAGGAATAGGCTTATCAATTCCAAAATAACTAATAAATATATCCGTAAAACGCAGCTGACTGACTTTTTCGAATGTGTCAATCACATATACCTTGACATCAGTACCAATAGTCACATCACGCACACCGGCGATTGATGCAAGAAAGAGAATTCCAGATGCAGAAAAGATTTTACATAATAAATATCTATATTGTTCACCGCCCCAGAAATGCGCCGATCTGTCTGAAATCCAGAAAAAAACAAGCGAGATAGCGAATACAAGCGGATAAAATAATATTTGAAACATATAAATCAACTAATTCATCTATTTTAAGGGATCAATCTAGAAACACTACTGCTAATAACGTCACGCCCACCGCTTCCTTCCTAGACGAATCTGCGTGTGCCTAAACCAAGCGACCACATACAAGCAGAGAAATAAGTGCAGTTTCCAAAACATAAGCACTATGGAACGACTCTTGGAATTCATCTGCGCGCAATGCACATTTCTTATTGCACACGCAAATTCATCAATCTGACGAACCTTACGATACAAATGCCAATGATCTTTTAAAGTCATTCCCGCATTTGCATTAAACACATAATTGACAGTTAATTGCATGAGAACATGCGCTACAAAAATGTCAAACTCTTTGGGTTCCCACTTCGCTTCTTTAAAATCCTGATTCATTATTTTAAATGCACGAATATATCGATTCATATAATCTTCAGAAAAGCGTTTCGTTGATGAATCTGCATTGCGATAATACTGATAACTAAATACCGGAGACCCCATGAAAGTGACATTGTTTTGTTCTGCCTTAAAAGCCAAACGTAGAATAAATTCACAATCTTCACCGAAAGCAAGACTCTCATCATAATACAAATGATTAGTAATTAGAAAATCCCGAGAAAAAAGCTTTGCCCAAGCTTGCCCCATGTTATACGTACACCGCATCAAGCGCGAACAGCACTCTACACCATTAAAGCGCTCATCTTCACAATAATTCATCATACGTTTACTGTATGATCTGAATACCTCGATATGGTTTGTGCAGTACGCCACCGTATCTGATGCACCTTTTAGCGCATTCAACGCCAATGTCAAACCCTCGACACAGATAGCGTCATCCGCATCTACAATGAAAAGCCATTTCCCCTGAGAGAGTTTGATGCCCGCATTCCTAACAGCATTTAGCCCAGCATGTGCTATTTCGATTACTTTCACTCTCTCCGGCGAAGAAAAACACTCCTGGCATATTGCCCAATAACGATCGTGTTGGCCATCCCCGTCAATCATAATCAACACTTCATAGGAAAGATTTTTAAGATTGGCAATACTGTTCATACAACGTTTGAAAATCTCTGAGGGAATATTCCATGTGGGAACGATAATAGAGAGAATAATTCCCTCATCTTCCTGATTTTGTGGAACAATATTAGCCAATTTTTTGTCTTTCATATGTCACTTTCCGCCTTATATACCGATACTTTTGTATTGCATTTTATCATATGCGCGCTGCATAGAAAGCTAGCTCTTGGACTATAGGGGGCCAAAAAGCATCCAAAAGCAAAACTATACAAGCCAAACAGCATTCCCAATTTATCAGAAACTCTTCCCATATTTCTTGCCACGGAACTTGGCGTTAAGGAATCCCATGATCTTAGCAGGCCAATCGACCGGTTCGGGCGACGCAACGGGAAGCTCAACCATCCGGACACCTTGCTGCAGCTGCTCGGAAAGCCATACATCCAGCAGCGTCTCTGAAACACGTCCTGGGTACCGCAGGTTGAAAGCGTCATAGGCTGAATCGTCAGTGCGCTGTTCAAGCTCGAACAGAATTGGAAACAGCCAGGCACAGTAATCGGCAAGCAGATCTCGACGCATTATGAACATATTGAACATATGAGCCTTTGTTCCACCCATCACCTTGTCGAACGTGGCAAGATACTGCGGGTAGCGTTCCCGAATAACGTCCCGCGTAACATCGAGATGCTCAGCCGGCAATGTGTGCTCATAATGCGAACGGACCGTTTCAATTACGTAATTACGATGGTTTGGCACTACTACATCCGCCTTTTGCAGCACCTGAGCAAGTTCCTGACCGCCGATGATCCTGTCAAAACGATCGCGGGCTCGACGCCCCAGCCAACTGCGAGTAGCGAAATGCCTGCGGTAGTGCACCAAACCGATGTAATCGGCATCGCAGTTCTTCCACAACCAATACAGGCCGGTCAGCTCCGAATACTTGCCATTGCGATCCGAGATATTCTCACCCTCGTTGTCCTGAACCCAATCGGGCAACACATCCGGATGCAGCGCGGCGCCCACATGCAGTGGCATATATACCGAATCAGCCGGCATGCGATATGGCTTATGCGACACTACGGCAACGACAATCTCCTGATTCACACCCGTTGTCATATTGTTATCCTACCTTTCACCCGTTGTCTAATTGAAAGTGCAACATCCGTTAGATTGGAGATTGTCCAGAAAACCAGTCCGAAGGGATGTTGCACCTATGGGGAAAGTATATTCGCACCTGTCGGAAGAGGAACGCCAGGTCATCCAGATCGAGGTCGGCAACGGCACGAGCGTCAGGAAGATGGCCCGTTTGCCGGGACGCAGCCCGTTCAGCATCAGCCGGGAGATCAAGCGCAACACATGGTTCCCGTCCAACGAGAGCGAGTCCTACCGGCCGTACCGGCCGAAGCGTCTGAAGACGGGCCCGTGGACGGGCCGGTATCACATCGCCGACTCCTACGGTTCCCGGCGGCGGGGCGGCGATGAGAACCGCAACGGCATCATCCGCCGCTGCCTGCCCAAACGCACGATCATCGAACCCGGTATGGCAAGAGGGCTCCGGGAGATCGTCGACGAGACCGACGACCGGCCCATGCGCGTGCTCGGCCACCGCACGCCCGCCGAGGCATTCGCCGACGAACTGCTAGAATCAGCCGAAAACAAGGATGCTGCACTTACAAATAGATAACGGGTATATTTGAACGAGACTATCTTCCGCATCTGGAAGTATGAAGTGTAGATACCCGTATCACAAATAAACACTCATACCGTATAAGCATACTGACGCGTAATTTGAGGCCGTACCGGGGCTTCCTCAACGCGGTAGTGCTTACGCATGCTGGTCAGGATGGTGCGCAGCGCTTTGTTCGTCTGCTCTGCTGCGGTACGGAACTTTGCGTATTCCTTGCCGTGCGGATCTTCAATATCCTCAGGCTCAGGGAGCATTGGCCGAATAATGGAAGCAGAGTCAATCACTGACTGCAAGCGTTCCTGAATGGTCAAGCCCTTGACCAGCCCGTTACGTGCGCAGTACTCACACATGTTCGCAAAGTCGTCCAGCAGGAACGTGTATTTCACAGCAGTGGGAGCCAACGTGACGATGTCTTTGCGCTGATCCTTTTCAAAGCACAGGATCAGATCAGCTGACTTGGCCATCGGCTGTGTCAGGCGTCGAGAGCGGAACCCACCCGGTTCGATGCCCACGCTCTCCATGAGCAGGGCGCTGTTAGGATCAATCTGATGCATGGGCAAGCCATGCGTACCCGCACTGGAAACCTGCACCGTGGTGCCAGAGAGGTAGCGAGTGAGCAATAGCTCACCCATAGGAGAACGACAAATATTGCCGGTGCAGACGAACATAATGTGCATGGGCTCAGTCCTTCTTCATACTTACAACGCTACCTTGCGGGCCTGCGTACAAACCACTAGCGCACCATTCTAGTCCGATACGTCGGACTGTGGCCAATCCGCGTCCGCCCACCATCACTTCATCTTCACAGAATGCTAATGGGAAATCCGTTTTTTTGAGCGATTTTGCTATAGGGGGGGGGTGTTCCTATGTTTTTGTCAACTCCTTGGGGAGTTGACGTGTCGGGATTCCGGTTGGCTGTCGTGGGCGCGCTTCGCCCTGCCGGTGGCGTCCGGCGTCCTTTCCCGTGTGGCCCGGTTCAGGCTACGAGGGCTGGTTCCTGGTAGAGGGTTCCGTTTTTGAGCATGCTGTAGATCACGTCGCAGCGCCGACGCGCGAGGCAGATGATGGCGGCGTTGTGGTGTTTGCCCTGTTCGCGTTTGCGCTTGTAATAGGCCACGGAGGGCGGGTGTTTGGTGGATGCGACGAACGCGGTCTGCCACAGCGCGTTCTTGAGGCGTTTGTTGCCCCGCCTGGAGGGCCGTTCGCCTTTGATGCTGGTGCCGGATTGGCCGGTGACGGGCGATATGCCCGCGTAGGCGGCCAGATGGGCGGACGATTTGAAGTTGGCGATGTCGCCGCCGATGCCGAGCAGGATGTTGCTTGCGGTCCTGACGCCTATCCCGGGCATCGACGCCGGGACCGTGAGAAGAGGGTGGTCCTCCAGGAGCTTCTCGACCTGGCGGCCGACCTCGCGCCGCCGGTCCCTGATCGTCTTGATGTCGTGGGCGATGGAGGGGATGATGGTCTCGGCCATGAGGGTGCCGGGCACGGTGACGGTCTGCTCGCCGATCGCCTTGAACATGTCGTCGATGATGCGGCCGGCGCGAAGCCCGTTGGACTTGGCCCAGTCCTTCACGTCCTCGATCCCGGCCCGTTTCACGCCCATGGGCCCGCCGTATCGTTCGAGCAGCGCGAGCGTCGCGTCGCGCGTGATTCTCTCGCCCTTGAGCGCGCGTTCGAACGCGGGGTGGGTCTGCAGCAGCAGGCTCCGCAGGCGGTTGACGTGGCGGGTGGATTCGTGGGCGAGGTCCTCGTCGTGGCCGGCGAGCAGCTTCAGGGCGGCGAGGGTCTCGTCATCCGGGCCCGCGTCCCTGAGCGTCTCGGGCAGCTTGAGCGCGGCCCACGCGATCACATGCGCGTCCCTGCGGTCGGTCTTCGCGTCCCCGGGCAGCAGCTGCGCGGTCCTGCGCATGGCCGTGCCGGGAAGGTAGGCAACCGCGATCCCCATGTTCCGCGCCACCGTCAGGGGCAGGGAGCCGATGGTGTTGGGCTGGTCCACGACCAGCAGCACACGGCCATGCTTGGAGAGCTTGCCCAGCATCGTGCGGATGGCCTTCTCGTCCTGTTTCAACGGCTTGTCGTACAGGGTGTTCCCGTCATGGTCGAGGGCGTGCGCGTGGTGCGCGCTCTTGCCCACGTCCAGGCCGACCCACACGTCGATGTCGTCCGGGGTCATCATCGTTCCTCCCGTCATGAAGGTTTTCCGGTCGCCGCGGGCTCGGAGGAGTCCGGACGCCCGCGCCGCACCCACATTACGACGAGACCTGCGCCATGCGCCCCTGAAGCGTCCGTGTAGCCGGCCTGGTTCCTATCAGCGGTCATCGGGCGTCCCCGTTCCCGGCGACAACACCCCCCGGATCATCGACGACAGGGCAGGAAAGTCATACCGGAACCGGCGACCCGGCCCCGACCATCGGGGCCTACCAAACATGGTAATGGGCGGACTCATGGTAGGGTGTGCCACAGAGATGAAATTAACATGATTTCCTTGCAGTTTCAGGAAATACCTTAAGGGAAAGAAGTTCACGTACCATGTCGAGAGTCAGCACCACGGCATCAGCAACGGCTCAACATATGAACAGCACCACAGCAGAGACTGAGACACTGCACCGAGTGCAAATCAGCCGTGCTCAGGCAGCACATACGGATTCTCACATTGCGGACGCAACTCCTGATACGGCTGCACCAACATTTTTTGACGGCACTTACTTCTCATCTTCTCCGGATGGCACCGTTACTCATAACGATGCTGGCGATAGGCCTCATCTCATCGAATATTCAGTGCCCAAATGGCGTTATCTGTACAATACGACCATGGTGATTCTGGATCTGCTGATGACCATCATCGCCACCTGCATCGTATTCGCGTGCAATCCAGGAGCATATGCCAATGTGCGGAACATGGGACCATCCGATTATGGTGTATTCAGTTTCCTGAGCTTGGCCTGCATCTCCTGGCTCATCAGCCTCTATGCAGCTCGAAGCTACGAACGCCACACTATGGGCGAGGGATACGGACTATATGCCAAGCTGCTGAATGCGGCCTTTATCGACTTCATTATGCTCTGTACATTGGGCTACTTGTTCCATCTGAATGTGCCGCGTTCCCTGAATGTATTTATTCCTATCCTTTCTCTCATCCTCGTTATCGTTGAACGGTGGCTGATGCGTCGTGCGCTTCACCGCAATCGAGCAAAAGGCGAGTTCAACTACCCCACTATTATCATTGGCTCTCCGGAGGGCATCAGTAAAACGCTGAAGCAGCTCAGGGCATGCCTCAGCCTGGGGTATGCACCCATCGCGGTCTGCCCTGTTGCCTCTGTGTGTGATTCGGATGACCCGAATGCTGCTCAACATCTTGTATCGGTTCCGTTTATTCCTGCCAATGATGAAGAAGCGCGGCTCAAGGTGTTGGCGTTGAACTCCCATTTGCCTCAGACCGCCAAGCGGATGAAGGTTCGCACTATTCTGATCGCTGATGTGCTGACGCATGATTCTGAAACCATGCGTACTCTTTCGCTCGCTGTTGAATCTATGGGCATCGAGCTGGCTCTTACTGCATCCGTTGCAGATCTGAGCGGCGCAAATCTGCAGCTACACAATGACCCCTCTATGCCGATTTTGACAGCCCGACTTGCACAGTATTCTCTGCCGACTCGCATCTTTAAGCGTGTGTGCGATATCGTTCTCTCCCTGGTGGCAATCATTCTGAGTTCGCCCATCATGCTATGGGCTGCATATAAGGTTAAGCGAGAAGACGGTGGCCCCGTGTTCTACTCACAGACTCGTATCGGCATCTACGGCAAGCCTTTCACTATGTACAAATTCCGTTCCATGCGGCTGAACGCCGATAAGATGGATGCCGAAGTGGCTGCCGCAGCTGGCGTGGAACTGGGAACAACATTCAAGGTCAAGGACGATCCTCGTGTTACTAAAATTGGTAAGTTTATCCGTAAGACTTCCATTGACGAGGTTCCTCAGTTCTTCAATGTGCTGAAGGGCGATATGTCCATGGTGGGTCCGCGTCCGCAACGTCAATATGAGGTTGACCAGTACTCGCCATTGTATTCCACTCGCCTACTGGTCAAGCCGGGTATCACCGGTCCTTGGCAGATTTCCGGGCGTAATGATTTGTCTCAGGAACAGTCTGAATATGCAGATGTGTCATATATTCAGAATTGGTCTATCACGGGGGATATCGCGATTCTGCTGAAGACAGTGGGCGCGGTATTTAATGGAACTGGTATGTAGTTTTTGCAATGCGAAGAAGGGCGTCAGCTTCTTGCTGACGCCCTTCTTTTGTCTCTCCCTCAGAGCCTGTGGCTGACGTCCTCGTCAGAGGGAACTTTTTTAACCGGTTCTATTGTGGAGGTTCGAAGTTATGAAGAAGAAGATTATGGCCGTGCTGGCCGCTATCGCCGCGGTGTGGCCATTGCGTTGCTTGCCGCCGCGGGCATCGCCCTGTTCGCCGTCCGCAAGAGCACCACTCGTCGCTGACGTGACTGACATAATAGACGGTAGACGCTGAAGCATAGTTCGCGAATACCACTGAACCGGGAGTCGATGATTCCCGGTTTTTCCATGTTATTGCTACGGTAATTATGCAATCATGCATGCATGGATTTGTATAATACGGAATTAGCTGGCTACAATTAGCGACGTAAAAAAGACACGTGACCAATGCAATAAGGAGAGCAATCATGGCTTCATTGCTTCAGGGATTCGAAGAGGTTCAGCTGGTCAAGCCGGTGGGCAAGACCGTTCTGACCGTCACCGATTCCGCCATTCGTTTCAACAAAGCCACCGCTGAAGCGCTCGGATTCCCGGCGTACGTCAAGGTGCTGATCAACGACAAGACCAGGCAGATCGCCGTGACCCCGACCACCGCCAAGGCCGGCAACGCCATCAAGTTCAGCAAGCCCGAAGGCAAGCAGGCCGCTTCGGTAAGCGTCAAGGAAGCCACGTTCATTGAAGCAGTGAAGGCATACCTCACTCTGCCCGAGGCACCGGAAGGCGAAATCGCCTACCAGTCCGTCAACGGTACCGCCTACCCCGAAAGCAAGACCGTGATCTTCGACGTGGCCAACGCCACCGCCGGCACCATGAAGCGCCGCGGGCGCAAAAAGGCCGCCTGATTCTTCCGCCTTGAAATGGTGCCCTGATTGAAGACGAACAGCCGGAACCCGTAAAAGATTCCAGCTGTTCCGCTGAGGTGCCACGTCAACAGCTCCTTGGTTTGGTCTGTCCAGTGTACGGGAAAGGTTCGATGGATACTGGTAGGCTGTCTTCTAGCAGAAAGGTCGCGCCAACTTCGGAGCAATCTTCTAGGCGGCGCCACAGACTTTCGTCCCGTTGGACCCAACTGCCGAGGTTTCCTCAACCTCAGTTGTTACCAGAAAGGTCCTTGGCTGGTGAACTCAGTCAGGGACCTTTTACTTTTTCAAATTCCGGGTTAAGGGCCAGTTTCCTTACCTCGATTTGCAAGGAAAGCCCGATGCCATAAGGCACCACCGCTAAGAATCGTGTCGCAACCGCGCTTTGCGACCCGCCCAAGCAAATACCAGGCAAATAAAATTTGGCGAAATTCCAACGTTTCGCACATGTGGAGTGCAGAATACGCAGTAACGAAGCAAATAAAAAAAGTCCATTAGAGCTACGGCAGCACTATCACCGAATCAGCATAAACGATTGCTCACTCTCGTACCCATGCCGGTATATACCGCATCTTCTTATTGGCGGCATCCGCATCCACCGGGCGAATCAACCTGTCAGATATGGCGTCAGCAATCAGCCTTGAGATTTGAGAGCTGGATGATGTGGATAGTCCGAACCTCTCACGCAAAGACGCATTAGTCAGCGCATTACCATTGGCGTACTGCAGACAAGCATGCCAGTAGCATGCCTGCAATCTTTCATCAACCGTAAGATCCCGATATGGGCGCCGCTGCATTAAACGGACCCGCATACTCGGCGCATCACCGCGAGCCTCCTGAATCTCTGGCGCAGGCAACTGCATCAGTTCACAGGAACGAATAATCTTATCCCAGCCAGACCCGGCTTCTTCACATATATGCAGCCTACGAGCCAATTTTGCCAGTCGCGGATTGCGTGACTGAGGAGGATCATTAACCAGCCTCGGCACCTGAATCAGGGATGCACCTGGATTAGAAAATTCAACACGATCATCAAAAACCTCCACGAGAGGACCACCGCCTCGTATCGTAAGATCCTGATGAATGAGCATATTGCCCACGAGTTCACGAATCGCCAATTCAGGATAACCGTTCATGGTTACACGCAATCCCTTATCAATCACTTCTTGCTCCGGCAATAACGCCTGAATGTAATCCATGACACCGTCAATATAGGCATATCCACCTAGGAAAATCTTGGAACGAGTCGCCGCAATCCGATCTTTGCCCGAGTAGCGAATAATGCGAATGGCCTTACGCGAGACGGTCTCGAAATCATCCATATTCGCTGCGAACAACAACGCCCCGAGATTGGTTACAGCGTATTGCCCGCTATCTAACGTCTTAACGATGTTATCTGTAACGAGATAATGAAGTATGGACGACCCACCTTCCGGTACTGGAATACCGGTCTGAGTAAAGTAACGAGCCCAATTGATTTTATGCAGCACTTCATCGCGGCTTAGCCAGCGCAATGCTATCTGATCCTCAAATGCTCCTGATCGAGTCAAATCCCACAACCGTTGTTCACGTTGGGAATTTTTCTGCAGAGGTTGGGTCGAGGTTCCTGAACGAATATATTCGACATTATCGAACGACACCGGATAACCGACTGCCGGCCAAATACGCAGCACAACGACATGTTTGCCATCTACATCGACTGAGAGGAATCGGAACTCAGCATTGCTGGAGAGTTTTACACGGAGCCAAATTTCTAGTTCCTGATTGCCTCTTTTTGCCGTCAGCGGATCGAATGATGTCCCGATAATGGCATGCGTCGAATCCTCAACACCCCATACCATATACGCATAATCTTGCCCCTCCACAATTGCGGAATTAGCAAGTGCCGCAATATCACGGCCAATCATCTCGAATCGGGCATTGGAATCCTTGAACTCAATCGTCTGCGTCTCTGAAACGTGACCGATGAGTTGTTTCACCAGTTCAACGTAATCTTCCGGCATGATGCTTATCCTTTCCGCGGCCCCTCTGCCAAGTCGTTATCTCAAGTTCTTTTCCATCCAGTGTACCCCACCCAAGCAAATACCAGGCAAATAAAATTTTGGCGGAATTCCAACGTTTCGCACATGTGGAGTGCAGAATACGCAGTAACGAAGCAAATAAAATCATCAGGAGAGTCGCACAATCGATAGCTGGAGTCGGTCCCATACAATCACAAAGCAGACCACGTGGCCAACACTTGGGAACGGCCTTACGGATCCGACGTGCATACTCACCCATGATTAAAGGGGCTCTTCGGGTGTTTGTGTGGGTGTGAATCATCTGTCTTGCTTACTGTCTATTGGCGTCCGGGGAGTTGGAGGTTGAGTCCGCCGCATTTGAGCATGACCAGGGCGATGAGGTTGTCGAGGTTCCGGTAGCCGTAGCCGATCTTGATGGTGGTCTTGATCCTGTTGTTCACGGCCTCGAGCCTTGCGTTGGACAGTCCGCTGACATGCTTAGCCGCGAGCGCCCTGTTGTCGATGATGAGCAGGCGCGAGTGGCTGAAACATTCAAGAAACTCCATCGAGGCGATATGGGCATCGTTGCCTACGAGGATGAGCACAAGTTTGATGGGGACGGGGACGAGCCGGCGTAGCATCAGTTCGCTTGAACTCACATATTCATGTATATATGTGTATATAAGTGTATATTTTTACCTAGAACTTATGGAAGGCCAAAGGAACCGCACATGAACACCGTGGATTCAACCAGACGCAAAGAAGCGATGCACGCCCTCAATCCATTCGCGCCCGGAGCGGGAAGACAACCCAAGGAACTCGTAGGACGCGAGCAGGAACTCGAAATCATGGACAGAATCATCGCCAGAACAAAAGCGGGATACTCCGACCGCGGACTGGTCTACAGCGGGCTGAGAGGCGTCGGCAAGACCGTGCTCCTGCTGAGAATGAAAGACATGGCCGCCAGCCAGGGACTCATTACCGTCCGCATGGAAGCCACGGGAAACGAGACCCACGACTACGAACTCCTCTTCGACGGCATCTCCAAAGCAATACTGCGCGAGAGAAGAGGAACGCTCCGACAGAAAATGCTCGACTCCCTCAAACACGTCAACGAGGTTTCCTTCGAACTCGGGGTAATCAAAACGTCAATCGGGTTCGGCAACGAGGACAAAGGCATATCCAGCGACTCGCTGCGACTCGAAATGATGGTCGAGGAACTATGCCGCGAACTCAAAAAGGAAGGATCGGGCCTGTTCCTGTTCATCGACGAGTTCCAAGTGATGTCCAGCGACCTGATGGGCACCATCATCGGACTGCAGCACAGCATGGGACAGGAGGATCTGCCCTTCTACGTCATCGCGGCGGGACTGCCCAACCTTCCCGGCGTTCTTACCAAATCACGCTCCTACGCCGAACGCCTGTTCCAGTACAAGCGAATCGGACGGCTCCCTGAAGACGAGACCAGGGAATGCTTCGAAAAGACCATCAGCAAGATCAATGTGCGATTCGACGACGATGCCCTGAACCGTCTCATAGAGCTCTCCAAGGGGTATCCGTATTTCATCCAAGCATATGGTTCTGCAGCCTTCGATGAATCCGAATCATCGCCAATCCCATTGTCCGCCGTCATCAAGGGCGAACCCATAGCGCAGGCATCACTGGACAGCGGCCTATACGAATCACGCTGGCAACGGGCCCGCCCACTGGAACGGGAATACATGAGGGCCATGGCCTCGCTCGAAAAAAGCGTGTGCAGCTCGGCGGAGATCGCGGAACGACTGGGACGTCCGCCTGCGGATGTCGTACGGGTCAGAAAAGGCATCATCGATTCCGGGCTGGCATATGCGCCAGAACGTGGGCTCTTGGCATTCACCGTTCCCGGCATGGGTGATTTCATTCGCAGAGCCGCACCGTCGGAGGAACAGACCTATGACGACCGAGCATAGAGAAAACAGAAGCCTAAGGACTACAGGAACCTATTACACGACCACATCGTGGCATGACGCAGGGGATATGAAACGTACCCGGTCGCTCGTTATGAGCGCCGGGGCGTTTGTGGTTGTTTGACGAAATCGTCCGACGGGGTCTTGAATTCGTCGGAGACGGCGCGTTTCAGGACTCCGTCTATCTCGAGCCGAAGCCGTATCCGCAATATCTTCGATACCATTCCTTGTATCTTTTCCCTACCTTTTCCTCCGGAAAAGCGATCTTCCCATAAGCGTCCGAGATGGTGAGAGCAAGTACCAGGGCGGCACCACAGCATTCCGCCCGCAGCGCCTTCCTCACTTCATCGGCAAGGCATATCTCCATGGGATTCGTCATCTGCGGCGCAAGTCTTCTATTCCCTGTCGGCATCCCCCCTTCCGGTCCTTGTGCCCGTTCAAGGTCAAGATCGACGAGAAGATGCACGCGAAGATCGTTGACGAGCTCGACGCCAAGCTCGCTTCCGGCGAGATCGTCGACGATGAGGCGCAGACCGTGGAGGCCGCCGAAGCCGGAGTAGACGGTACGTCCACAACACGGCAACTCGACCGGTACAAGGACAATCCGTAACAAGTCCATACGGTTCATCGCACGTTGAACATCAGCCGAACGGCGAATGATATTTGATGCGCGCACCATGAACAGTGCCTGAATCAGCCCTCGTTTCCCAAAAGCGGCGGATAGCCTTACAAAGGCCATATGCGTAGGTGCATTGCAACGGCACATTCGCATCGTCGTTGAAATAGGTGCTAAGGAGAACCTGGTCATGCATATAGGGAGAATACGCAATATCATCAAACCAGCGGTGGCGTGCATAGCGCTTGCCGTGTTCACAGCGCCGGGTACGGTAGCCTCCGCCGCAGCGTTTGAACGTGAAGGCGCCCCATTGGATGTGGTGGCCGATTGGAAATTTCAGCAGGCGCATTCCACCGGTTCCATCGACGGTGGCAACCTGATCATCAAGGATATGTCGGGCAACGGCAACGATCTGCATATGCAGACCTACGGGAAAGACGATTACAAGCTCAGCGACTATGTCAACTGGTCGTCGAATTCGATGAACGGTGACGGTGGTGGCAGCCTGAAACTCAATGGCGACAGCGATCTGGCGCATAAGAAGGCTCATCCCGAGCAGCGAGACCCCAAAGGCGCGGATTTCATCACCGCAAGCGACGCTCCCATCAACAAAGAGCAATTTGTCAACGGATACACCATGGAGTTCGTGTACTACCTTCCCGATGACTTCAACGCCGGCACCGATTCGTGGATGGGGCTTGCGGCCAGGCAATCCACAAACAGCAACATGGATGAACACGAGATGGGGTCGATGAGCCTGTCGGTCTCCAACTGCAAGGAAACCCAGTTCAAGGCCGCCAACAAGGACAATGAGTCGACCATGAACACCGATGATCCCAACAACGGCGTCACCAGCTGGGGTGTCACTATGGATCACGGTGGCGTTTGGTATCACATCGCCGTCGTATCCGATGGCACGAACGTGGTGACATACACCAACGGTGCCAAAGCGTTCCGCAATATCAACAAGAACGGTAACGGTCTGTATGCCGATCCGACCGATGGTCGCTTCCGCATCGGCTCGTCGTATTACAACGACACTTTCGATACCAGCCAATACAACAAGGACGACTTTGACAAGTTCTTGCGCGGCAACCTGCAGGAGGTGAGATTCTCCCGCGGTGCGTTGGCACGGGGCAACTGGATCGTGCCCAACCCGACCGATTATCTCAAGGATTATGGTACCAACGATCGTTTTGTGCTGGACAACCCCAGCGTACATACGATGGCTTTCTTGCCGGACACGCAGAATGCCATCCGTTGGGTGCCTACGGTGATGGACCGAGCCATCGACCAGTTCGATTCGGAAGCCTCCAGTCTCAACTTGACCAACATCGTGTCCCTCGGTGACGTGGTGGACAACTGGGACAGTGACGCGCAATGGCAGGCATCGTCCAAGGTGTTCGGGCGTATGCAGAAAGTAGGCGTCCCCTTCCTGGAGCAGCCAGGCAACCATGATTACAATGGAGGCCGGCATGGCTACGGAGTGCCCAGCTTGCGCAAGGCGGACAATTACCTGAAACACTTCGGACCCGACTCCGATTTCGGCAAGTATCAAAAGGAACACGGTTTTGCATACTCGCCCGATGGCCTGTCCTCATACCATCTGGTCGACAACGGCTCCTACAAGTATCTGGTGATGAACATCGACATGGGCGCGGTGGTCAGCAACTCGTCCTCGGCAAGCAATGACGATATGCGATGGTTCGAGCAGGTGCTCAAAGAGCACCCGAACAACCCGACTGTGGTGGTGAGCCACGATATCTTCAAGTGCTCCGATTCACGTCCGAATGAAATCTCCCTCGATGATGATTCCGGATACAACGGTGAAGCCGGTGACGATGAAGGTGCCGGCTCAAAAATATGGAACATCGTGAAGCGGTACAACCAGGTATTCATGATGTACTCCGGTCACAATCACGGATCCGGACAAATGACCCTGACCAATGATGCCGGCAATCCAGTGTTGGGGCTATTGTCCGACTATCAATTCGCGTATAACGGTGGCAATGCGTTCTTCCAGTACGTCGGCATGGATGAAGCGAACAACAAGATCACCATGCGTACGTATTCGCCATACTCGGCATCGCTATCCACGGCCGAGCGTTCGTTCTTCGATGTCAACTTCCTGACCGGTATCGGCAACACCTATGACGGATCGTTCGATTTCACCAAACGATTCGCCGGCTACGAACATTCCTCCGGTTATGACACGCAGCAGTCGGTGATTTCCTTGGTGCGCGGTATCGGTGCGTTGAACAGTCAGACGTCGGCGAGCGAAGTACGGAAACTATATACTGCTCTGGCCGCATTGCCGGATAATGTGAAAGCGCAATTCGGCGATCCGTCGGATAGTGGCTCTCTGGCAGGCAGACTCGCTGCCGCATACAATGCCGCGTTCCCCAAGCCGGAACAGCCCGACACCAAACCCGGTGCCGACAATCAGACCGGAAGCCAAGGCGGACAGTCCGGAAGCCAGCAAGGGCAGAAGGACGATGTCCATGGCAAGGGACAGACGAATGCCGGCCCGGAGACAACGGCCTCCACTGGTGCCGATGTGGCCCCGGTCGTCGTTATCGCGATGATGACGATCTTGTTGGCCGGCATGCTTGTGCTCATAAAGCGCGAGCATCATCTTTCGCACTAACCGATTACTGGTGCACAACCTGTCGACGAGCGAGCGGCCAGTAGTTGGGTCCGATGCAGAGCCCACGGTACTGGTTGCTCGCTCGTCGAATCAAAGTCACGTCGACGCTTTTCTACGTTTCCGGTACGTCTACGTTTCCGGTATGTTCATCATGATAACAGCAATTCTTTCCCTGACCGACTCCATCGAGTATGGTCAGGAAGATCGGCAAGTCAGAGGGGCCGGAACCGGCGGTGTGTCGCCTATCGGCCAGGAGTGTCCATCAGCTAGTATCGGCTGGTATCCGATATGGGCCGTGGCCCTGCGCCACCTGCCAAAGGAGGTAATCGTGCGTGCGCGACGTGACTTCGCATGGCCAAAACTGCTGACCGCGGACGGACGCGGCATCGCCTTCGGCGGCGACTACAATCCCGACCAATGGCCGGAGGACGTCTGGGATGACGACATCCGCCTGATGGGCCAGGCCGGCGTCAACACCGTGGCCCTTGCCATCTTCAGCTGGGATCGCCTCCAGCCCACCGAAGACCATTGGAATTTCGACTGGCTCGATCGCATCATCGACAAGCTCGGCCAGGCCGGCATCGCGGTCGATCTGGCATCCGCGACGGCGACCGCGCCCCTGTGGCTCTACGAGAACCATCCCGAGGTTCTTCCGCGAGACAAGTACGGTCACCCGGTCAACGCCGGTTCGCGCCAATCCTGGAGCCCGACCAGCCCGGTGTTCAAGGAATACGCGCTAACCCTATGCCGCAAACTCGCCGAACGCTACGGCACCAACCCGTATGTGACGGCATGGCATATGGGCAACGAATACGGGTGGAACAACCGCGACGACTACTCCGACAATGCGCTCGAAGCCTTCCGCGCATGGTGCCGCCGCAAGTACGGCACCATCGACGCGCTCAACCAAGCGTGGGGCACCACGTTCTGGGGACAGGAGATGACCGGTTTCGACGAAGTCCTCATCCCACGGTTCATGGGCGCCGACTCGATGGTCAATCCCGGTCAGAAGCTTGATTTTGAACGGTTCGGCAACGACATGCTGCTTGACTTCTATAAGGCCGAACGTGACGCGATCGCCGAAATCTGCCCCGACAAGCCGTTCACCACGAACTTCATGATCTCCACCGACCAATGCTGCATGGACTACGCCGCTTGGGCGGAGGAAGTGAATTTCGTGTCGAACGACCACTACTTCCACGAAGGCGAGTCCCACCTCGACGAGCTGGCCTGTTCCGACGCGCTCGTGGATTCGCTGGCGCTCGGCAAACCATGGTACGTCATGGAACATTCCACTTCGGCGGTGCAGTGGAAACCTCTGAACACCCGCAAACGCAACGGGGAAACGGTGCGCGACTCCCTGGCCCACGTGGCCATGGGCGCCGACGCCATCAACTTCTTCCAATGGCGCGCATCCGCGTTCGGCGCCGAAGCGTTCCATTCCGCCATGGTTCCGCACGCCGGCGAGAACACGAAACTGTTCCGTCAGGTATGCGAACTGGGCGCGACGTTGCAAGCGCTCGCCGATGCCGGTGTCCAAGGAAGCGAATTGGCGCATGCGGACACGGCGATCCTTTTCAGCGCCGAATCGGAGTGGGCCACCCGCTCCGAGACGTTGCCGAGCATGAAACTCAACCATTGGCATGACGTGCGTGACTGGTACCGCGCGTTCCTGAACGCGGGTGCCCGCGCCGACATCGTGCCGCTTGCCTACGATTGGAGTTCATACAAGACCATCGTCCTGCCGACCGTGCTGATGCTGAGCGACGCCGATACGCGACGGCTGGCCGGTTTCGTACAGGACGGAGGCCGCGTGGTGGTCGGTTACGCGACCGGCCTGCTCGACGAGCGCTTCCACACGTGGCTCGGCGGATACCCCGGTGCGGGCGATGGACTGCTGCGCTCGATGCTGGGCGTTCGTGGCGAGGAATTCAACATTCTCGGTACCGAGACGGAAGACGAGCCGAGCGAGATTCGGCTGGCATCCACCGGGGATTCGCCCACGATGGACGGTGCCGTGACCCGCCTGTGGCAGAACGACGTGACCGTCGCCGGACCGCATGTGCAGGTGCTTGCCGCGTATGCCGGCGAAGAAGCGAATGAGTGGGAGCTTGACGGCACGGCCGCGATCACCCGCAACACGTACGGCGAAGGGGAGGCGTATTTCCTCGGCTGCGATCTGGGCGTGAGCGATCTGACGCGATTCGTGGGAGGCTGGCTTGCCGCGCGACCACAGGATGGCCGGCAGCCGGAAGCCAACCTGCGGTCGCCCGCCAGCGGCGTGACCTCTGACGTTCTGCACACCGTGCGTCAATCCGACGACGCCATATTCGACTTCTATCTGACACGTGGCAAATCGGATGTCGAACTGCGCGACATCGCCGGGGAGCCGATCGTCCTGTTCCGGGCGGAACGGGGCAGTGACGGCGGCGCGTATACGGTGCATCGCAATGGCGTTCTCGTGATGAAACGCCCGAACCCGTCGGTGTAGTCAGTTGCGGCGAAACAGGAGGGCTGCAGGACGGTGCCGACGTACATGGTTGCCCGGATTCTCCCTTTGCCGCTGCGCTGCATGCCTCAGCAGATGTTCCACGGCCGCATCAACGGAAAGCGAGTTGTCGGACTCCAGCTTGAATGGTTTGCTGGTGAAGAACTCCTGTGGAATCTACAGCGCTTCCATAAGCTGCTCGAATTCCGGGGTGGGCTCGGCCTCGAAGGGATCGAGGAGTATGGCTTCCCGGCGTTCGGGGGCGGTCAGGGTCAGGTGGGTCCAGTCGGCGGAGAACTGGGCTCCGACGTTCAGGGCCGCGTCCACGAACCGGCCACGCAGGGCGGCACGGGTGTCGGTCGGCGGGTTGTGCACGGCGTATTCCACGTCGTCTCCTGTCAGCAGCTCACGCATTTGGTTGCGGGAAGTCAGCGAACCGTACAGGCGGCCATTGGCGATGTCGTGGTAGTCAAGCTCAAGCTGTTCCATCTGGGCGAAGGTGACGTCCGGGCGACGGCGTTTGAGCGCATCGAACAGACGCTTCTTGGCGGCCCAGTCCACGCGGTCGGCGAGCGCATCGTATGCACCACGCTCCAGCGCGTCCAGAACGCGGCTCCACTCCCCCATAATCGTGACGATCGTGGTGGCCGGCAGCGAACTTGCCAGCGCATCGCCATGGGTTTCGATGAAGGCCTTGACCGCCGCATAATACCGGCGCTGCAGACCCAGTGCGGACACGGATTCGCCTGATTCGAGCGTCAGTTCGGCGTGCGGGTCGTCGAGGAATCGGCTGACGGTGCGATTGGCCGCAGCCGGGTCGGCGAAGGCGCAGTGTTCAAAACCGGACGGGGTGCCGAGGCGGAAGGCATCTTCGATCGCGCACAGCACAAGGTGCGTGACGGCGAGCTTCATCCATGTGGACCATTGCGAACGGTTCGAGTCGCCGATGATCACATGCAGCCGGCGGAAGGAGTCGGGGTCGGCGTGCGGTTCGTCGCGCGTGTTGACCATCGGGCGGGAGCGGGTGGTGGCCGAGGAGACGGCCTCGTCCAGGAAGTCCGCACGCTGGGTGATCTGGAAGCCATCCGGTGTCATGCGGCCGGCACCGGTGTACAGCTGGCGGGTGATAAGGAACGGCAGCAGCTGGTGTTCGATGGTCTCCAACGGCACAAAGCGGCGGACCAGGTAGTTTTCGTGGCAGCCGAAGGCGTGGCCGGCGGAGTCGACGTTGTTTTTGAACACGTGGATCGTGGCGTGTTCGCTGTAGGATTCGCGCAGCTTGCGCTGGGCCTTCAGGGCCAGATTGCGCATCACATGTTCGCCGGCAAGATCCTGCCCCAAGGCCTCGCGCGGGTCACGGGCCTCGGCGGTGGCGTATTCGGGATGGGATCCGACGTCCAGATACAGACGTGAGCCATTGGCCAGATACGTGTTGGTGGAGCGGGAACGGGAGACGATGGGCTGGAACATGGTCATCGCCACCTGGCCGGCGTCCACGGGGCGTTCGGCACCGGTGACGGCCACGCCGTATTCGGTTTCGACGCCGAAAATACGGCAGAACCCGTCCATCTCGGCGGATGGTACGGGTTCCGTGGCGTGCAGGGAGCGGGTGCCGCTGTCACGCAGTTGGGGCATCACTCGCCGCCTTTTTGCACGAAGCTGTTGACGTATTCCTCGGCGTTGGTTTCCAAGGTGGATTCGATGTCGTCGAGGATGTCGTCCAACACGTCGGCCTGGTCGGTGGACTCGGTTTGGGTGGCGGCCTGCGTGGTGGCGAGGGCGTCGTCTTCCTGGGTCACGGCCTGCTGTGCTTGAGGTTGTTCGAATTGTTGTGGCATGTTGTCTTCTTTTTGGGCTGTCAAACTCCCCTCAGTCAGCCTTCGGCCGACGGCTCCCCTCACCCGAGGGGAGCCGGAGGAGTCAAAAAAATTATCGCTGGTTGATGGAGTCGGGCCACGGATACTGCTGCAGGTAATGCTGCAGTTCGCGGATGATGAGTCCGTTGGAGGCCACTACATCGTTATCGTGACGCCAGTGGATACGTTCGCCGTCCCAACGGCTCAGCGTACCCTGCGCCTCCCAAACCACCACGGTGCCGGCGGCGATGGCGGGGATATCCCACACGTGCAGCATCGGCTCGAAGTAGGCGTCATAGGTGCCGTCGGCCACTTTGCACAGGTCGAGCGAGGCGGGGCCCACACGCTTGATGTCGGCCGGGCGTCCGGCGAGCGAGGAGGCCACGTCGAGCGCGCGCTGCGATTCGTCGGGCAGGAAGGACATGCCGTAGCTCAGCACGGAACCGTCCAGCGAGGAGGTCATCGACGGCACGACCTTGTCGCGCTTCTCACCGACCGCGGTTTTGTGGATGCGCACGGCACCCGCTCCCTTGGCGGCCAGGTAGGTCAGGCCGAGGGCCGGGGCATGCACGATGCCGATGATCGGCTTGGGCTCATTGTCCGGGCCGAATTCGAACAGGGCGGCGGTTACCGTCCATTCGCTCATGCGGCGTATGTAGTTGATCACACCGTCGATCTTGCCGATGTACCAGTAACGCTGGCCGGGGCGGCTTTCGGCGGGTCGGGTGGTCCAGAAGCCGTCGAAGTGGGCGATGTCGGCGATTCTGGCGCTCATAAAGCGCATAATCTTGCTGTCGACTTCGAGCTTATAGCGGGGACCACGATCCGCGTTCTCGGTGCTCGACTGGGCGAGGTTACGCGGATTGAGCTGGTCGTGGAGGGCATGCTGGCCGGCTTCTTCGAGAAGGCCGGCGACTTTGAGCGCAAGGTTGCGCAGGTCCTGTGGGGTCTCTTCGCGTGTTTCTTCCATAGCTATCAAGTCTATCGTTCGGCGTTGATGGCCAGCGACTTCAGCAGATCGATGGCGTGTTCGGCTAAATTGAGTTCGGTTTCGCAGTGCGCCTTGGTGAAGGCGAGCGGATCGGAGATGTCGAGGGAGAACAGGTGATGGTCGGTAGCGGCCATATGGCCGGCATTGCCGTAGAATTCGACAGCCTCGCCCTCGTCTGCGGCGCGCGGGTCGCGAACAGTGAGTCGGGACCAGCTGGCGGCGGCCACCTCATCGCCGAATCGTGCAACGAGTTTCGCCCTGAGCCAGGCGCGGGTGTCTGCCGGCGGTTCGGTGGCGGCGCGTGCGATGTCGGCGGCGCTCACCACCCGTTCGGTGCGGGGTTCGAGTTTGGTGAAGATGCTGTCCGCGGGGTCGAGCGCCGCCCATTTCAGTTCAATGACCTTCAGTCGCGGATCATTCCATCCGTTAGCCACGCTGGGCACAGCTGCCGCGGTGATTTTGCGGCGCAGTTTTTCGAGCAGCTGCCATTTGAGCAGCCATTCGATGCGGCTGGCCTCGCCGGTCATGGCCAGGCGTTCGTCATCGTCGGCGGCATGGCGGATGGAGGCGCAGTCGATGAGCGCCTGCTGCCACATCGCCATGATGGATGTGGTGGATTTGTCCGGCCAGGCGGGCTCGCCGGCGGTGTCGGTGCCTTCGACCAGTGCGGCGACCTGGTAGACGGCTTGGCGCAGTTTGAGCTGGATAAGCCATGCGTTGGTTTCGCCGCCGTTGGCCAGCGGCAGGCTTGCGCCCAGCGTCAGGTCATGGGAGACGGTGTGCATGGCTTCGACCGGGTCGGCCAGTTCGAGCTCGTCGAGGAAGACGTTCAGATCGAATCCGGCTTCGTCCGCGTGTTCGAGCAGCCACAGCAGCATGCTCGTGGTGCCGAGTTTCAGGGCCTGCGGTACCTCCATGCGGTTAGCGTCGCCAACGATGACGTGCAGGCGGCGGTATGCGTCGGTGGAGTGGGATTCGTCGCGCGTGTTGATGATCGGGCGTTCGAAGGTGGTTTGCAGACCGACTTTGGCATGGATGTAGTCGGCGCGCTGGCTGAGCTGGTAGCCCGGGATCTCGCTGTTCTCGCCGATTCCCACGCGGCCGGAGCCGGCGTAGATCTGGCGGGTGACGAAGTGGAGGGTCATCAGGCGCGTGACCAAATCGAATGGCACTGAGCGGGCCATCATATAGTTCTCGTGCGTGCCCCAACAGGAGCCCTTGCCGTCCACATTGTTGCGATGCAGGGCGACGGGGGTGCCGGTCTGTGTGCGGGCGCGTTCGGTGGCGGCCTGCATGATGAGGTCCCCGGCGTGGTCATAGCGGACCGCTTCGAACGGGTCGGTGGTTTCCGGTGCCGAGTATTCGGGGTGGGCGTGGTCCACGTAGACGCGGCCGCCATTGGGGGCGATCACGTTGGTGATGTTGAGTTGTGGGGCGTCGGTGAGCATGTCCGGGCGGGCGGCGGCGCGTTCGAGGCGAGTGCCGCGCGCGTCGTTGACCGGGTCCTCCTGCCGGTAGTCCCAGCGGATGGATTTGCTGTGGCTGTCCGCGGCGCCGTTCACCACGTCGAAGGACAGTTGCACCGGATTGTAGCGATCCGGGGTGTTCAGGGATACCGCGTATTCGGTTTCGGTGCCCATCACTCGTTTGACGGTCATGTAGCGCTCCTTGAGCTTGAGCTATTCGGCGGTGCGGATGCGGCGGATCGGGTCCATGCCGTTGATGCGCGACCATTGTTCGGGGTCCACGTCGGCCATGGAATCGCGGGTCTCGCGGTATTCGTCTTCCACGGCGGCGGCGAGCAGCGGCACGGTGAGCGCCACGTCCGAGCCGGTTTCGATGGATTCCTTGACCGCTCGGGTCTTGGCCCGGTCCACGATGTTCTTGAGCATCGCGCCGGAGACCACGTCGGCCAGGAAGAGCGCATGCCACTGGCCGTTCTCCTCCTGCACGTCGCATAGATGGCGGCGTTCGGAGGTTCCGTAGATGTCATGCACCAGCACGGCGGACAAGGCGTGCGCGTCGACGCCATTTTCCAGAGGCAGGTCGTCGGTGAGGTAATGGTCCACGATGGCGATGGCCTGATTGGTTTTGGGCCGGCCGACGCGAATCTTGACGTCGAGACGCCCCGGTCGCAGCACAGCCGGATCGATCATGTCCACGCGGTTGGAGGCACCGATCACCATCACATTGTCGAGTGATTCCACGCCGTCAAGTTCGGAGAGGAACTGGGGCACGATCGTGGTCTCCACGTCGGAGGAGACGCCGGAGCCGCGGGTGCGCAGCAGCGAATCCATTTCGTCGATGAAAACGACCACCGGATTGCCATCCGCGGCGCGTTCGCGGGCGCGCTGGAAGATCAGGCGAATCAGCCGTTCGGATTCGCCGACGTATTTGTTGAGCAGTTCCGGGCCCTTGACGGACAGGAACACGCCTTTAACGCGGGTTTCGGCCGGGCTGATCGAGCCGTCGCCATTCGAATCGTAACCACCCTCGCACAGGGCGTTCGCCACGGCCTTGGCGATCATCGTCTTGCCGTTGCCGGGCGGGCCGTACAGCAGCACGCCCTTCGGCGGCTTCAGATCGTAGCGCTCAAACAGCGCACGATGCCGGAACGGCAGTTGGACGGCGTCCCTGATACGACCAATCTCACTATCCAAGCCGCCGATGTCGGCGAACGTGACGTCCGGGGTCTCCTCCAGCACCAGATCCTTGTCGCCCTCGGCGGGCAGCGCTTCGATGGCGAGGCGGACGGACGGATCGACGATGATGCGGTCGCCCTGATTGATGTCCGCATACGCGAGCGCGCCGGAACGGCGGATGAGCACGGGATTGCCGGAGGCGTCGGTAACGATCAGTCGACCATCGTCAAGTACCTGCTTGACACTGCGAATCTGGCCCACGGTGTCAGCGTCGCGCTGCTCGACCAGCACGAGCTTCTCGTTGAGCATCACGGTGGCCCCGGCGGTCAGACGGGCGGCGTTGACGTTGGATGCCACGGGCACCACCATGCGGCGGGTGCCGGAAATGACTTCGGCCGACGCGTGCTGGATGCCGTCTGCGTCGGTGCGGGTGGAATCGACCTTGACCATGGTGGCGAAGGTGAGCGGCGGCTGAGCGAGCTGGGCGAGCCGTGACTTCGCCTTGGTCAGTTCCTTGCCGGCACGGTTCAATGCTTCGGCGAGCGCATGGTTCTTGGCCATCAGGCGATCGTTCAGCGCGGCGAGATCTTCGGTGTCGCTCATGCGGGTTCTTCGCTTCCCTTCTATCCGGGATTTTCGGCAACTTATGGCAGTCGGCAGACCCTATTCGTTGCCGTCGGCGGATTTCCTGTTACGTATCACAGTACGCACTTTTCGCACCACGAACCATACGATGACCACAATCACGGCCGCGATGACCACGTCCTCGAACACGCCGAGCGCGCCCTGAATCGAGCACCACTGGTCGCCGAGTAGATAACCGGCGGAAACGAGGATGGTGTTCCACACGGCCGAGCCGAGCAGGGTCCAGCCGGTGAAGTGCAGGAAGTTCATGCGGTTGAACCCGGCGGGAATCGAAATCAGCGAGCGTACCACGGGAATCACACGGCCGATGAGCACCGACCATGTGCCGTATTTGGTGAACCAGTCGTTGGCTTTGCTCACGTCTTTGCGGCTGACGCCGGGGATTCTGTCTGCCGCGAGATTGATGCGATGCAGGCCCACCCAGCGGGAGATGCCGTACAAGGTCCAGGCACCCAGTACGGAGCCGATGGTGGCCCAGATGATTGCGCCCGGCAGACTCAAGGTGCCGCGTGCGGCGGTGAAGCCGGCGAGCGGAAGAATGACTTCGGACGGGATGGGCGGGAAGATGGATTCGAGGGCGATGGCCAAGGCCACGCCGATACCGCCGATGGTTTCCATCAGCATGATCAGCCAGTCGGTGATGGTGCCGATCAGGCCGGGTTCGGTGGTGGTGCAGATGGGCGTAGGGTCGGTCGCAAGAATGGTGGCGGCTGCCATGGAAAAACTCATAGAGGGCATTGTCCCAAGGTTTTCCCAGAATCAGGAGCATGACGCAAGAAGATGTGCATTTTATTGACAAGTCCGCCGAGAGCGAAGTTGGGAGCCCGGCTGGTTCTGCGGTTTTTGTGCCGACGCTGAGCGAGCCCGGCCTGCTGGTTATGGATGTGGACTCCACGCTCATTGACGAAGAGGTTATCGACGAGTTGGGCGTGGTGGCTGGCTGCGGTGAGGAGATTGCCGGAGTGACCGCACGCGCCATGCGCGGCGAACTGGAGTTCTGCGACGCCTTGCGTGCTCGTGTGGCGCTGCTGAAGGAGCTGCCGGTTTCCGCGTTCGATACGGTGCATGACAAGCTGCATTTCACCAAGGGTGCGCTGGAGCTTATCGACACGCTGCATGAACACGGTTGGAAGGTCGGCGTGGTGTCCGGCGGCTTCCATGAAGTGGTCGATATGCTGGCGGCCGAGGGCCATATCGACTATTGGATCGCCAACCGGCTTGAGGTTGCCGATGGGTGCTTGACCGGCAAGGTGCTCGGCGAAATCGTGAGCAAGACCGTGAAGTTGCACGTCTTGCAGACATGGGCGGACCGTTTGGGTATTCCGATGAGCCAGACCGTGGCTGTGGGCGATGGCGCCAACGATATTCCGATGATTCAGGCCGCCGGCCTGGGTCTCGCGTTCTGTGCCAAGCCAAAGACCCAGCTCGCCGCCGACAAAGCCATCAACGACCGCGACCTAACCCACGTACTCGATTACCTGCGCCGGTAAAATTTTACCGACCTCGGCTCCGGCACTTATAGTTGAGCCATGACTACTTCAGGCGCAGAACAGTTGACGCTTGCGGGGCTGGCTCCCCGCAAGCGGCGTAAACGTGCGCCTGCGGAGCATACGCCGGCCGAGCAGCATCCCATAGCGCAAGTCGTGCTGGATGTGCAGGCGCTCCACCTCGGTCAGACATTCGATTACTTCATTGATGAAAAAGACAGCGAGGCCGCACAACCGGGTGTGCTGGTGCGCGTGCGGTTTGGCGGTCAGAGGGTCAGCGGCGTGATCTGGGCACGCACCGATACCAGCGATACGCCGCGCTCTTCGATTCGCTATATCGAGCGAGTGCTAAGCCCCGATGTACTGGTTCCCGCTTCGATGCGTGAGGATATCAGTCTGGTTGCCAAAGCCTATGGCGGCACACGGGCCAATATTCTGCGTTTCGCCGTGCCACCGCGCGTGGCCAAGGTAGAGACCGAGCAGCGGTTGGCCGCATCGTTCCGTCGGCCGGTCGGCGGCTCATTGCCGGATAATACGCAGGGTGGTTTTGCCGGGCGTGGCACCAATCCCGATGGGACCAAACCTGCTGGCTCTACCTTTGCCGTTGCCAGTACCGTTTCGGAGGGAGCTGCGCAGGGGTATCGTCGTCTGACCGCCAATTACGCCGATGTCAATGTGCTTCATGACGCGCTTACCGGTCAACGTTTCCAATCTTTTGTGTTTGATTCGTTGCCCGGTGCACAGGAGTGGCAACGAAACATGGCATGGATGGTGGCCACTGCGTTGAGTGCCGGTAAGGCTGCCGTAGTTGAATTGCCCACCATGCGCGAGGTCGAAGACCTGATGCCTATGCTACGCAATTATGGACTCAAACCGTTCGCCCCGGCACCCGCCGGCGGCTGGGTGGGCGACGTCGCCGTGCTCAATGCGGAGACCATGCCTGCGGCCGACCGGTATCGCACGTATCTGGCCGTGGCGTTGGGCCAGGTGAAGGTGGTGATCGGCACCCGCGCGGTGATGTATGCGCCGGTTGCAGGCCCGGCACTGTTCGCCATTCTGGAGGATGCCGCCTATCAGAACATGGACGGTATGATGCCATATCCACAGGCCCGTGGCGTGATGCGGCTGCGCGCCAAGTCCCATGGCGGCGTGTTCGTGGCCATGGCCAATGCGCGCACCCCGCAAAGCCAGTGGGAAAACACCGGCCCGGATACGGTGGAGACCCCGGTGAGCGGCTATTCCACCGCGATTCACCCGCTCGCCTCGCCGCTGAAGAATGCGACGCCTTGGGTACGTTGGCTCAATCGCGATGAGCTTGCGCGTCTTGCCGACCCGTCCATCGGCGCACGTGTGCCGCATACAGCTGTCCGCGTGCTTTCCAAAGCGCTGGAGAGCGGCCCGGTGCTGTTGTCCATTCCGCAAGACAATGTCAGCGAGACCTTGAGCTGTGCGAAATGCCATCGTCAGGTGCGCTGCGCCAAGTGTTCCGGACCATTGCAACTGCCGGCCGACCGCCGGGACTCCACACCGCGATGCCGCTGGTGCGGGGCTGCCGCCATCAACTGGAAGTGTCCGGGCTGTGGGCATGAACGTATGCGCGTGGTGCGGGTGGGGGCTGCCGGCACTGCGGCGGAGCTGGCCGGATTGTTCCGTGGCGTGCCAGTAGTTTTGTCCAGCAAGACGCAGGGTCTGGTGCGCGATGTGGCTTGCCAGCCGATGATTGTCATCGCCACTCCCGGTTTCGAACCGCGCGTGCGTCCGGTCAGTGCCGCGCAGGGAACATCCGGTCATGAGTATCGCGCAGTGGCCGTGCTCGACGCTTGGACCAGCCTGTATGCGTTGGGCGTGGATGCTCGGTTGGATACGTTGACCGCGTGGATGCGTGCGGTGTCGTTGTGCGCGCCGCGTTCCCGTGGCGGCCAGGCGTTGATTCTCGGCGAAACCGACCCGGCCATCGCCCAATCGCTGATGCTCTGGGATTCGAGGATTCTTGCAGCCAAGGATCTTGAGGAGCGTGTGGAGACCGGTATGCCGCCGGCCGTGGCCGCCGCCTGCGTGTGGGGCCGCCGTGATGCGGTGATGACGCTGATGCAGCGTATCGGCGCCCTGGGCGGCGATTGGACGGCCTGCGGCGAGCTGCCCGGCATGTTGGGCCCGGTGCCGATCGCGCAACCGGACACGGTCGACGCCCGGGAGCTCGAAGCCACGGCCGACCGGGTGAAGGCAGTAATCCGTGTGCCGCAGAGTCGGCGAGCCGAGCTGGCGGCCCGACTGCACCGGGAAACCGCTCGTCATGTGGCGTCTCGCGAACCCGGCGAGCTTCGCTTCCGAGTAGATCCCAAAGACCTGATCTAATCGTCTTCAACACGTGAAACGATAATTACAGAACGAACATCGCTATAAGGAGGACACCATGAAGGGCTGGCCTGGAGAGCCGGATATGGATTACGACGTGCTGGTCGCGGACGGCGAGGCCGCCGAGAACGCCGGCAAGCCGATCACCGACGTGATCTTCGATTTCGGCAACGTGCTGATTTACTGGGATCCGGCCGCCGTACTCATCCCCCGCTACAGCCAGAAGACCATCGACGAATTCCTCGACAACGACATCTCCGGCTTCTACGATGCCAACGACCTGATGGACGGCGGCACCAGCACCGACGAGGCCATCGCCATCATGCGCCGTGACAAGGGCGATAAGTGGGCGGACATCCTCGACTACTACATCAAGAACTTCCGCGACTCCCTGACCGGCATCGTGCCGGGCGCGCGCGTGCTGGTCAATGACCTGAAGGCCGCCGGCATCGGCGTGTGGGGCCTGAGCAACTGGGAATCCAGCCTGTTCCACGTGGCCGAGGAACAGTGCGATATTCTGCAGCAGCTTGATGGCAAGCTCGTCTCCGGTTTTGTCAAGCTGCGCAAGCCGCACAAGGAAATCTACGAGGCCGCGTTGAACCAGTTCGGCATCAATGCCGATGGCGCGTTGTTCATCGACGACAAGGCCATGAACATCGTCGGCTCGAATGCGGCCGGCATCCGTGGCGTACGTTTCCAGGATCCGGTCAAGCTGCGTGAACTGCTCATCGCCAATGGCGTGAACATTCCGGCCGTGCAGTGAGCATCGACATTTCAAGGAGGACCATGCTCAAACTCGTATTCGCCGGCACCCCCGACGTGGCGGTGCCCTCGCTCAAGGCCTTTGCCACCGACCCACGCTTCGACGTGGTCGGCGTCATCACCCGCCCCGACGCGCCTACCGGTCGCGGCCGCAAACTCACGCCCAGCCCGGTCAAGGCGAAGGCTCTGGAACTCGGGCTGCCCGTCATCGATCTCAAACCCCGCTCCCCCGAATTCATGGAGGCGTTGAACGACCTGCATGCGGATATCGCCGCTGTCATCGCCTATGGCAATATCCTGCCTAAGAACGTACTCGACGCAGTACCCATGGGCTGGTACAACCTGCATTTCTCCAACCTGCCAAAGTGGCGTGGCGCCGCTCCCGCCCAGCGTGCGATTTGGGCAGGCGACCCGACCACCGGCGCCGACGTGTTCAAGGTCGGCGAGGGCTTGGACGATGGCCCGATCGTCGCTTCCCTGACCATCGAACTGACCGGCCGTGAGACCTCCGGCGAACTGCTTGACCGTCTGGCCGAAGAAGGCGCACCCATGTATGTGGATGCTCTGGCCGCCGTCGGCGAAGGCACCGCCACATTCACCGCGCAGCCGGCCGAATGCCTGGAATATGCGCACAAGATCACGGTGGAGGACGCCCGCATCAGTTGGACGGACGAGGCCGGAGCCATCGACCGCCAGATTCGCGCCTGCACGCCACATCCTGGGGCATGGACCGAACTGTTTGCGGAGGGGCCAATCGCCGATAATGACGGGTCAACCGCTAAATCCCTCACCCTGCATATCCTCGCCGCGCAACCGGCCGACCAGTCCAATCCCAACACTCCGGCCGATCTCAAGCCCGGCGAGCTGAAGGTGGGCAAGAAGAACGTGTGGGTTGGTACCGGCAGCACGCCGCTGGAACTCATCCAAGTCAAGGCGCAGGGCAAGAAGGCCATGCGCGCCGCCGACTGGGCCCGAGGCGCACGCCTCTCCCCCGCCGCCTGCGTGCGATAACAAGCAATATCGCTCCCGTCATCGGAAGCACAGCAAAAAGCCCGGCATCTTCGCGAGGAAGATACCGGGCTTTTCAGCTATACAATCGGCGATCAGTCGAGACCGGAGAGCTTGTTGATCAGCTCCGGGTCACGCGTCGCACCCTTGTCGGCCGAGCGGGCGAAGGCGGCGTACGCCTTCAGCGCTTGGGAGACGTGGCGGTTGCGGTGAGCCACGTAGCCGTCGCCGGCCTCGAGTTCACGGCGACGCTCGTCCAACTGCTCGTCAGTCAGTTCGACGTTCACGGAACGGGCTTCGATATCGATATCGATGATGTCGCCGTTCCTGATGAGCGCCACCGGGCCCTTATTGGCAGCCTCAGGCGCCATGTGGCCGATGGCCAGACCGGAGGAACCGCCGGAGTAGCGACCGTCGGTGAGCATGGCGACCTGCTTGCCGATGCCCTTGCCCTTGACGAAGGAGGTCGGGTACAGCATTTCCTGCATGCCCGGGCCACCCTTCGGGCCTTCGTAACGAATCACAAGCGCCATGCCGGGCTTCAGGGTATCGTTCAGAATGACCTCGATGGCCTGCTCCTGGGAGTCGACCACCAGAGCCGGTCCACGGAACTTCCAGATCTCCGGCGGAACACCGGCGGTCTTGACCACGCAGCCGTCGGGGGCCAGGTTGCCGCGCAGCACGGCGAGGCCGCCTTCATGGATTTCGGGATGATCGATGTCGTGGATGGCGCCGTTGGTACGGTCGCGGTCGAGCGAGTCGAACAGGGTGGTGTGCGTCCACGGCTCCGGGGAGATGATGTGGCCAGGAGCGGCCTTGTACATCTGCTGGGCTTCCTCGGTGCAGGTCGGGCGCATGATGTCCCAATCGGCCAGCTTGGCTTCCAGCGTCGGGTAGTCGATGGAGTGCACGTTGGTGTGCAGCTTGCCGGCGCGGTCGAGCTCGCCGAGGATGCCGGTGATGCCGCCGGCGCGGTGCACGTCGGAAATCTCCCACTTGCCGGACGGCGAGGCCTTGCAGATGCACGGCACGGTGTGGGAAATGCGCTCGATGTCGTCCAGGGTGAAGTCCACGTCGGCGGACTGGGCCATGGCGAGGATGTGCAGCACGGTGTTGGTGGAACCGCCCATGGCCACATCCATGGTCATGGCGTTCTCGAAGGCTTCCTTGGTGGCGATGGAGCGTGGCAGCACGGAATCGTCGGAATCGTCGTAGTACTGGTGCGCGATCTTGACGACCTGCTTGGCGGCACGCTCGAACAGGTCCTTGCGGTAGGAGTGGGAGGCGAGGATGGTGCCGTTGCCGGGCAGGGCCAGGCCGATGGCCTCGGTCAGGCAGTTCATCGAGTTGGCGGTGAACATGCCGGCGCAGGAGCCGCAGGTCGGGCAGACGGTCTTCTCATAGTTGAGCAGTTCCTCATCGGAGACGCTGTCGTCGGCGGTGGCGTACATCACGTCGATAAGGTCGGTGCTCTTGACTGTGCCGTCGGCGAGCACCGTGGTGCCGGCCTCCATCGGGCCACCGGAGACGAACACGGTCGGAATGTTGAGGCGCAGGGCTGCCATCAGCATGCCCGGCACGACCTTGTCGCAGTTCGGGATGCAGATCAGGGCGTCGGCGCAGTGCGCGTTGCACTGGTATTCGACGGTGTCGGCGATGATGTCGCGGGAAGGCAGGGAGTAGAGCATGCCAGTGTGGCCCATGGCGATGCCGTCGTCCACGGCCATCGTGTTGAACTCGCGCGGAATGCCGCCGGCTTCCTTGATAGCCTCGGAAACGATGCGGCCGACCTTGTTGAGGTGGACGTGGCCGGGCAGGAACTCATCGAACGAGTTGGCGATGGCGATGATGGGCTTCTTGCCCATGTCGTCTCCGCTGACGCCCGCAGCACGGTAGAGGGCTCGGGCGCCTGCAAAGACGCGCCCTGACATAATTTTTGCAGATCGCATTTCAGTCATGGCTCTATTCAAGCCTTTGCGAGGGACACGCCGCTTGTCAAGAGTCGAATAATGGAATTGGCAAAAACGTAACGTTTCTTACACATATTTTTTGGAATACATTCCTCTGGCGAGAGTCCGGTATAGGGCTGACAGAAGTCCCCCCAAACGGCTACACTTGCTTCGGCTGAGATAGATTTTCCAATGTTTGGAGATAAGAACAATGGCTTTTGGTACTGACCCGACACCCGACGGTCTTGCGAACCCGCCGATCGACGACCTGATGAAGCACGCCGATTCCAAGTACGCGCTGGCCATTTTCGCCGCCAAGCGCGCACGCCAGATCAACTCCTACTTCACGCAGCTCAACGAGGGCCTGCTGCAGAACGTCGGCCCGCTGGTCGAATACCAGAACAACGAGAAGCCTCTGTCCATCGCCTTCCGCGAGATCGACGAGGGTCTGCTTGAGGAGACCTTGGGCGAGGACGACGCCAACGAGGGCAACTGATCGATTCCGACAATTCGTTTGGATTGTTTGGACAGTTCGTCGCCGAATGATGGTTTGAGAGTTCTCTCACAACTGATTTTGAGCGACACGCTTGCCTGAGTTATCGCAATCAGCTATAACTCATCATCAGGAGCGAACAAGACGTAAGGCTCGAGCCACCGCGCTGGTTGGCACGGGCCTTTATTTATGCCCGCTTCCGCAGTGACAAGTAAAAATTGACACCGTATCATTGTGCCTCGCATCCCGCGGGGCGATAAGTCCTGAAGAAAGGGATGATATGACAGAAGAACATCGGCTTATCTCCGCCGAATCCGTGACCGAAGGCCACCCTGACAAGGTCTGCGATCAAATCTCCGACGCCATTCTTGATGATCTGCTGGTCCAGGATCCGTCCAGCCATGTGGCCGTGGAGACCTCCGCCGCCACCGGCGTGTTCCTGGTCTTCGGCGAAGTCACGTCCAAGGGGTACTGCGACGTGCAGTCCAAGGTCCGCGAAACCCTGCGCAACATCGGCTATACCTCTTCCGAAGTCGGCCTTGACGCCGATTCCTGCGGCGTGGTCGTGGCCATCACCGAGCAGAGCGCCGAAATCAACCAGGGCGTTGCCCGTCTGACTGGCGATCAGGAGACCGCCGCCAGCCGCGAAGAACGTTACGAAGCACAGGGTGCCGGCGATCAGGGCGTGATGTTCGGCTACGCCACCGACGAGACCCCGACGCTGATGCCGCTTCCGATCTACTTGGCACATCGCCTCGCCTTCCGTCTGACCGAGGTGCGCAAGTCCGGTGAAGTGCCGCACCTGCGCCCGGACGGCAAGACCCAGGTAACCATTGAGTATGACGATAACGATAAGCCCGTTCGTCTGGACACCGTGCTGATCTCCACCCAGCATGATCCTGAGGTTACGCAGGATTGGCTTGCTGTTGAGCTGAAGAAGCATGTGATTGACCCGGTGCTTGATGAGGTGCTGGGTTCCAAGGTGCCGCATGACAACTACCGCCAGCTGGTCAACCCGACCGGTTCGTTCATCCTGGGCGGCCCGGCGGCCGACGCCGGTCTGACCGGCCGCAAGATCATCGTCGACACCTACGGTGGCGCTGCCCACCACGGCGGTGGCGCGTTCTCCGGCAAGGACCCGTCCAAGGTCGATCGTTCCGCCGCGTACGCCACCCGTTGGGTTGCGAAGAACATCGTGGCTGCCGGCCTGGCCCACAAAGTCGAGATCCAAATCGCCTACGCTATTGGTGTTGCCGACCCGGTATCCGTCAACGTAGAGACCTTCGGCACCGAGCAAGGCGTGACGCGCGGCCAGATCGCCGCCGCCGTACGCAAGGTCTTCGACCTGCGCCCCGCCGCCATCATCGACGAGCTCGACCTGAAGCGCCCGATCTACTTGAAGACCGCCGCGTATGGCCACTTCGGACGGACCGACGTCGAGTTCCCGTGGGAAAAGACCGACAAGGTCGAGGAGCTCAAGGCCGCGATTGCTGCGGAGTGAGGTGTTCTAATTAGGGCAGAGAGACCATGAGAATAGTGGGCTTTCCGTGCAATCCACTATGACGAGCCGCTCCTCGTGTTCGCCGCCTCGAAGGTGAGGCGCGAGCGCTGATTCCTCTCGAGCCGACGCATCGACGCGGCCCGAGATGGACCAAAATCCAGAATAACCGACATTCGCCGCTGTTCCGTTTTTCGCCCAAGGCGTATCTCTCCCCGTATCTTGAGGTGCATCATGTATTGTCGCGGCTAACTAACCGGCGAAACGCGGCATGTTTCGCATTTTGGGCGAAAAGCCCAAGGCCCACAGGAGGTATTGATGACGTTCGTTGCACGGTCGGTGCGCTATGTGCTCAGAAAACGAGTGCGAACCATAGTGCTCCTTATAGTATTGACCATCATAACGGCGAGCATGCTATCCACGATCGCGGTTTCTCGGGCAGCTCAACAGGCCGCCGGACGAATCGAGAAGGAAGCGGTCGGCGGGTTCGTGCTGGCCAGCAACCTGCAGGGCAGCATGCTCACGCCTCGCGGAGGTGGCATGGTGCGTCCCGCCGACGTGCGCAGGATCGCCCAACTGCCCGGGGTCGATTCGTATATGGTCCGTCAGAACGCCACCGCCGATCTCGTGGGGGCGAATGTGGCGAAGGTCCCCGGCGGCGATGATTACGATGCGACCAAGGAGCAGCAGTTCGGCAACGCCGCCAACGTCATAGGCACGAATGATTCGTCGAAACTCAACGTGTTCACGTCGCGCACGCTCGGCATGGCCGAAGGACGGCATCTGAAGGCCTCCGACAAGTACACGTCGATGATCCATGAGGATCTCGCCAAAGCCAACGGGCTCAAAGTCGGAGACACGCTCACGCTCAAGGCCAACGCCTACGACGCCGACAACGAATCACATTCGACGGCGACCGTCAAGACCACCATCGTGGGCATATTCAAGGGCGACAGCGCCAGAAAGGTATCCAGCCGAGCGGAACTCACCGCCAACACCATCTACACCGATCTGGATACCACACGCGATCTGTACCAGTACAAGGACGGCAAGGAAATATACCAGGACGCCACCTTCGTGCTGTCCAAGGGCGTTGACGTGGAGAAGACCATGGACGCCGCGAAGAAACTCCCGGTGGATTGGAACAACTATCAGATCACGCGCAACGACCAGTATTCGTCGAGCATGCTGCATGCCGCCCGCGGCGTGCGCTCCATGATGCGCGGCGCCCTGATCGGCGTTACCGTCTCGGCCGTGCTCGTGCTCAGTCTCATGCTGCTGCTGTGGATGAACGACCGACGTCAGGAGATGGGCATACTGGTGTCCCTTGGCGTCGGCAAGCCCTCCCTGGTCGCCCAATACCTCGCCGAGATGATGCTGATCGGTCTGCCGTCCCTCGTCCTCGGCTGGCTGTGCGCGCAGGGAATGGCCCAATGGCTCGGCACCACGGCGCTCCATTCCGTGAACGCCTCCGCTGCGAAGGAGCTGAGCAGCATGGGGCAGGTCGGCGGCGATCTTGAATCCAGCATGTCGGTGCGCACCCTGGATTCGCTCACGGTGTCGGTCGATGGGACCGCCATGCTGTACGTGGCGCTCGGCCTGCTGGCGGTGATGCTGGTGTGCGTCGCGGTGGCGTGCATGCCGATGCTGCGTAAATCGCCGCGAGACCTGTCGGAGATTCGATGATGAGCATGAATGTGTGGAAGCGTGCCACGTTGGCGATCGTACGCAAGCCGGTACGCAGCGGCATCATCGGTCTGCTGATGCTGATGGTCTTCACGAGCCTGGTGGCGCAGGTCGGAGTCTCGACGGCCCTGCGTACCATGTCCGACAGCATCGGCGCGGGCATGGGCATAGGGTTTACCGTCAGCGCCGGCGAGAATCCCATCAGCGCCGAGGAAGCGAGCCGGTTCTCGCATATCCCCGGTGTGACGAAGACCGCCTATGCGACGAAGACCTTGGCGCAGGTGGATGGCGCGCGCCCGGTCATGCCCCGGCAGGGCCCCCGGCTGGACTCCGATCTGGCCATGCAGGTCAGCGTGCTGGGCACCACCGATTCCTCATTGTCCGAGGAATTCCAGAGCGGCCTGTACCGCCTGGAGCAGGGCCGCCATATCTCGGGCGACGGCGACAACGTGCTGGTCCACCGCGACTTCGCGTTGCAGAACGGCCTATCGGTCGGCTCGACATTCCGTCTCCGGCAGGAGGGGCGCAACGCCACGGTGCGTGTGGCCGGGATCTTCTCCGGCAACGTGCAGGCCCAAAGCCCCCTGCCCTCGGACACTTCCGAGAACCTCATCTATTCGGGCAGGCGAGTGACCTCCGCTCTGACCGGCAACGACCGGATCGGCATGATCCGATGCCTGTCGGATAATCCGCAGGACCTGTCCGCGGCGGTCAGTCAGGCCAAGACCATGGCCGGTGGCAAGTATGACGTCACCGACGATTCGGCCCGGCTCTCCGGCGTCCTGCAATCCGTGCAGACGGTGCGTGATCTGGTGCGCATGGTGCTGCTGTCCGTCTGCCTCGCGGACGTACTGGTGCTGGCGATGGCGCTGGTCTTCTGGATTCGCTCACGCATCCATGAGATAGGCACGCTTCTGGCCCTCGGCATCGACAAGATGCGGATAGTCGCACAACTCGCCATCGAAACCGGACTCATGGCGGCGGTCGCCGCCCTGTGTTCGCTGGGCACCGGCGCCATGCTGTCGGGATACGTGTCTTCCCGACTGTTGCGCGATTCGGGCGTCGCGCCGTTGGAATCGTTGCACGTGGAGGCCTTGCCGCCTGAGCAGACGGTGCTCATCCTGCTGCTCGGATGCGCGGTCATCGCCGTGGCCCTTGCCGTGTCATGCGCCGCCGTGCTGTCCAAATCCCCGAAATCCATTCTTTCCTCTATGCGTTAGGAGTCACCAATCATGTCTAACTGTCTGCAACTGGACCATGTCGATTACGCCTACGGCGCGGCGAAGATCCTTGTTCTCTCGGATGTCAGCGCGGATTTTGAATCCGGGAAGATGTATGCGATCACCGGCCCGTCCGGCGCCGGCAAGAGCACGCTGCTGTCGCTGCTGGCCGGCCTGGACGCCCCCTCCCGGGGAGTGGTCCGCTTCGAAGGGGAGGACATCGCCGCATCGGGCTATGCGAAGCACCGTCGGGAGCACGTGTCCCTGGTGTTCCAGGACCATAACCTGATCGACTACCTCACCCCCGAAGAGAACCTGCGGCTGGTCAGCGCCAAGGCCGATATGAAGATCCTCGAGGAACTGGGTTTGAGCCGTGAGGAATCCAAGCGCAACATCATGCACCTGTCGGGCGGCCAGCGTCAACGGGTGGCGGTCGGCCGCGCGCTGGTCGCCCCGGGCCGCGCGATCCTCGCGGACGAGCCGACGGGCAGCCTCGACCCGGAGATGACCGACGAGGTGATTCATCTGCTGCAGCACGCCGCCCATCAGCTCGGCAAATGCGTGATCGTGGTGACGCATTCCAAGCGCGTCGCCGACTCCGCCGATGTCGTGCTGCGTCTCAGGAGCAAGAAACTGATCCGGGCGTGACTTACCTGGGCCGGGCGGCACCCATACACCGCTTCGGCATTTCGGCACCCCGGCGACCCGCTTTGCGCTGCCACCTCCCTTACAGAGGGAGGTGGCAGCGCAAAGCGGTGACCCGCAGTCGTAAGACTGCGAAACACACAGCATCGGCCACAGGCCGATTCCTACAGCTGCTTCGCCACCCAATCGACGATGTACGGGGCGACTTCCTCAATCTGGTCGATGGCGACCTCGAACTCGTGCTTGCCGCCGTACCACGGGTCCACCAGATCGATCTGATCTTCGCGGCCGGGCTTCGGCTTGGGCAGATTCGGGTCGAAGCTGCGGTACATGTGCACTTCGGCGCGCTTGCCGGACGGCAGCATGCGCAGTAGGGCGCGCATGTGGGAGGCGGTCATCGGCAGGAACAGGTCGGTACGGTCGATTTCCTCACGTGAGATGCGGTGTGCGAAGTGGTCACGCGGAATCTCATCACCATAGCCACGTTCGCGTAGCACGCGCACGGCACGCGGGTCGATCGGGTGGCTCCACTCCTCGTCGGACACACCACTGGATTCCACGTTCACCTGGTCGCCAAGACCGCGCTCATTAAAGAAGTGACGCAGAATGATCTCGCCCATAGGCGAACGGCAGATATTGCCGGTGCAGACGGTCATTACGGTGTAGGGTTGGGTATTGCTCATAGCTTTGAATAAATCCTCAATCGGACTTCAACGGGCCGCACACGGCCCGACTGTATTGTTGGGGTCGAATGAATATGAATCCGGCTCATGCCGCTATAAAGGGCATAAGCCGGATTCGCATGCTCACTTGGTTTTAGCCAAGATACGGAAACGATAGGAATCGATGCCGGACTCCTCCTTGGCGGGCGTATGCCACTCGCCCACTTCGGCTTCCCGCCACATCCCGGCCTCGACCAGCGACGCCATATCGGGCGCGTAGCTGTCGGCATCCACGGTGGCGGCCAGATCAGTCACATAGGCTTTGTCCGCGAACGGCAAAGCCTCGGCGAACAGCTGGGCACCGCCGATGATCCAAATCTCCGAACGGTCCAGACCGTCGTCCGGAATCGCCTCCTGACGGGCCATATCGAGCGCGTCGTCAAGACTGGTGACCACAGTGGCCCCCGGCGCACGGTACATCGGATCGTGGGAAACGACGATGTTGTCGCGGTTGGGCAGCGGCCGGTACTTGACCCCCAGCGATTCCCAAGTCTTACGACCCATAATCACCGGATGGGAGACGGTCAGCTCCTTGAAATGCTTCATATCCTCGGCACAGTGCCAAGGCATGCCGCCATTGAGGCCGATGGCACCGGCGCGACCTTCCTTGTCGCGGGCTTCGGCCCAGATAAGATTCACCGAGAAGGTCTTGGGATAATCGTCACCCCAGTCTTCTTCAGTGGCAGACAGCCCGGCAGATCCGGGCTCGGGTTCGTGATAGCCGCTACGGCTACTGTCATGCTCCATTTCGCTTACTCCTCCTGGATTGCGGAACTGGGCCTTAGTGTAGTGGACAGCGAAGACTCGGGGTCCGTCACCTTCACAGTCTTCGCTGTCCACGAAATGGTAATCAGCATCAGACCGCAACAGGTGCCTTAATAGTAGGGTGATGCTGGTAGCCGACGACCTTGAAGTCCTCATACTGGTAGTCGAACAGAGAATCGGCCTTACGGATCTCGATGGTCGGGTACGGGTAGGGCTTGCGGCCCAGCTGCTCAAGGAACTGGTCGACGTGGTTGTCGTAAACATGGCAGTCGCCGCCGGTCCAGACGAATTCGCCCGGCTTGAGCCCGGTCTGCTGCGCCATCATCATGGTGAGCAGCGAGTAGGAGGCGATGTTGAATGGCACGCCGAGGAACATGTCACAGGAACGCTGGTACAGCTGGCAGCTTAGCTTGCCGTCGGCCACGTAGAACTGGAAGAGCGCGTGGCAGGGCGGCAACGCCATCTTCTCCACCTCGGCCGGATTCCACGCGGAGACGATCATGCGGCGCGAATCCGGATGATGCTTGATGAGGTCGAGCACATTGAAGATCTGGTCGATGGTGCGATTCGGGTCCTCGGGAGTCGGCGCGGGCCAGGAACGCCACTGCACGCCATAGACCGGGCCCAGATCGCCGTTCTCGTCCGCCCACTCATCCCAAATATGCACGTTGTGCTCCAGCAGCCAGTTGATGTTGGAGGAACCCTTCAAAAACCACAGCAGCTCATAGGCCAGGCCTTTGAAGAACACGGTCTTGGTGGTCAGCAACGGGAAGTACTTCGACAGGTCAAAGCGCATCTGCTGGCCGAACAGGGAAATCGTGCCGGTGCCGGTGCGATCGGACTTCAGCGTGCCTTCGGTCAGGATCTTGCGTACCAGGTCCTCATAGGGCATCGGAATGTCCGTTTCGGGACGTGCGGGGATACGGGAGCGAATATCTGCGAGTTGTTCTTCGGTCAAAGCCATGTGCACCAGTGTAGCTTAGGGGCATAATAGAGAAGTCCAATGATGCGGGAGAGCGGCCAGGTGCCGCGCTCCCCCGCTGGCATGGCGATGGGCCAGATCGTCGGCGGCTGAAAATAAAGGAGCAGCTATGGGTAAGCGACTGTGGGTTGAGCGCAACAAAGACGGTTCGTGGGATGCGTTCAGCGACGATGGCGCACACATTAAGTTCGGCAAGGATCGCGGCCAGTTCACGCCGGGCGATCTGATGAAGGTCGCGCTGGCCGGTTGCGCCGCGCTGTCCAGCCAGTTCGCCATCGAACATACGCTGGGTGAGGGCAAGGGTGCCAAGATTGTGGTGGATGGCACGTACGACCCTGAGAACGACGCCTACACCGGTTTCGAGGAGCAGGTGGTGATTGATGCTTCCGACGCCGGTCTGTCCGAGGAGGATGCCGACAAGCTCAAAGAGCGCGTCACCCGCCATATCGACAAGGGTTGCACGGTCAAGCACACCTACGTGCAGGAGACCCCGGTGCGCATGAACGTCACTGTCAAGCACTGAAACGGGATATATACGGAAAGAGGCTCCCGCTGGCGGGAGCCTCTTTCCGTATATTCGGACTTTACTGGCGATCGGGATCGATGGTCTTCTCGATCTGCTGGGCGACTTCGGGCTCGGCTGCGGACACCGGAATCTCCTCGACGCCGGCAATCTCCTCCAGCGACTTGGTGGGTATCTCGGCGGGCGAGCTCGGTACGGTGTCGAGCCGAGACTCCGCGGCCTCAACGTACTTGCGCGGCACCACGTACACCGGGCCGGCCGCATGCTGCAGCAGTCCCTGGCTGGTGGAGCCCAGCAGCAAGCCAGTGAAGCCGCCACGACCACGGGAACCGACAACAACCACATCGTGATCGTAGCTGGCCTTGGTCAGTGCGCTGACGGCCGGGCCGGAAACGATCCGCTTGTTGATCTTCAGATCAGGATGCGATTCCTGCAACGGCTTGATCCGCACCTCAAGATCGTCCTTGTAGGACTCCATGACGGCGTCCTCGCCATCCACGCCCTTCATGTTCGGCACAGCGGAAATCACGTCCAGTTCCGCACCCCAGCATGTGGCGAAGTCAGCGGCGATATCCAGTGCCTTCAGACCCCACTTGGATTCGTCGGAGCCGACAGCCACCTTGGTGATTGTGTTGTTCAGGTGCATCAGGTTACCGTCATCATCGGTGTACGGCACCACCACAATCGGGCAGTAGGCGTATGCCGGCAGCGACGAGGACGTGGTGCCCAGCAGACGCTCGGCCAGACCGCCCTTGCCACGGTTGCCGATGACGATCAGATTGTAGTTACGCGACAGTTCGACGAACACCGATGCCGGATCTCCGGTAACAATCAGTGTGGCGGCTTCGACGCCCTGCTCGTCTGCGATGGCCTTGGCCTTGGACAGAATCTCCTGAGCATCGGAATGTGCGGCGTTATCGTCCCCCATCGCCGTGTAGGTGGCATCGAACGAAACGGCGGCATAGCTCGGCAGGGAATATGCGCAGACGATCTGCAGCGTCAGCCCCGCGTGCTTTGCATAATTCGCGGCCCACCATGTTGCCTTGTAACTGGCATGCGACCCGTCAACGCCGACGAGAATGGCCTTGTCGTTAATCATGACGACCTCCTTGAAGGTATCCGCGGCACGAATACCGCGTATCTCCAACAATACCCCGCGACACTCGGTTTGGCCGGTATCCTCCGCTCAAAAAGATATTCGTGTATACGAAAAAAGGCACATCCCAAAGGACGTGCCTTAATACGAATTCGCTTACCGCATAATTCTTGTCACATCACGCGGCGAATGGAATATCCAGCTCCACCGAATACGGAAACGCCGCTTACTGCCGTTCCCTGCACCGGGTTCATAGCATTCATCACCTGTCCGTTACCGATGTAAATGGCCGCATGAGTACCATTCGCAAGAATGTCACCCGGCTTGGCATCCGCCAAGCTTGCGATCGGAGTACCCACAGTGGCTTGAGCACCAGAGGTTCGCGGCAGGGAGATGCCAAACTGGGAGAAGACGTACTGTACAAAACCAGAGCAATCCCATCCTGCCGGAGTGTTGCCGCCGGCAACATACGGATAGCCTTGGAACTTCAGTGAGAAGCTAGCAAGCTCAGCGCCAGTGCCAGTCATCTTACCCAAGTCAACCTGTGGAATCGACGCACGCTGTTCAGAGCGGCTGGCTGCCGCAGCAGCAGCGGACTGGGCTGCCGCAGCTTCATCAGCGGCTTTCTGAGCCGCCGCCGCAGCAGCAGCTTCTTTCTCGGCCTGAGACTCGGTCTGTGGCACATCAAGAGTCTCAATGCCACCCCATTTAGAGTTCTTGTCAACCGAAGTGGAGGTGGCTTCGGCGAACAGATTCTTCTTCACCGAACTCGTCTTCGGGAAAGAACGTGAGGACACCACAGCACTCGTCTGCGCGGAATCGGCAGAGGCAAACGGGGCTACGCATGCAAACATAGCACCCGTGGCGATAACCGCCACTGATGTGGAAATAATATTCTTAACGTTCGTCATCAGCGCCTTACCTTAGCACACACGGGTCGATTTTATAACAGGAACATCATTTCGAAGATGATGTCGCGGGTGTATCACTCGGCAGGAGAACGCAACAGGCCTCGGGTACCGATTGGCATCCGAGGCCTGCAATATATCAATCAATAAGACTACATCACGGGATACGCACCACGATGGTGAGCTTTTCGGTCATGGCACTAGCGAGAGCCACGCTATGGCCATTCCATCCACCATGGACCGCCTGACCGTTGCCGACATACAACGCCACATGATCGTAGTGTGCACCACCGTTCCATCCACCGGTGTTGGCATAAATCAGAATATCGCCCGGCTGCAGGGACCCGTCTGTAACTACGTGGCCACCAGGAACATTGACGTACTCTTCAGGCCAACCGTGGAAGTTAATGCCACGGGCCGCCAACGCTTGACTGACCAATGCGGTGCAGTCCATGCTCTGTCCGATCAACGAGTAGGCACGGTCAACGGAAGCAGCGGCACCAGCGGAAACCGAACCACTGGCATCGGAATAAGTAACAGAAGAGCGAGACTCATTACGGCTCGCGGCGTTGGCCTGATCCCGAGTCGCCTGAGCCTCGGCCTCCGCCTGCTTCTTGGCCTCCTCTTCGGCAACCTTCTTGGCCGCTGCGGCATCCTTTTCCGCCTGAGATTCCGTTTGCGGCACATCGAGGTTCTCAATGCCACCCCAATCAGCATTGTCCTCAACGCTCGTGGCAGTGGCTTCAGTCGTCAGATCTTTGCGCACCTGGGTATACGAGGGGAAGGACTTGGTGGAAGTCACAGTAACACCCTCAGCTGCAGTTGCCGTAGGAACAAACATAAACAAGCAAGCACAGGAGACAATCGCGGCAACAATGGAAGAAGCTACAGTTCTAGTCTTCATAGAACCATCACCCTACACGGTGCGCATTAACTCGTACAGGATGGAAGAAATAAAACACCCCGGAGCTATTGGGATATATCGGCGTGTCGGCATAGGTCAGTTCGGACTAATACGCGGCCGCAACATTTGCAATGTCATTTCGCGCGAACGATTGCCGATAGGGCGACGTCACATCCGAACAGTAATCATCGAATGTAAGCCAATGAAATGAATCAGTAGTGAACGTACTGGAGCTTACCGGCTTCGGCGGCGCTGAACGTACGGGTCGAAATCACGCCCAATCCCTTGGCATTGGATTCGGAGATCTCAATGGAGCCGTCGGCATTGATCTTTTCCAGAACGGCAACATGGCCGTACGTGCCATCGGCATTGGCCTGGCCAGGAGCGAACACCACAGCATCACCGACATGGCGAGGAGTGTTGTCCACCCAATAGCCCAGAGCGGAAGCTGACGCCGCCCACTCGCCACCATTGCCGAAGTTGCCGCTGGAAGGCAGTCCCAGTTCGGCACGACGCTGGTACGCGTACCACGTGCACTGACCCCACGGATAGTTGTTGGAGTTGGTGCCAACGGCATGGTTCGGGTTGAAGCCAGCCGGCACAGCATCGCCATCGACATCCATGAGAGCCGACACCACAGGATTGTTCGCATTATTGCGATTCATCAGCTTGGCGTCCAAGGTGCTGTCTGAATTGCTCAGCCCCCAACCGCCTTCATTGGTGGACTGTGCGGTAACGGAGGATGAACTCAAATCCATACGTGCTTCTGAACGAGAAGCCGCAGTCACATCGCTGATGCGCTTAATCTGCGTGGTCGTCGTGGCCGGATCAGCCACGAACGGGTTCGCGGCGTCTTCAGTGTTGGAAAACGCGAGAGCGCCTGCGGCCGTGCCGACCAGAGCAGCCAGTGAGGCCGAGGCAAGAATATGGCTACGGTGTTCAGCGGCACGAGCGGCCTCACGAATGGAACGACGAGTCTGGGGAGCGATTTCGTTGATCTTCTCGGCAATGGCCGGATCAAGCCCCAAAACAACAGCGTCGCTACCAGCGGATTGCACCGCACGCACAGCACGAACGGAATGAGAACCCTTGCCGGAGGCAAACAGTGCCTTCGCTAAGCTGAACTTCTGGCGCGAGACCGTGGTCGCTTTATGCGAAGCATGCTTCATACTACGTTAACTCCTTGGATGGGTTCGGCGGGGTCATTGCGATGACCTCGTATGACCGTCACGATTGAGTACTGTACAACAAACAGAGGTCAATCCTCAATGCGATTCCCCGCCATCCAGGCGTGTCAAACGATTTATGTAACCGCGCGGCAGGGTGAAAGACTGCCTTGTTTCCGCCCGTTCACGAACCTCACTATCCGGTTATCGGAAGAATCACTAACTCATGTCATTCCGACACACCGTAGCCATGATGTGCTGCGTACATTCTGCACTGCATTCCGCATTGCCACCACTGCCGCCCGGCACCCCGGAATTCCGCAGTAGCCCCGCAGTAATCCCGCACACCGAGCATTATCCGCGATATTCCCCAACACTGGTCTACCCTTGAAACCATGACTATCACACTGAGTATTCCCGAGTCGCTGAAGCCCGAAGATGGTCGTTTCGGCTCCGGTCCCAGCAAAATCCGCCCCGAACAGATCGCCGCGCTCGATGCCGGCGCCACCACCCTGCTTGGCACATCACATCGCCAGGCACCAGTCAAGCAACTGGTCGCTTCGATTCGTGAAGGTCTGCGCGAGTTCTTCCACCTGTCTGAAGGGTATGAGGTGGCGCTTGGCAACGGTGGCGCCAGCGCGTTCTGGGAGATTGCCTGCGCTTCGCTGATCACCCGTCGCGCCGCCTTCGGCACGTATGGCTCGTTCAGTGCCAAGTTCGCCGCGTCCGCCGCGAACGCACCCTTCCTTGAAGACCCGGTGCTGTTCCCCGGCGAGCCGGGCACTTACCGTCTGCCTGAGCTCACCGAGGGCGTGGACACATATTGCTGGGCTCACAACGAGACCTCCACTGGTGTGGCCGCCCCGATTCGCCGCGTGGCCGGAAGTCGTGAAGCCGGTGCCTTGACCGTCATCGACGGCACCAGCGCAGCCGGCGCTTTGCCTGTGGACATCAGCCAGACCGACGTCTACTACTTCTCACCGCAGAAGGCCTTCGGTGCCGATGGCGGTCTGTGGGTCGCCATCCTCTCCCCCGAAGCTATCGATCGTGCGGCAGGCGTCGAATCAAGCGCTCATCTGGAAGGCGCACATCGCTGGGTGCCGCCGTTCCTCTCGCTGACCACGGCACTGAACAACTCCCGCAAGGATCAGACCCTGAATACGCCCGCCGTGGCCACCCTGATCATGATGGAAAACCAGATTCGCTGGCTCAACAACAACGGCGGCCTCGCCTGGGCCACCACGCGTTGCGCCAAGTCCGCATCCATCCTGTACTCGTGGGCCGAGCGCTCCGAATACGCCGCTCCGTTCGTCGTCGATACGGACTCCCGCTCGAACGCCGTGGTCACCATTGATCTGGACGAGCGCGTCCAGGCCTCCCAGATACTGTCCATCCTGCGCGAGAACGGCATCGTGGACGCCGCCGGCTACCGCAAGCTGGGCCGCAATCAGCTGCGCGTTGGCGTGTTCCCCTCGGTGGAGCCGGCTGATGTCATGGCCTTTACCAAGTGCGTCGACTATGTGGTCGAGCACCTGTGATGGAGGTCTATGCCTCGTATGGCCGACCATATATGCCATGCACATTGATCGGTCTCAACTGATACCGATTGAATAAATCGTAGGGAGGGATGTTTGACGCCCCTCCCTACTCTTACTACAGTGCATGAGTATGAAGTTCGCGCCTCTCATTGACCCTGCCGTCCGCAAGCCCGCACCCAAGCCCGTACGGGTGGATCTGCGTAAGGTGTTTGCCATCGGTACCGGTCTATGGATTGTGGCGTTGATTGTCGTGCTGATTCTGCTGGCCGTGGGCTACAGCGTAATGCCGTTGGTGATTATGTGCGTGGCCGGTGTCATTATTGGCTTGCTACTGCTGATTTGGGAATACTTCGACCGCTGGGACTACCGCCGCCTCGGACAGTAATACAGTTCACTGCGCCAACGGCAACGTCAGGCTGAACGTACTGCCTTGCCCGGGCGCGCTCCATACAGTCACATCGCCATGATGGGTCAGCGCCACATGCTTGACGATGGCCAGGCCCAGTCCCACACCCTCCGCCGTGCGATTGCTCTGTTCCGCACCCCGATAGAACCGCTCGAAGATGCGCGCCTGATCCTTCTTAGCGATGCCCGTGCCTTGGTCGATTACGCGAATCACCGCACGGTCGCCATTCTTGTCTTTGGATGCGGACACGCTGACCACGCCATTTTCCTTGGAATAGCCGATGGCGTTTTCGATGAGCTTGGTCACGGCGCCGTCGATCTGGTCCGCTTCACCATTGATGACTAGATCATCGTCGCCCTTGATGTTCAGCTGCACGCCAGCCTCGGCTGCCTGCGGCTCTAGTCGCGCCGCCGTGGCCCTGAGCTGTTCCATAACGTTCAGTCGGTTGGCGGAAGACGGCGTAATCGGCTCCTGTGCGCGTATGAGCAGTAGCAAATCGGACACCATATGGTTGAGCTTGCTGCAGCTGGAACGCACCTGGCGGGCATCGGCAGCCACCTGCTGTTCGTCCAGATTGCCGGACTCCAGCGAATCGGCGAGTTTGGCCAGAGCTTCGGTGGGGCCCAACAATTGCTCGGACACATTGGTAATAAACGAGTCACGCACTTGAGCGAAACGAATCACGTCACTGACATCGGTAATCAACACGATAACGAACTGCTCGTTGATACGCCCCACAGTCACCTTCAGCCAGTTGGGGCGGTGGACGGACTGCGTGGCGACGTGATCGCCCTTGTTCTGGGCCACGACGTACCGCTCCGGAGTATCGGTGGTCAAGTCGAACTGGCGCTTGCCACCGGACTTGCGCGCCTCGTGAATGGCATCCAGCACCTGCTGCTGGGCAATGGCGTCATCCGACACCACACCCAGGCGGTAGGCGGCGGGATTGCAGCGGACCACCTCGTCGTGCTCGTCGACCACCACGGACGCACCCGGCAGCATGGACAGCAGCGTGGCAGTGTCGTCGGACAGATCGTCATTATCGTCATCATCGGCCAGCGGCGATTCCACGTACACTCGATGTGTCGCAAATCCCACGATGAGCGTGATGATTCCCACCACAAATAAAACAGCCGCGACAATAAGAGCAATCGCGGCGACGAGCGGCATCTGTGTCATGCCCCCATTCTTTCACACCACACGCTGGGATTGCGGTTTCCCGGCACGCCGGTAACATGAATTTCAGGTGAACAACCCAATGAACAGTAGAACAACTTGAGGTTGCCATTACCTACGTTGAAGTGGGGAGCAAGTACTGGAATAATACACTGGTACAGGTTGCAGTAAGCAAGCATGAAAGGCTAGAGAAATGCGCGTTATTTTCAACGAGGAGCTGAAGCAGGTTGCCGATGACCTCGACCGTATGGCGCAGGACGTGCGCAAGGCGATCAACGGCGCCGGGGAAGCCCTGCTGAACCAGGACATTGAGGCCGCACAGACTGTGATTGACGGCGACATCGAGATCGACGCCCTGGAGTCCTCCGTGATCGACCAGTGCGTCAAGCTTCTCGCCAAGCAGAACCCGGTGGCCACCGATCTGCGTGTGGTCGTTTCCACCATGCGTCTGGCTTCCACGTTCGAGCGTATGGGCGATCTTGCCCGCCACGTGGCCGAGGCCGCCCGCCGCACCTATCCCGCCGCCGCGATTCCTGAATCCGCTCAGCCGGTGTTCGCCGAGATGATCGACTTCCTGGACAACACCGCTGACCAGCTGGTGGCTATGCTCTCCGATCGCGATGCCAAGACCGCCGAGGCCATCATCCTGGCCGACGACAAGCTGGACAACCTGCACCACCAGACCTTCGATCTGGCGCTGTCCGATGACATCACCCGCCAGCAGACCGTGGACATCGTGCTGCTGGGCCGTTTCCTGGAGCGCCTCGGCGATCACGCCGTGTCCGCCGCCCGCCGTGTGGTGTACATCGTCTCCGGTTTCGACCCCACCAAGGAACCGGCCCGCGACGAGGGCACCGACATCGACTGATTGGTGGCCTGTCCTCACATTGGGCGAATAACTGAACACTTGTCCTCCTATGGTTTGAGGAGGATGCCCGAAAGCGGCGATCCGGCTACGGCTGGACGCCGTTTTTTGTTGCTTTTGGGCGGTACACCGGCGTATCCATGGGGCGGCAAAACACCCATAGGGCGGTAACTTGCCCATGGGGCGGTTTGAAGGATATGTGAAACCGCGGAATTAAGCCATTCTGGCATACCGCCCCATGAGGGTTTTACCGCCCCATGGGGTGATCACCGCCCCATGGGGATTTGGCAGGCATAGCAAAGGGGAGCCGCACGTTATGTGCGACTCCCCTTACAGCTTGTACCGTGTTAGCGGCTTAGGCTCACTTCTGGCCCTGAGCGGCGACAGCAGCGGCACCGGCAGCAGCAGCCTCCGGGTCCAGGTACTCGCCACGCGGCTTGATCGGCTTGAAGTTCTCGTCCAGCTCATAAAGCAGCGGGATGGCGGTCGGGATGTTGACCTTGGCGATCTCTTCCTCAGACAGGTTGTCCAGCATCTTGACGATGGCGCGGAGGGAGTTGCCGTGGGCAGCAATCAGCACGGTCTTTCCGGCCTTGAGCTCCGGCTCGATAGCGGACTCGAAGTACGGCTTCACACGCTCAACAACGTTGGCCAGGCACTCGGCTTCCGGAACCGGATCGCCGGCATAGCGCGGGTCGTTGTTCTGGGCGTACTGGTCGTTCGGGTCGATCTCGGGCGGCGGGGTGGCGTAAGAACGGCGCCACAGCATGAACTTCTCATCGCCGTACTCTTCGCGGATCTCGGTCTTGTTCTTGCCCTGCAGAGCGCCGTAGTGACGCTCGTTGAGACGCCAGTCACGCTGAACCGGGATCCACAGACGATCTGCGGCATCCAGAGCGATGTTGGCGGTATTGATGGCGCGACGCAGCAGGGAGGTGAACACAATGTCCGGAAGGACGTTCTTCTCCTTGAGCAGCTCGCCGCCACGCTTGGCTTCGGCTTCACCCTGCTCGGTCAGCGGTACGTCGACCCAGCCGGTGAACTGGTTGGTTTTATTCCATGCGCTCTGTCCATGACGGAGCAGTACTAGTTTGTAGGTCATGGTTGCCAGTCTACCGCCTCGCACACCCAAAGACGAGTGTTTTCTCGATTATTCGAGTTATGTTTATGCAACATCTCACATTCCGTTGCACAACCATCTGCGTTCAGCTACGGAAACATCACCATCAGGGCAAACATAACGGTATCCCATTCATCATTCCCGACTTACCGGAATACTCGCATAAAGAATCCATTCGCCATACTCTTTGCTGGTGTTGGGCACACCTCCGATACTGTCAATCCATTGGGCATGCATCCGCAGACCATTCCCGGGTCCCCTTGAACCACGATCTTCGGAATTATCGACCGTCAGATTTGCAATGCCATTGGCCTGTGTGATGATTACCTCATCATTTTTTTCTTCGATAGTCAGAAAATACGGAACGCCTTTATCCGCATATCTACTGATATTGGTGTAGATCTCAGTAATCAGCCCCGATATCCGGGCTCTCACGGCAGCTAGAACACAAGCTGTTCCAGCTGCCACTTTCGACGTTCCGCCAAATGCTCTATTTATTTAGAAATACACTTCGGAGGGTGCGTGATCGTCTCGCCCATCAGCATCAAGGGCGGGGCGGCAAAACGACCGTTACGGCACTTCGACACCAGGAGCGCCAACGAACGGCTTGTGTTCAATCTGTTCGGCAGCTTCGCCCAGTTCGAACGCGACCTGATCAGCAAACGCACCAAGGCCGGACTCCAGGCCGCCAGGAGCCGGGACCATCAGGGAGGCCGGCCAGCCGCGCTCGACGACAAACAGCGTAAAGAACTCCGACGGCTCCACAGGAAGGGCGACCTTACCATACGGCAGCTATGCGAACTGTTCGCCATCTCCAAAACCACACTCTACCGAAACCTCAAACAATAAGCTGATTGGTTCCATGCCGTGAATGAAAAGAATTATAATCGGTCAGTGCTATGAGACGCTTTTGAAGCGTATCCCTCCGTGGCCTATAGTTATAGCCGGAGAGGTTCGCATTAATTCAGTCTACGGACTATCGCGTTCGTGAGCAACAGACGCGCTGTTCATGAACTGTATAATGCCCGATGGCCTACGCACTTTAATCCGGGCCGGATTCTGTCATGACATTCAGCTTACTTCCTATGGCATTGATTCTGGATATGTCGAGGTGGCGTTGCGTAGACTACTCGTTCGCGGTTACATACTTTATTCTAATCCTCGCGGAGATGAGCATCCTGGCACCTCGCCTGTCGGGGAGGCTGCTGGCGACCTTAAGACCAATCTTCCGGTTCAACCTTTCAATCATGTTGTTGAAAGCGTATTCTGCGCCGGCGCTCGGGCAAGTAACAGCCGGGAAACGCGGGGCCGCTACGTCGATCGCCCCTGAAACAGAAAGCCGCCTCCCAGTGCCTCTGAACATCAAATGGTCCGACTTCGTCCGTTTCCTCACAATCGTAGAGCTTGTAATCCGCAGCCATATCCAATATTTAGATGACAGATGATGCTTAATAGCCCATTTCTTTTGCATCGGAATATTCCTACACATTGGCCATCTGCATGAGCTTCCCCGTTATCCATCGATAGTCTAGAACAATTATTTTAATTCAATAGACAAATTCATGTCGGTAAAACCGTATGAATTTTTGAAGCAATAAGACTGTATCTTGTATTTATATAGTGATTCGCTTTGGCGCGTTACTTGTTCCAGGGCTTTTCTCACCAGCGGGTTTCCGGAGCATAGATGCTGCGCAGCCCCAAAGGAGTATGCTCTTGCAGTGTTCTCAAGGTTAAATTTTTCCGGATCGGGAAAAACTTCCGGGTCGCGATTAATGCTGTATAAATCAAAAATTACCAACTGCCTTGGTCTAATAATTTTTTCCTTAAAAGGTATTTCATGCACGCATGTCCTGCTTATTGTCGTGAATGGAGGGAACAACCGAAGACTTTCAAGGGATATTTGCCCTGCTTTTGCATTGAGCTCTTCCTCTAAATATGGGTGAGTCAACAGATTGAACGCCAGGAAATCAAGCGCAGCTACGAATGGGGCAAAACCATCGGTTACTAGATTAATGATGAGGGGATATCGTGTCTCCTGAGGCAAGTCAAGCAATTCGTTGCCTATGTACAGCGGCTCCCCTACATGCTTATCTTCGATTTCTTTGACAACCTGATACGCGTATTCGATTGAATGCGCGACTTGTTCGATATCGTCTAGCGTAAGCCGTTCGCGCAGTAAGAACGAGTTAATGGTTTCCGATGCCGAGACCATTCTTGAAATGTCTTCTACAGAGACACCCACCAGTTGAGCAAGGATACCGTACACATAAGGCCTTGCATACTCTGTAGTGAAGTCACAATTTTTATTGATTTGCGGCCATGTGTAATTTATGGCGTGATAACGAGTATTAATGATTGTTCCCACTAGGCGACGAAGCTGTTTATGAGACTCTCCGTCGGTGAACATAACCCAGTTGGAATAAAAATTCTTTAATGTCCGTATAGTTTCTATCTTCAGAGGGAGTTTATCTATGACAGTTTTAGTGTTGGCTTTGAGCCGCTCATCTCTTATCAAAGTATGAAGGTTACGCACATTGAACACAAACCATGCATTAAATTCCTCGTCGAATAGCAGCTGATCTGTATTTCCGGCAAGGACGGTTTTGTAAAATTTGAACCGATCTTCACCGAGACGTTTTCCAATTATCACTTTTATCTAGTCCTTTCTTAGATTTGCGATTCCGCAAAAAGTACTGTTGCCTCGTGCAGTGTGAAATTAGCTTGCTTGTTTGCTGCCAAGTAGAAATCGATAAAATCTATTAACTTGTCGGGATAATGCCGATTGGGGAATTTCTCGTCCAGGAAAGCAACTATTTCTTCAAACAGCAAGGAAGGAAAACATTGATTTTCCCCTGATTCTTTTACGAAATTCAGGGCTATCAATCGAAGTGTCTGCATATCCGGTTCTTTCAATTTTAAAAAACTAAATCTTCTTTCGAAAGCACCATCAGCATACAAGGTCGTAGCCTCTTCAGGTGTAGTCGCACCTACGACCTTGATATCACCTCTCGTTATAATAGGTTTCAGTAGGTTTGCGGCGGAAATACCTCCTTCTGAAGCACCGGCATGAATAAGGGTGTGAATTTCATCAAAAAATATCGTGGAACCCTCTTTCTGCGCCGTCTCAAGTACATGTTGCATGCGTTTTTCAAATTCTCCTCTGTATTTTGTTCCAGAGAGCATTTCGGCAGCCGATACAGATATCAGAGGAAGATGATGCGATTTGAAGTAGTATAGAATAAGCGATGTTTTGCCAACGCCAGGTTCTCCGATTAGAATAACGTTATTCTTGTATCTTCTGTTTAAATATATATCCAGTAGTTGAAGCTCTTTTTCTCTACCGATAATAGTTTCCATAGAATTTGAACTAGTCAGATCTTGTGGAATTCTAATTGACTTGAGAAGAGCACGCGCATCGGATTCGATTGACTGTAGATAGACAAGGATATCTCGCGGCCGTGCATTAGGATTCGATTGAAGATACAAATCAAGTTTGTGATCCAGATACGGCGAATCATGAAGCAGCTTGACCGGTATCTTACCTTTCAACTGCGGGTCAGATATGCCGTCGTTCATATCCGTTAGGATTTGTAGGAAAGTTTGACTCATAATATATTTACTTACTGAACTGTCCATCATGGAATGACCAGTTCCAAGTGTCGAGGACGATTTGTCTCTCTACTACTGATGGATCCATTAGCTTGCCTATATACTTAATGATTTCTACTTCCATCATCTTGGCCGCAAGAGCGTTATCCGTATCTACAATCGCGGTCTCACGATACTCGTTGATGCTTGCCACTTTAGGATTGGAGGTATCTACGTAAGAGGACGGTACAAGTTCTGAATATGATTTGGTTTTACCGGGAATAATCAAGGGTCCTAAAAATATTTTGCTATCGGCGTATGGCCCTCCATATAGGACAGGGGTGCCTGATAGTTTACTGAATTCATCAACAATATATACAAGCTTTCCGAGAGGCTTGTCTGCGCAAACCGCTATCAGGTCAAACTGGTCACTTTTTAGTTCTTCCGTTAAGGAATTGACACTAGTGACTTCTAAATTATGGCCGACGACCGTTGCATCCGGAGCGACCTCTGTCAAGTTTTTGACGGCCACTTCAATCTTGGATTTTCCCACATCTTTTTCGCGATAAAGAACTTGTCGACTAGTGTTGGACAATTCAATCTCATCAAAATCAATAAGATGTAGGGTGCCTACCCCAATCTGCGCCAAGCCAATTGCCAGATACGACCCTATACCACCAGCACCTAAGATTAAAATCGATGCGGCATCAAGTCTCTCCTGCTGTTTGATTGCATCATTTATCGTAAAGTTGGGAAGAACTGCGTAGTTTCGTAGTTGACGATCATATTTTGCAAGTTGCTTGGGTGTGAGAGTGGTATCTAAGGCGGTGATATCCTTGTATTCTTTTATGACATTATTCTCGAATAAACGTTGCACCAAAGATGCAATATCGTCTACTTCATAAGGAGTATCAAGAAGAGCAGTGGACACATCATCAACAGTGGCGGGATTTTTAAAAATATTCAAAATCGTTAGGATAACGTCACTGTCCTTCTCTTCGAACATGACGTTTTCCTCATGTGGCAGGGCAATATGAAGACGTTTACTAGGCGTCAGGTGGGCATATGCCACTTCATTAAGAATATATTGTTTCCCCATGTTATTCTACCTTTCAATTTGAAAAGAGCGCGTACTTTGCTTGTACGCGCTCTCTGATCCGGCTAGGCAAAAATGACGGCAGCGCGAACAGCAGTATCGTCTTCTTCGCTCGTCTTTTCTACAGCGACGTTTTTAGCCGAGATAATGGTCTTTTCCATAATTCCTCCAACTGATATTTCTGCCCCGCACTCTGCGAGACGACACGATATTAGCTCTATAGCAAAAGCGCCACGTGAGTTTTACTTATTCAATTTTTTTATATATGGCTCATATTCTGGGTTAAGTAAAGAAAAGTGTGTCTTAAATCCAGGGTGGGGCTTACTCCCGTCTTGCGTGTCGGGGTGTGATTAACGTTTCCGTCGTTAATTCGTCCGGGTGCTTGACTTTTCGTGTTGACTTGTTCCATGAGCAAGAACAAGTCCTCGAGGGCGAGGAGGTGCCCGTTGTGCGGGCGCGCGATGCGCAGGAACGGTTTCACGGGCGCCGGCTCGCAACGGTGGCGGTGCGACGGCTGTCGGTCGAGCTCCACGGCGAGGCGGGATGATTCGAGACGCATGGCGGAGTTCCGCGCGTTCCTCGCGTGGGTGACGGGCAAGGAGTCCATGGGCGAGGCCGCCGAACGGCGGTGGATGGACGTGCCCGTGCAGCGCTGCCTGGTGCATGTGTTGCGCAACACCCGCGTCGACCTGACGAACAGGCCCAGGGGCGAGGCCGGCAGGGAGCTGCTCGGACTCGCCCGCAGGCTCGTCAGGGTGACGACGGCCGACGAGGCCGCCGCATGGCTCAAGGAGCTCAACGACTGGCACGGCAGGCACGACGATCACCTCAAGGAGCGCACTGTCGCCAAACAGGATCCCATGCACGCGAGGGGACGCAAGTGGTGGTGGACGCACGAACGCCTGCGCCGCGCCTACTTCCGATTGGTCAGGCTGAACCGGGCCGGCGTGCTGTTCGCGTTCTGCGATCCGGCCGTCCTCAAGGGCGGCGGCCCACTGCCGTCGGCGACCAACCAGCTGGAGGGCGGCGTCAACGCCGTGGTCAAGCGCGCGCTCGACCACCACCGGGGATTGTCGGAGGAGCATATGAGACGCTGCCGCGAATGGGCGATCTACATGCTCACGGAGCAGCCCGACCCCATGGCGCTCGTCACGCCTGAACACTGGAGGATGAGGAAGGGGAAGCCGGCCGGGAATGACGGGCCCATGCCCGGCACCATGACGGCCGTGCAGGAACCGACCGACGGCGTCGACGCCTACGAGAGCGGGTTCGGGATCAGAAAGGGATGGGCCGGGCGATCAACCTGACCATGACACGCGGGAATAGACACACTTTTCTTTACTTAACCCCATATGATTCCGTCCAAGTGTTTATCCGGTAATATCTGAACCAGTCGTGTTTCTCAATCCAAAAGACTCCGGAAAATGTCTACGTTAAGCCTATGTGCTGTTTCTCTAGGTGTCAGAATCCTCTAAGCCGACAGTCCTTTAGATTAAGTACGTCCGCTCGGAACTCTTTTCGGGTGCACACAGCTGTACAGAAAGATTATAAAGAGATTCATCGGGCATGATGCATGTATAAATGCTCGTGCTTGGCGTTGTCCTCTACAGGTAAGATACTAGGGCCTCATGCAATCAGGCAGGGGAGGATTTATGATTAAGCAGGATACGTTGACCCGCAGGGCCGGTATCGCCTACTACGTAAGCACCGCGTTCCTCATAGCGTCCAAGTCGTTCCCCCACGCCGTCCTGACCGTGCTGCTCCTGCACAAGGGTCTGGACCTCACCGAGATCATGTTCGTCCAGACGGCCTTCACCATAGCGGTGTTCCTCTTCGAGTTCCCCAGCGGCGTGATCTCCGACCTCTACAGCCGGAAGATCGTGTACCTGACATCCATCCTGGCGTGGGTAGCCGCATGCTCCGTCATCATCTTCGGAACCGGCTTCGCTATGATGTGCGTGGCCTGGGCGCTCTACGGCATCGGCGAGGCCCTGGCGTCGGGCACGGTCGACGCCTCGCTGATCAACCTCTACAAGCGGCTCTCCCCTGACCCGGACGAGGAGATCAAGACATTCAAACGCATCTCCAACCAGATATCCATGGTCTCCATGATCATCGGCGCGATGCTCGGGTCCGCACTGTATTTCACGATCGGCTACAACATCTACGCCGTCGCGATGGCGCTTGCATGCGCGGCGGCCCTGCCGATCATGCTCGCCTTCCCCAAGGACGAGCACGACGCCCGGGAGAAGAAGCCGACGATCATGTCCCAAGTGAGGGACGGACTGTCCGAACTCAGGAAGGACAGGCGGCTCACGTTCCTCATCGGCATGGCGGCCGTGAGCCAGATCTTCTTCCAGACCCACTTCAACCTCTGGCAGGCCTACCTGCTCCTGATGGGAGTGAAAGACAAGTACCTGTTCGTGTTCTACCTGGTCTTCCAGGTCATAGGGATAGCCGCGTACGCGATTCACATAGACGGCCGTCTGAGGCGCCTCCTCTATCTTGGCATCCCGGTCGCCCTGATCATGCCCCTGCTAATCACGTCGGAATCACGGATCGTGTCGATCGGCGCATACTGCATCTCCGTGTTCATCTTCATGTTCCTGCAATACATGTGCGACGTGCTGTTCTCGATACGGGTCTCCGAGGAAAGAATCAGCACCCTGATCACCCTCAACTCGACGACCTGCAGGATCATCGGCTTCCTGGTGCTGGGACTCAACGGCCTGCTCCTGAAACAGATAAAACTCACCACCCTGATAGTGGGCTCCTTCGAGATCGCGACGTTCCTCTCCATCCTCCTCGGCCTGCTCTTCATGCTCAGTTTCTCAAAGAAAAAGAAGGAATAATACGGGGCTGCGAACGTTTTAACTATACGGTTTTGTTGCCGCAATTATAGTGCGGCAACAAAACCGTATAGTTATTTGCCTTATAATCCCTTAATCTCTATCCACTTGCCGTGTAACGATAACCATCAAGTACTTGGTTTATAAATCTGTCAGTGCGTCCGTGGCACGATAGGACAACGTGAATGTACAAACAAGCAGAGATAAGCCCAACACCTGATGTCTGACGACTGTTTGTTGAATCCCCAGGGCACGTTTTACGCGGATCTTAGCTGGATAAAACCAGCCGGAATTTGTACGTCTGACATGCCATTTACAGACTTTGGCAACACTGGCTGCGAGCATTTATGAAGTTGACTGTCATCCCTTGATAGATGTACCAGCTATATTTATGATTTCTTTCGTTTGCCTGACGCGTCGCTCTGCGACTCGGTCTTACGTGTATCATATCGTTCCTCGCTTCGGAGACCTTGGCCTTCCTGCATGACAACAAATAGTGGCGGCGGGCTGGAATCGTTGTTTTCCGACCCGCCATCCACTGCCCCGGCATCTCACCGCCTAAACCAATATCGACGAAGTCACGTAGACCAGGGCGAGCGCCAGCGAGGCAAGTGTACAGAGCGGCAGTGCTTTGCGGTAGGTTTTTCTTACGATTGCGCATGATGCGGCAATTTGCGCCGCGCACAGCATGGCAATAACTGCGATTATCACGATTAGCGGAATGCTACTGGTTGCATATATCGACGATTGCAACAGATGGTGCAATGCAAGCAATGTCGGAATAATCAGGATTACGATAGTGACGATAGTGCCGTTTCGCAGCCCCATTGCAGTCATCCACGTATGTTTTCCGTGATTGCGGTCAGATTCGATGTCGCGCAGATTGTTGACGCACAGCACAGCAACCGCGACCAATCCCGCAGCTGAACCGCCAAGCAGTCCACTCGCCGAAATCTTGCCAGACAACGCGAACATGGTGCCACAAGTGGCAACCAATCCAAAGAAAATGAATACGAAAACCTCACCCAAATAGTGGTAGCCGTAGGGGTGTTTCCCACCAACATAGAACCAGCCGGCCGCCAGACATGCGATGCCGACCAGAATGAACCACCAGTATCCGGTTAGCGCGATGACGGCCAGACCGCACAGGCAGGCGATCAGTGCGTTGATTCCGGCCGCGGCCAGCACTTTCCTAGGATTCACACCGGAAGCCACGAGACGGGCGGGACCGCGTGACGGCATTGTTTTGCCGGAGATCGCAGAATCGCCTGCGTCTTTCACCGGAACCGAGCGCCCTGCATCCGTACCGCGAATACCATCTGAATAATCGTTGGCAAAATTAGCCGCAATCTGCAGCAGCAATGCCACGAAACCGCACAACACCGCCACCGCAACACGATGCTCGCCCGCATCGCGCCAAGCCATCGACGCACCAATCAACACCGGCGCAATCGACAACGGCAACGTTTTCAGCCGCGCCCCACGGATCCAAGTCGAAACTCTCATGAACGCCATTTTAGAATCATGCTCATTGCATACCTTCATTCATTCCCAGAATAGGAGATATGATACTGGCGAATGCCCCGGAACGTCACTCATGAGAAATATCATGAAACCCCGAGGATTTTCATCTAAAAACGCAAAGGCCGTCTGACGTTGGAAGTCAGACGGCCTTTCATGAAATTACGCGCGAAGCCGATATTGAATTAAGGCTTTGCCTTAATTCAGCGGCTTGACCAGCGGGAAGGTGATGGTTTCGCGGATGGTGGCGCCGGTCAGGGCGATCAGCAGACGGTCGATGCCCATGCCCATGCCGCCAGCCGGGGGCATGCCCACGCCGAGGGCCTCCAGGAAGTCCTCATCGATGTCGCAGGCCTCCTCGTCGCCGGCGAGCGCGTCCTTGGCCTGGGCCACGAAGCGTTCACGCTGCACGACCGGATCGTTGAGCTCGGAATAGCCGGTGGCCAGTTCGAAGCCACGCACGTACAGATCCCACTTCTCGACCACACCGGGCTTGGTACGGTGGCCCTTGACCAGCGGGGAGGTCTCGACCGGGAAGTCGCGCACGAAGGTCGGCTCGTACAGCTTGTCCTCGTAGAAGTGCTCCCATAGGTGTTCGACGAGCTTGCCGTGGTTCTCCACGTCGTCGCGTTCCACGCCGAGCTTGTCGGCGATCTCGCCCAGATGCTCCACGGAGGTGCCGGGGTTGTCCGGGCCGCCGTTCGGCACGATCTGCTCGCCCAGCGCTTCGGACAGGGAGTCGTACATGCTGATGGTCTTCCATTCACCGCCGAAGTCGTATTCGGTGCCATCCAGCAACGTCACCTTGTGGCTGCCGAACACGTCCATGGCGGTCTTCTGCACAAGCTCCTTGACCAGCTGGCCGATGGAATCGTATGTGCCATACGCCTGATAGGCCTCGACCATGGTGAATTCGGGGGCATGGGTGGCGTCGACGCCCTCGTTGCGGAAATCGCGGTTGATCTCGAACACGCGGTCGATGCCGCCCACCAGGCAGCGCTTGAGGAACAGTTCCGGGGCGATGCGAAGATACAGGTCAAGGTCGAAGGCGTTCATGTGCGTGGTGAACGGGCGGGCGGCCGCGCCACCGTGCAGGGTCTGCAGCATCGGGGTTTCGACCTCGAGGAAGTCGTGGTCGTCAAAGGTGCGGCGCAGGGAGGCCACGGCCTTGGAACGGTTGCGCACCATGTTGCGGATGTTCTCGTCCGCGATCATGCCGATGTACGGCTTGCGGGTGCGGGTGTCTTCGTTCAGGTCCTTGTGCAGGGCCGGCAGCGGCTGCAGGGCCTTAGAGGCGATGGCCCACTCAGTGGCGAATACGGACAGCTCGCCGGTCTTGGAGGCGATGACGCGGCCCTTCAGGTACAGGTGATCGCCAAGGTCGACCAGCTGCTTGAACTGTTTCAGGGAGTCGGCGCCAATCTCCTTCTTGGAGATCATGCCCTGGATTTTGGTGCCGTCACCGGCGGAAAGCTGCACGAAGCACAGGCCGCCCGCGTTACGCAGGAACAGCACGCGGCCCGCGATGCCGACCATGTCTTCGGTCTCTTCGCCAGCCTCGAGCTTGCCGTCATACTTGGCGCGGACCGCCTCGATGGTGTCGGTGACGTCCAAGTGCACCGGGTAGGGGGCGATGCCGGCCTCAAGCATCATCGCGCGCTTGGCCACGCGCATCTGCACCTGCTCGGGGTGAGCCAGCGGGCCGAACTCCTTGTTGGAGGGGTCCACGGCTTCGTCCAGCGTGGCACCGGACTTGATCTTCTCGCGGATGGTGGCGTCCTGCTTGAGCAGCATTTCCGCACGTTCGACGGTGCTCATCTGCGGGACGGCCGGGGTTTCGTTCTCAGTGTTTTCGGTATTTTCGACAACTTCAGCCATGATTCATCAGTGTACGCAAGGCCGGCGATTATGAGCCCGGCAGACCGCACGGCCATCTGAACACCCGCTCACATGACGCAAAACCGGCTCTGCACAAGGCTTGAGAGACCTGTACACATGGCGAATCCATCATCACGCAACACTCGCGACATGCCGATTTGCATTGTCCACCACCACAATGTAATATCTACGTCTGTTGCCAAACGGGCTGTAGCGCAGCTTGGTAGCGCGCTTCGTTCGGGACGAAGAGGCCGCGGGTTCAAATCCCGCCAGCCCGACAACTGGACCGGATTGTTGAGGAATCAGCAATCCGGTTTTTCGTTTCTTGCCCCAACAATCAAACCAAGCGATCGAACAGCGGTAAACAACCCGCCGCACACAGCGACAAACCGGCGCGGCAAGCCCCGTATTTGTTGGCGGACCACCGTAATATATCGCTCGAATCAATCGATTGCCGCACTGTTTTTGTAAGTAATACTGAAGTAGTTAGAGGAACCATGAAGAAGAGTCTGCTTGCACTGGCTTCGGGCGCGTTCATTCTCGGTGCCGCCGAGTTCGTGATGATGGGCATTCTGCCGCAGGCCGCGGCCGCCACCGGCGTGGACATCCCCACCGCAGGCCATTACATTTCCGCGTATGCGATCGGCGTGTGCTTCGGCACGCTGATTCTGGTGTTCGGCCGCAAGGTGCCGCCGAAGAACCTCATCATATTGTTTATGGTGATTGCGCTTATCGGTAATCTGGCCTCCGCGTTCTCGGTCAATGCCGCCACGCTGATTGTCGCGCGCTTCATTGCCGGCCTGCCGCACGGCGCATTTTTCGGCACCGCCACACTCATCGCCAAAACCTTGGCCGACAAGGGCAAAGAAGCACAAGCCGTATCGGTAATGGTCACCGGCCAAACCGTAGCCAATATGCTCGGCGTACCGGCGGGCACCTTGATGGCTGAGTTCCTATCCTGGCGCCTCGCATTCGGTATTCTGGCTGCATGGGCGGCAATGACCATCGTGCTAGTTCTGGCATGGATCCCCTTCGTTGCGCCGATTAAGGACGCCGGCATCGCCGGTCAGTTCAAATTCCTTACTCGTCGTGGACCGTGGGTGATTCTGGCCGCCGTATTCACCGGCAACGCAGGCGTGTTCTGCTGGTGGAGCTACGTCTCCCCCTGGCTGCAGAAGACCGGTGGCTGGTCGTCTAACCTGGTACCGCTATTGATGATGCTTGCCGGCTTCGGTATGGTGATAGGCGGTCTTATCGGCGGTCGCATCACAGATAAATGGCGCCACGCCGGCACTGCCGCGCTGGGTCAGACGATTTCCTGCATCGGCTTGCTGATGGTTTTACTACTGCCGGGAAACCAGGGCACTACCGCTTTGCTGACCTTCTGGATCGCCTTCGGACTGTTCTTCATCTCCGCTCCGCAACAGCTGCTGATGACCGAAGCCGGCCAAGGCGGCGGCGAGCTCATCGCCGGCGCAGCCGTGCAGGTGGCCTTCAACTTCGGCAATGCCATCGGCTCGATTGTCGGCGGCGCGATGCTCACCACCTTCTCGATGAACTATCGCTATACCGGTCTGGGCGGTATGCCACTGGCTCTGCTTGCCGTAGGGCTGCTGGCCTTCTACTCGTGGCGCTGCGAAACCGATACCGACGCCATTCACCGCATGCGCGAAATCCAAGTATGAGACCGGACGTCACATTCACGCATAATCAGCGGAATGTGACGTTGCTCTCTTCTTACTGAAGTTCATCTGCGGTTCGTTTTCATTACACACGTATTCCACCTTGCCTTTCTAAGTTCTCACTATGAAAGAGCGTCTTTCCTGATGCCTCATAAAGGAAGGGAATACAGTGAAACCCATCAGGTTCACGGCGAGGATGATCGCCGCACTCGTCGCAATCGCGACGCTGTCCAGCGTTGCGATTGCGACCACGACGGCTTCTGCAGATGAATCCGTACCGGCAGCGTCCACGGTCGGTATCAGCGGCATCGCCGCCAGCGGCGCCACGGATGCGTTCAGTGAAACCAAGTACGCGGCCACCACCGAAGGCCGTTACGAAGCCTCGGTCGACGCGAATGACGTCACCGGCTATGCAGCCGTTCCGCAGACGCGTGCGGCCAAGCCGAATCTTGTGCAGCTGCTTGGCGAATATGACAGCTACTGGCAGCCGGCCACCGAAACCGCTGGCGGCAAGGTGCTCAACAAGACCGTGCTCGATCACGATGACGCCTACATCCAACAGATCAACAACGCCGCCGCCGAAGACGGAGACGGCACGACCGCTACCGCACAGCAGCAGCGCGCTCTGGTGGACGCGGATATGAGCGCCGATGAGACCTTGCCGGACTCCCTGGGCCCGGTGCTCGGCGAATATTTTTCCGCCGGTCTGGCCGACGGCAGCCTGAAGAAGGTCGCGGACATCTTCAAGTACGATACAATCTCCACCTCTACCGCCAAGAAGCACTTCCAGCATCCTCGTCCTTTCGAGGATCGCACCAATGGCGGCAAGAACGACATCACGAACATCAACGAGAACATCATGCGCGTCCCCGACTGGACTGACGCCCAAGGCAACGCGCATTCCGCCGAATACGACGGGCTGGCCGGTTCCGGTTCCTTCCCGTCCGGCCACACCACCGGCGCATACTCCTGGGGCGTGGCTCTGGCAGGCATGCTGCCACAACTTGCTCCAGAGATCCTGACACGCACCTCCGAAGCAGGCAACAACCGCATCGTGCTCGGCGTGCACTATCCGCTCGACATCATGGGCGGCCGCATCGACGGCGAAGTGGCAAACGGCTACTACTGGGGCACTTACTACGACAAGTACGTCAAGCCGGCATCCGACCAGCTGCAGTCCTATCTGGCAGCCAAGTGCGTGGCGGACGGCCACGCCACCAAACAGGACACCGATTACGCGACTGTGACCGAATGCGTGAACAACCTTGGCGCGAACGCCTCCAACGGTTACCAGAACGCCTTTGTGGATGCCGTGAGCAAGGAGCCCGTCACCGACCGCGCCTCGGCGTTGCGCGTCTACACGAACCGTCTGACCTACGGTTTCGGCAAGACCACCGCCGGCACCGCATTCACCGCGCCTGAAGGCTCTGCCGACTTGTTGAAGATCGCGTACCCGAAGTTGCACCGCGACCAGCGCGAAGCCATCCTCGCCAAGACCGCGATTGACGGCGGCTACCCGCTGGATTCCTCATCCGACGGATGGCAGCGCATCAACCTAGCCGCAGCTCTGAGCTCCACCGTGACGTTGAACGAGAACGGCGATGTCGTCAAGGTCGAGCCCGGCGCAGCCACCCCGTCCGTGATCGGCGAGGAATACGCCGACAAGGGCAACCACCCGGATTCCGACAACGGTGGCTCCGGCAACCCCAGCCAACCCGGTAAGGACGCCAAGCAAGTGACCGTGTTCGACATCACCGACTTCCACGGACACATCGAAACCGGCCAGTGGGTCGAAGCCGCTTATCAGAAGCTTGCCGTGCAGCACAACCCGGGCAACAGCGTGTTCGTCTCCAGCGGAGACCTCGTGGGTGCTTCCCCATTCGAATCCTCCTATTTCCAAGACACTCCGACGCTGAACATGACAAAGGCATGGGATCTGAGTGTGAGCGCCTTGGGCAATCATGAGCTCGACAAGGGCACTGCAGACTTCAACAACCGCATCGCCGAACCGAAGTACGGCATCGACTGGGTCGCCGCCAACATCACCGGCGGCTCGCTGACTTCCGACCGTCTCAAGCCGTATACCATCAAGACCGTCAACGGCAAAAAGGTCGCCTTCGTCGGTGCCATCACCTCCGATCTGAAGAACGTAGTCTCCCCCAGCGTGATGCAAGGCGTCACGGTGACCGACCCGGTTCAGGCTGTGAACAAGGTGGCCGACCAGCTGTCCGATGGCGATGAGTCCAACGGCGAGGCCGATGCGGTCGTGGCCCTGATCCATGAGGATGGCGACACCATCGCCTCCGACGGCGACGGTCTGGACGCTAACGTCGATCTGGTCTACGCAGGCCACAGCCACCGCAACGAGTACGGCACCACCACCAAGTCCGGAGCGCCGATCATCGAGGCCGGCAAGTACGGCCAGGATGCAGCTGTCCAGGATCTGTACATCGAGGGTTCCGGCAAGGATTCCAAGGTCACCGTGCAGAACGCCTCCCAGTATGACGTGACGTACGTGACCAACAAGGACGGCACCGCTCCGGCCAAGGGATTCGAGGGTGACGACAACGGCCCGGCCGCCAAGGTCTACAAGCAGGCTCAGGCGGATTCCGCCGAGGCTGGTAAGAAGGTCGTCGGCACCATCGACAAGTCAGCGAATTTCGCCAAGGGCAACTGGAGCGCCGAAACCCAGCTCGGCACGCTGAACGCCGATGCCGCACTCGAATCCGCCAAGAAGACGCCCGTGGGCGAGAAGGCCTCCATCGGCTTCATCAATCCGGGCGGTCTGCGCACCGACAACCTCGATCTTGACGGCGACAAGCAGATCACCGTCAAGGAGGCGTACAGCATGTTGCCGTTCGGCAACGATAACAGCGTGGTCACCCTCACCGGCAAGCAGCTGAAGGACGTGCTCGCCCAACAGTGGCAGATCAAGGACGGCAAGTCCAATGTGGTCCGTCTCGGCATCTCCTCGAACGTGACCTTCGTGTACACGCTGGTCGAGGACGCCAACACCAAGGCACCGGTCGCCACCGTCTCCGACGTGTTCGTTGACGGCAAGCAGATCAAGGACACCGACACCGTGACGGTCGCCGGCAACTCCTTCCTGCTGACCGGCGGCGACGGCTTCACCGGTTTTACCGCGCAGGGTCAGCCGCAGCTGACCGGCACGGTGGATGTGCAAGGTCTGATCGACTACCTTGCCGATCACAAGGATGTCAAGGCCGATGACTCGCCTGCAGGCATCGAGCTCAAGTCCTCCTCCGTTGAAGGCACCAAGGCATCCCTGACCTTCGACCTGCCGGTCTACGCGAATGGCCCTAAGCCAATCGCCCTCGGCCTGTATGTCAACGGCGTGGACTTCGGCGTGACCAAGCTCGGCAGCGCCAAGCCGGCTGAGTTCACCGTGGCCAAGACGCTGAGCGCCGATGAAGCCAAGACGTTCGGCGGCACCGTCTCCACCGTCAACCCGCAGCTGCTTTACACGGACGCCGAGATCGCCGCCGCCGAAAAGGAGCGCGCCAACGGTTCCGGCGAACAAGGTGGGAACAACAACCAAGGCGGCAACAACAACCAGAACGGCAAACCCAACGCCGACAAGAAGCCGACGGCCAAGCCGAACAAGACCGATCTGCCGGGAACCGGTGCTTCCATCGCTGGAATCTTAGCCGCAGTCAGCCTGCTCGCCGCCGCCGGTGGCGTGACCATCGTGCTGCGCCGTCGCCAGCAACGCTGAACGATTGTCCGACGCCTGTACAGGTACGGCAATAACCGATAACTGAATACCGAAGAATAGCCCCGCACGTCATAGCATGCGGGGTTTTTCCATGCCTGTTGAGCCTATTTCCACTGAGGACGGCAACGGGGAAAACGACAAGCACATACACCAGCTCCGGCAGCCGCCGCACACTGTAACGACACTCACATCGGCGGTCTCCAAATCGTTCACAGTACGCTGGAACCTAGCAATAATCGGTATCTCACGACGAAGGAGATTATGTATGGCCGATGATGCGATGGACGCGCGGCTGGAGCAGGCACTGCTCGGCATGCAGGCGAAACACGCACATGATTTCGATGCGCCTGAAAACGGCCCGGCGGCTCAGGGCGGCAACGAACTGCATGACTTTGACGTGAACGAATTCCTCCACGGCCTCGACGCCATCTTCGACGCCCACAACGCCGCAGAAAAGGCGGGCCCGTATCTTGAACAAGCGGCGGTCGACGCGGAAAACGCCGGAGACGAAGCCGGACTGCTGACCGTACTCAACGAGACGATGGGGTTCTACCGCTCGCAAGGCCGTCACAAGGAGAACCAGTGGATCGTGCAGCGCGCGCTTGAGTTGGCCCTGCACATGGGGCTTGAGGGTACCGAAAGCTGGGCCACTACGCTGATCAATTGTGCCACTGCCATGCGCGCGGCCAAGCGGTACGATCAGGCCGAGGATCTGTATCATCAAGCGTTGGATTGCGCCAATAAGAACTTCGCTCCCAACGACCGACGCCTGGCTGCGCTGCATAATAACCTCTCCATGTTGTACAGCGAAACGAACCGATTGCCACAGGCGGAAATCGAGCTCAGGCAGGCGTTGCACATCGTCGAGGCGGCGAGCGTGAATCCTGATGCCGACATCGACGTGGCCTCGTCGAACACCAATCTGGCTCTGGTACTGCTGCAGGAGAGCAAGCTCAAGGAAGCGCACATCCATGCCACCAAAGCGTTGACCATCTATGAGACTGGCAAGCTGACGCACTCGGCGCATTATGCCTCCGCATTGGCTGGCTGTGCGCAAGTGCTGTATGTCGAACACCGATATGGCGAGGCGGCCTCTCATTACCGCAGCGCTTTGGCGGTGATCGCCGAATGCTATGGCAAGGACACCGATTACTATCGCGTCACCGAGGCGAACCTGCGCGAAGCCGAGGCGCAAATCGGTAACGATGACGTGCATGCAGCGAACAGCGCCGATGCAACCAGCACCGAAACTAATACCAACACCGATGCCACTGCCGAAATCGCTGTGTCCGGTCTCAAATTGGCACGCGCGTTCTGGACACAGGTGGGCAAGCCGATGATTACGGCACAGTATCCGCAATACGTGGGCCGCATTGCCGCCGGACTGGTGGGGCATGGTTCGGAATGCTATGGCTTTGACGACGCCTATTCTCAAGACCATGATTTTGGCCCACGCTTCTGTCTATGGCTTACCGATGATGATTATGAGGCAATCGGCGAGCAGCTCGAGGCCGATTATGAAGCACTGCCACGCGGGTTCACGATGGACGCGCAAGGCCGTGTGACATTTATCGATATACCGTTCTCCCCCACCACGCCCCGCGCACAAGGTGCCAACCGCCGTGACGGCGTGTTCCGCATCGGTGACTTCTTTGAGTCGATCACCGGGTATCGCACTGCGCCCGCGCAAACCGCGCCGCACGAGTGGCTGATGCTGGCTGAATCGACTCTGGCCGCAGCCACCAATGGCGAAGTATTCGCAGACCCCACTGGGCAGTTCTCCAAAACACGCCAAGGGTTCAAGGATATGCCCGACGACGTGCGGCTTGCCTTGATTTCCAAGCGATTGGGCATGATCGCCCAGGCCGGTCAATATAATCTTCCGCGTTCGTTGAAACGCGGCGACAGCGCGGCCGCATGGCTGTCCATCCACGAGTTCGTGCAGGCCACCGCCTCGTTGGTGTTCCTGGTTAACGTGCCGATGGTGGTGGGCTATATGCCGTATTACAAGTGGCAGTTCGCAGCATTGCGCAAGCTGTCTGGCTCGATGTTCGCGCTGTTGCCGAACGTGGGCGAACAGTTGGAAACCGTGATGCGATTGAGTTCGGCAGCCTGCTATGGCGGGGCCGGATTCGGCGAAGGCGGCAAGGGCGCGGCTACAGCAATCAAGAAAATCAACGATATCGTGGAGCAGATTGCGGCGGATATCGTCAAGGAACTCAAACGCGAACACCTGACCACGTCCGGCGAGACCTTCCTCGAATGGCAGCGCCCGTATGTCGAGGACCACATCGCCTCTGATGATCCGGTGCTTAAAAGTTTGTAGATTCAAGCTCCCTCTGTCACGGCTTCGCCGTGCCATCTCCCTCATCAGAGGATTAGTGAAAGGAACGTCGATGACCAACGAACTGACTGATGATGAACTGCGCGAGGCTATTGTGCTCCATGAATGGGATCAGTTCCAGCGCACCAACAATGAGGGTGGACGCGCGGCATGCCAAGGTAACTGGCCGGTGTTCCACCAGATGCGGTTGGCCCAGTTCCTCACATGGGAACGGCCATTACTCACCAGCTATGCCGCTGATCTTGACGCGGCCGACCACGTGGGCCGCAACCTCGTGACCGAAAAATACGGCCGCATGATGGCCTCCACCGCGCCGGAAGATTTCACGAAGAACATAGAGCCGTATATTCCGCGTCTCTCTGAAGAGCGCGTGGCCCGTCAGGAACAGGTCATCGCCCAGCAGGTCGCCTGGGCCAAGGATTTCCGCGAGCGCTACCCCAAGCTCGGCGAGGCGATGCGCGTACTCACCACCACCGACGACACACCATCTGCCACCTCATTCGAAACCTATCTGCGCGGCGAGCTTGGTACGTATTCCGACCAGACCTTCGAACGTTACGAAGCGATGATTGGCGAGCGGGCCGCAGCCAGCCTGCAACGCAATATCACTGAGGAAACCTTGTTGCACACGGTCCAGCTCGGCGGTTTCGACACCTTGGAGGAGGCCGAAGCCTCCCAAGCGTAATACTCAGCCATTCACTGTGTACCGGACACCCCGACTGATGTACGCCGGCCGGCCACACCCAGGCCAACGCAATCTGCCGATCGCCCCACACCCAGACCACCAACGCAGCTTGCCCGCCAGGCCCCATTGACCGGCGCACATCGGCAGAATTACAGCGAGAATAGGCCCCAGAATGCCAGTGTCATCAGTGTGGTGAGAGTGCCGAGCGCTACCATCACGCATATGACGCGCCGTACACCGACGATATCGGCGCGGCAATACCAGACACGTTCCATTTCCCAAGCAAACAGCACCACCAACAGCATGGTCGCTATTCGCAGCACCACCCATCCGACGGCAAACAGCCGCGGTTGAGGCATAACCAATACAGCCGATACGCCTACGGCGCTCATATAGCCGTACAACAGCCCAGTAATCACCATCACCGCTGTGCCGATACCGGCAGATAAGCCGGCAATGCCGTGCAACATGAGCCGCGGGGCGACCCCCAGCCCACTCGGCGTCGCATGCATGGCCCGCACAGTCGCCACACTACGTCGCCCGGCCAGCAACGTCTGTAGCCAAGAAAACACAGTCAGGCCAATACCTAATATCGCCGCCATCACGATCAGCACGGGCCCTGCCACCATCAGACCGGCCAGCACGCCGAGCGAGCCGACGATACCGGATCTGGTACGTTGCGGCGCGGCGAAGCGCTGGTGAGGTGTTGCACCGGCGACTTGGGGCGTTGCCCATCCATCGGCTTTGGTTCCGGCGGTCACACCGTTCACCCAATTTTCCAGCGCTTGCGTATAGCCTTCGGCCAATGGCAGGTTCGGGGTGAATAAGCCCTCACCAGCCCGCATCTGATGGTTGCCGGCAAAATAGCGTACGGTGACGTTCTCGTTGCCGGACTTGTTGGCCGTGGCGATGATCCGCTGCGCCCCCTGTTCGATGGGCATGGCCGTATCGTAGGTGCCGTAGTTCACCAGCACCGGCATGGTGAGGGATTTCAGATACCGGTCGGCATCAAAGTCGGCATAGGCTAGATCGAATGGCGCGTAGTCCAGCGACATCAATTTGGCCATGTCTTTGACCACGGGCTTGGGCGCGCCGGCCTCATGCGTATAGGCGCTGACAGCCATGGCCATTTGCTCACGTCCATTGAACACCGGTGCGGATGTAAGTATGGCAAAGGCAATGTCTTGCCGTTTCGAGGTTAGAATCGTGGCAATCCAGGTGCCTTCGGATTCAGCGTAGATGCCGGTTTTGGCGGGGTCCACGCCGCTTATGCCACGCAACACGTCGAGCGAACGCCCGTATTCGCGAGCAAAACGCGGGTAGTCGCGATGCAGCACGGTGTAGTTGTCGTTGCGCTTGGCCGGCACCAAGGTCACGATACCGGCAGAGGCCATGGCGTTGGCGATATCGCCGAAATCCTCGGCACCGCTGGTACCGGACCCGTGAATGAACAGACAAGCCGGGCGTGGCCCGGGAGCGTCGACCGGTTCACGTAGTACGGCGGGTAGCGTGACGCCATCGCCGGTCTTGATGGATAGTCGGGTTTCACGCGTACGATATCGCCCCTCGTGGGGAATGTCCGCATGGGCAGGGGTGATGGTGGTGTCGGCAGAAGCGATAACGATGTGCTTGGTGTAGGGCCGTGTGTTCCATTGCGGCATCATCGCCCAGCCAAGTGTGGCGAATACCAGCGTCATCGCCATCGCGGTGGCGATGACGCTCACTACCCGCCGCGCCGAAATCCGCTTCATAGTTACTATGCCTCCCCCATCAGCATAGAACGGTCGGCTCCCGTCATAATGTGATTCTACTGGGACCGTAATGCAATGGTTGTAACGTTATTTTCTCTTCTTGACGGCACCGACTATGGCCCATACAACGGCCACTATCACCAGAATAAGTCCCACTACGGCGCAGATAATAGCCGTCAGCAATTGCGGATTCGGCGAGAACAGCGAAATCATCCGATCCGGAGATATGTACCCGAAAACCAGCGCGATCACGCCGATAATCACGCCTAATAGTCCGAATACCACAGTAGGCGCGCTGATGCTCTGTTTCTGGATGTTCTTGGCACTCTTGACATCCTTAGCATTCTGGACGTTCTTGGCGCTCCCCCCAGGCTGGCATGGTTTGCCGGCGGTCTGAGACTGCTCATAGGAAGGTTGCGCTGAAGATGCTGCGTACATCGGTACATCATCGGCAGATGGAATCGGCCCACCATCCCCCTCCACGGCATCGGCAACTGCTTCCAGGGCAATCCGATCTGTGGATGGTTCGATGGGCGATGGAGAGGCAGTTGTCACCTGCGTATCCACATCCGAGACCGACGCATCCGCATGATTGTCGGTGACGGGCAGCACAGCCGTTTCGTCATCATCAGCTGCGGATGGCAGCACCGTGGTATCGGTTCGGTCATCGACGGTCACCATGGTTGTTGTCGCGGTGGTCGCGTCGGTTTCGGAAGGTATGGCCGTGGTCGGTGTCGCATCCTCGATGGAGGCGAATTCCTTGGTTTCATCAGTCATGATTCCATCTCCTGGTTGTAACGGCTTGATCATTCCGATTGTTCGGTTGTGTTCTTGCTTGTACTGTTGCCGTCGTATATATCGGCAAGCGGCTGGAACGTGGAGCCTTTCCAACCGGAGGCGTACACCACGTTGACACGTGCTTCCACCGCATAGGGAATATTGATTTTTAATTCTGGGCCGTTGTCCGGCATGGCGGATCCCTTATCCAACCATTCGTAATCAGGCCCATTCATGGGATTGGTGGCGCTTTCAGCTTCGAAGAAACCAAAGCTTAGACCCATGTAGTTGTTGTATACCATCTCGTATTTGCCGCCAACGCCACTCGAAGTGGAGTAGGAGTCGGCGGTGCCGAAGGCGTAAGTGCAGGAATCCGGCAGAACGATATGCACTTGCGCCTGTGTTGCGGCTATGGTGATGGTACCGACCGGGCAATTACTGATGGAAGTTTTGCCATCCAGCATCTTCACCGTGTGCGGCCCATGTATCTTGCCCCAATCGGACCAATCAATGATCGCCTGATCGGTGTTGTAGTTTTCACCGCTGAACGCCACACCTTGCTGCAATGTTTCGAACGTGGCATCGCTGGCATCGGCAACGAAGATGCCATCCTTTTGCACATCGTTCATGCCATCGCTGTTTCTCGCACTGACAGATTGGCTCAGTGAAACAACAGTATTGATGCCGCTGGCACCAAAATCACGGTAGTACACGCCAGACGTGCCTGAAACGATGGTCATGCAGAGCGCGCATCCACCGGCAACCAGTCCGAGAGGAATCAGACCACCGGTACGCCGTCCTTTGAATCCGAGAATGATGACCACCAGCCCCATCACTATGCATACTGCGGCAATCCAGATGGTGCTCAGACGCATAATGCCGATAATGCCCATGTCGTTTACCCAAATCAGTCCCATCAGACCGGCAAAGGAGAGGAAGGTAAGGCCCAGTATGCTCAAGACCACGATTGGGCCCGCCGGCTTGCGGCGCTTGGACTCGGTGGGGGCATAGGCCGTCGCATTCATACGGTCGTGGGCAAACGGCCCGTTGGGTACTGTGCTGGGCATCACGCCGGGCACCGCGCCGGGCACCGCGCCGGTCACCGACTGATAGAAAGGCTGTGAAACACTAGTCTCGGTTCGTGAAACAGGTTGTGAAACAGGTTGCGGAGCTGAATACAAAGGAGATTGAGGGACCGGTTGCGCGGCTGGATATGAGACAGGCTGTGGAGCTGGATATGACACAGGCTGTGAAACCGGTCGCGTCGCAGATGCCCTGAATCCGTACCCTTCCTGCTGGCGAATGCCGCTCTTGGCTAACAACCAAAGCGCTAAGGCGGCGAGCGCAATACAAACCCACCCCGCACCTGGAATCACGATTGCCACGGCGAGGAACAGGAAGCATCCAAGACAATTCCAGTCCCATTGGCCGGCAATGAGGTCCTCGGCCAAGATGTGCCCATCGCGTACATCCGGCATCAGAAACCAGCCGAGTGCGTACAGAGCTGCGCCAAAACCGAAGAACAATGTACATACAATCACCAACGCACGTACTAGTGTGGGGCTCCAGCCAAGCCGTAAAGCGATGCCGCTGCATACGCCGCCGATCCACCGGTCGTCGCCGCGAACCAGTCCACTGGATCGCACCCAAGTGAAGAAGCGTCGCGATGTCTTGTTTTTTTGCGGACCAGGCTGCGGCTGTGGCTGATACGGATTCGCGTTTGGATTGCTCATGATTCCATTACACCGCCCGACCACTGCCACAACGCTCGGGGAACACCCTGATTGTTCCCTGAACACCGGGTAAAACCCCGGTCGCAACGCCCTGAGCGCGGCACAATAGGAGTATGACGTCATCTCCCGAACCATTGCTGCCTGCGCGCATGCCGTTGATGCGCCCCCGGCAGGGCCGTTGGCTCACCGGTGTGTGCAAGGGCATCGCCCTGCACTTGGGCATCGGCGTGGCATGGATTCGGATTGCGTTCATCGCACTGACCTTCCTCTACGGCGCAGGCATCATCGCTTATGTATTCCTGTGGGTGTTCATGCCCGCCGGAGACCCGGTGACGGCTGCAGCTCGCACAGTGCCCGTTGATCAGGCGCCGCTTGCGCGAGGCAATCAGTCACTTGCCGCCCATGACGACGAATCGGCTGCCGCACCGGAATCATTGTCCGAGGCCATCCAACGTGCTCCGAAACCGGCCGTCGTGGCATTGGCCGGTTTCGCGTTGATGGCCACCGGACTGCTGCTCACCAGCACCGGTGCGGATGTCCAGATTGTGCTTCCGCTGCTGGTAGGGTTGGGCGGCATCGCACTGGCATGGATGAATCTTAGTCCGCGAGGCACGCAGCTGTTGTCTATGTTGGGCGGCATCGCACTGATTTTCATGGGATGGGCATTGTATGTGCATAATGTCAGCATTCCTGGGTGGGGCGCCTCTCCTCGACGCATTGTTGCCAGCGGATTCATGATGATCGTCGGTATCGTGGTGGCAGTGATGCCGTGGGCGAACGCGATGCTGCAACGACTCACCCACGAGCAGGCATTGAAGGAGCGCGAAGAGGAGCGCGCGGACATGACCGCCCATCTGCATGATGGCGTGCTGCAAACGTTGGCGCTGATTCAGCTGCACTCCGAGGAATCGACCACCGTATTCGCCCTGGCGCGTAGCCAAGAGCGCGAGCTGCGCGAATGGCTGTATCAGGAACGTTCCACATCGGATCGTTCGGTGGGAGCCGGATTGAAGCAGATCGCCGCCGAAGTGGAGGACGAGCACGGCAAGCCGATTGAGGTGGTCACCGTGGGCGACGCGCGGCCGAGCGCCCAGACCGATGCGCTGCTGGACGCCACCCGTCAGGCGTTGGTCAATGCGGTCACGCATGGCGGCGAGCCGGTGTCTTTGTATTGCGAGGCCAGCGACACGATGGTTGAAGTGTTCGTGCGCGACCATGGCGAAGGCTTCGATATGGACGCCATTCCGCCCGACCGGCTGGGCATCCGCGAATCGATTATCGGCCGCATCAAACGGCGCGGCGGTACAGTGGAGATAGTGTCCAGAGCCGGCTGGGGCACCGAGGTCAGAATGCATATGCCGATCGCGCTGAAAGCGGCGCAGGGAGAACATCGATGAGCGAGAACGAGACAGCCAAGATTCGTGTGGCCGTGGTCGATGACCATGAGATGTTCCGTGCGGGCGTAATCGCCACATTGCGCGATTCCTTCGATATCGTCGGCCAAGCGGCGGACGTGCCCGGTTCGGTGGCGATGATCGCACAGACCAAGCCGCAAGTGGTGTTGCTGGATGTGCATGTGCCCGGCGGTGAAGGTGGCGGCGGTGCCGAGATCCTCGCCAAATCGCGCTCCTACTCCCCTACTACCGTGTTTCTGGCGTTGTCGGTTTCGGATGCGCCGCAGGATGTGGGGGCGGTGATTCGTGCCGGCGCCCAGGGCTATGTGACCAAGACGATTACCGGCGCTGATTTGATTTCATCCATCAAGCAGGTGCATGAGGGCTATGCCGTGTTCTCGCCAAAACTGGCCGGTTTTGTGCTTTCGGCCTTCCAGGGTGTGCCGGCGGCGGGGTCTGATGGCGGCGCTGATGGTGCGGCACGGGCTCATGATGAGGAGCTGGACCGGCTGTCCGCCCGCGAGCAGGAGGTCATGCGGCTGATCGCGCGTGGTTACACGTATAAAGAGGTGGCGGCCGAACTGTTCATTTCGATCAAGACGGTCGAAACGCACGTGAGCTCGGTGCTGCGAAAGCTTCAGCTTTCGAATCGCACCGAGCTCACCCGCTGGGCCGCCGATAGGCGCATTGTGTGATAAACGACAGATGAGCTCCCTCATCAGAGGGAGCTCATCTGCTCATATCACTCCGCGTCGCGGAAACCGTTGGGGTTCTTGGTCTGCCAGTTGAGGGAGGAGGAGGCCATGTCGTCGATGGTCAGCTCGGCCTTCCAGCCAAGCTCCTTCTCTGCCTTGGAAGCGTCGGCGTAGCAGGCGGCGATGTCACCGGGGCGACGCGGCTTGATCGTGTACGAAATCGGATGGCCGGCGGCCTTCTCGTAGGCCTTGATGACCTCAAGCACGGAGTAGCCGTGGCCGGTACCCAGGTTGTAGACGAACACGCCTTCCTTGTCGATGTGGTCGATGACGGCCACATGGCCCTTGGCCAGGTCGACCACGTGGATGTAGTCACGCACACCAGTGCCGTCGGGCGTGTCGTAGTCGTCGCCATAGACCTGGACTTCCTTGAGCTCGCCGACCGCGACCTTGGCCACGTACGGGGTGAGATTCGCCGGAATGCCCTTCGGGTCCTCGCCCAGCAAACCGGATTCATGCGCGCCGACGGGGTTGAAGTAACGCAACAGCACGATGGTCCAGGAGGGGTCGGCCACATGCACATCGCGCAGAATCTGCTCCTGGAACAGCTTGGAGGTGCCGTACGGGTTGGTGGTGCCGCCGGTCGGCGTCTCCTCGGTGATCGGCAGTTCCTTCGGCGAACCGTACACGGTGGCGGAGGAGGAGAAGATGATCTTCTTGACGCCGTGCTTCCTCATCGTCTTCAGCAGCACGAGCGTGGAGTACAGGTTGTTGTCGTAGTATTCGATCGGCTTGGCCACGGACTCGCCCACGGCCTTGAGTCCGGCGAAATGAATGACCCAGTCGATGTCGTTCTCGGTGAAGACACGCTCCATGAGCGCCTCGTCGCGCACGTCGCCATCATAACGCTTGACCGGCTTGCCGGTGATTTGCTCGACTCGCTCAAGCGCGACGGGAGACGAATTGCCGTAGTTGTCTACGGAAATCACATCGTAGCCCTTGTTGAGCAGCTCGATATCGGTGTGGGTGGCGATGAATCCGGCGCCGCCCGTAACCAGGACAGTGGTCATGTTTCCTCCTTTGGAAGGACTTGCCTTCGGTTTGCCTTCAGTATTGAGCTTACTTCACTTGACCTGTTTCACCTAGCGGCAAAACCAAGGCTTTCGAGGAATGTTTGCGTGGTGGCTTTCTGCTTGAAGACGGCCGTGTTGCCGAGGATGCGGTAGCAGACGCTGCCGAGCTCGTCGTGTATGGCTTGGCGAATGGCCTCGCGGTCGCGGTTTCCGGCCAATGTTTCAGCGAGTTCGCCCCATTCGAGACTGAATTCGCTGACTTCATCGGGCAGGTCGCGGCCTTCGGCGAGCGCCTCCTCGACGATGCCGAGCTGGTCGACGAGCCGTCCGGGCAGGATGAACAGGCCTTGAGCCTCGATCAGTCCGATTGGTTCCTGCTTGACCGGCCAGTATTCGGGGTGTGCATGGAAGATACCTTCCGGATACTCGTCGCTGATCGCATTGTTGCGGAAGATGAGACTCATCTCATAGCCGCGTTTGGTGATGATTGCGCTGGGCGAGAGGGCGGATTGGCGGTTGCCGTCCGCGTCATGGCTGGCGATGCCGTTCGCCGCGTCGTCATAGCCGACCCATGCCTCGCGGATGATGTCGGATACATCGATGATGCTCTGGCGGTTTTTCGACACCACGCGCACGGCGGTGCCGGGCCAGTCAAGGATTTCAACCACGGCGTCCGGATAGTCGGCGAGCGTGAAGGCGGACCAGGTGGCGGCCTTGTGCATCGGCAGCAGTTCGCCGCCACCCTGGTAGTGGTCATGGGCGAGCACCGAGCCGCCGATGCGAGGCAGCGCGGCGTTGCATCCGAGGAAGTATCCGGGGAAGCGGTCCACGAAGTCGAGCAGGTGGCCGAAGGTATCGCGGTCCACATGCATCGGCGTGTGGTCGGTGTTCACGCAGATGCCGTGCTGATCGAAGTAGCCGTAGGGCGAGAACTGCCAGAACCATGACTCGCCGCCGAGCGTGACCGGCAGGGTGCGCAGGGTGCGCTTGTCACGTCCCGCAAAACCCTCGTTCTCATGGCAGATCGTGCATTTCGGATACCCGCCGGCCACGGCGTTGCCCGCCGCCGCCTTCTTCATGTTCTTGAATTCGGGTTTAGCGAGGTTGATGGTAACCGTCAGCCCGTGCGAGTCGAAGCGCGGGTTCCGGTCGAGCTGGGCGCGCTTGACATAGTTGTTGGCCACGCAGTAGTCGTAGAACCATTGCATCGCGGCCATGCCGCCGTCCCGATGCTCGACAAGCAGGAACCGGTCGTCGAGATCGGCGGGGTTGGCGGAGAGCAGCCCCATGACGATGTCGGCGTACATCGGGCCCTCCTGCGCTTCAAACAAGCCGCAATCCACCGCTGCGGCGCGAAAAGCGGAGAGCAAGGCGTCGGGAACGATGCGGGCGCGACCGACAGACCCCTCGGGCCCCTGTGCGCAACGGTCCTCCTCACCGCGGCACGGACGACACGAGGTCGCTTCGGCACCGGGATAGGAATCCAGATCGAACAGGGCGAAAATCCGATTCCGCGCCCAGTCCGCGTTGCGGGGATCGAGGTCAAGGTGGGCGAGCGCATAGTCGATCAGCGCGTCGATGCTTGCGTACACCGTGGTCAACCGATCGTTCATCGCACTCCCTCCGCAACGCGGGCTCGGACATGATGCATCTGCCGGGAGCTCACTTGGTCGTCTCCATGACGTCGGCCACGATGGCGCGGGTCTCATCGGCTCGCTGCTCCATCTCCCTCACGAGCTTGATCTGGGTGCGGGAGCGCACCAGGTTATGCTCGGGGTACTTGGTGGCGAAGTAGACGTCGCCTTCCAGGTAGTCGGCGAGAAAGCGCATGCCGCATTCCATGGTGAGCAGGTTGCCGCTGAACGGCAGCAGTTCGGCCTCGCGCGCGGTGATGCTGTCGCGTAGTTCGCCCACGAAGCCTTCCGTGTAGGCGCGGAACAGCTCGGTGCTGAAATGCACCTTGTCCAGATCCCGCTCATCCTCCAAGGCCGTGGACGCGCCGAAACGGATGGAATCGCCGAAGTCGAAGAGCATGGACCCCGGCATGATGGTGTCTAGATCGATGATCGCACGGGCCTTGCCGGTGGTGGCATCCATGAGGATGTTGTTGAGTTTGGTGTCGTTGTGGGTCACGCGCAGCGGGATCGAACCATCCCTGAGCCCATCCATCACGACGGCGTACTGGTCGGCGTGACTCAGATAGAACTCGATCTCCGGGCCGCACCCGGCGGCACGCCCGAGCTCGTCCGCGGCGAGCGCCTTCTTGAAGTCCTCGAAGCGGTGCGGGGTGTCGTGGAAGTGGGCGATGGTCTCGGTCAGCTGGTTGGCGTCGAACCCGGACAGGAAGTTCTGGAAATCACCGAACGCCCTGCCGGCTTCGCGGAACACGTCCGGGTTCGGCACGAGGTTGTATGACATGGTGTGTTCGATGAACTTGTAGACGCGCCATGCGCCGCCGTCGATCTCGGCCCAGGTGTCGCCGGAGGTGGTGCGCACGATGTCCAGCGTCTCTTTGCCCTGAGCCTTGAGAGTGGAGGTGACCAGCTCGACATTGCGCATCAGATTCACCGTATCGGGGAAGATGCCGGTGTTCATCCGTTGGAGGATGTAGCGGGGGCCGTCCGTGGTCACCAGATAGGTGGTGTTGATATGGCCGTCTCCGTATGGTTCGATGCTGTCGACGGTGCCTTCCAGCGCGAAGTGCGAAGCGACGTCGAACAGGGCTTCATTGGTGTTGTTCATGATGGTTCCGTTCGTCACCAAGCCAATCAGGCTTCACGCCAGGCGATACCGCTGTCAGGCAGGTCGAAGTCCTCGGTGGTGCCATCGGCCAAAGTCACCGTGGTCTTCTGCGGCTGATCGGTGTTGTTGATCACGCAATACAGGCCCTGCTCGGGGAAGTGCGCCACCTCGCACTCCGGGTTGGACGAGCTCCAGGCCGCATACTTGTCTTCGTTGTGGGAGGCGTAGAACAGCACGCGTTCCAGCAGTCGGGCGTTGGCCGCCGAATAAGGCAGTCCGGAGATGTACACGCCGCGGCCCTTGCCGTAGTCGTTGGCCGCGAGCTGCACCTGACCGCCGTCCGCACGCAGCAGGGTCACGTTCTCGTTGACCGGGTACGTGTTGAGCACGGGTTCGCCGAAATCGATGCCTCCCAACGGCTTGATGGACTGGCCGCCGCCGCAGCCGCTGAGCGGGGTGCGGTAACCGGCCTGCTCCCATGCCTCACGGGCCGCCGGGTCGACCGGCACATCGGCGGTGATGAAGTGGTCCGGCACCACCGGCGGGAAGTACTTGTCCACGGAGAGGGTCTGATAGCGTTCCTCGTCCACGCCAAGCACATCGGCCAATTGGAAGAAACGACCCGACTGGAAACGCGGCGCCGAACTCGGCTCGCCCACGCCCACGAACGCGCCGCCGCCACGCACCCAGGCGCGCACGGTTTCCACGAGCTTCGGGTTGGTCCACACGTCGCCGCCGGTGAATGCGGTGTCGACCGGGCCTCCGTTGATGATTACGTCGATATCGCTATCGATGCCATGCGCGAGTACGTCGTCGAAGCTGATGAACCGCACGTTCACGCGCATGCCGGACAGGGATTCTAGGATGCCGTAGTAGGAATAGGTCTGCTTGTTGGGCAGGGCGTGCGCCACGGTGAACGCCATCCAGGAGCGCATCTTGCCCCAGGAATTCAGAATCGCCACGTTGAGCTCACCTTCGGCGGCCACCCCACCGGTGCGGTCATGGATGTCGCGGAATTCGTTGGCGATATGGGTCACCGTGTCCACGAACTTCGGGAACTTGGCGGCCAGGGAGAGGTAGCCGCCGTAGCCCATGCGGCCGATCGGCGAGCGCAGGATCGCGCGGCGGGCCTTGCGCCAGTTGTCGAGGCCTTCGATGCTCGGATCGTTGCCCTCGTAGAACGTGTCGGGGAAGAAGTACGGCAGGAAGCGGCCTTCGGTGTACCTGACACCCGGAATATCGGCGATCATGCGGGTGGTGGTGCCGTCGCCGATGGATCCGACCACGGCGTCCAGGCCAAGCTCGTCGAATCCATCCTTGTACGGTTCGGTGCCGATCCACTGGTCGCCGAGGAACATCATCGCCTCTTTGCCGGCGGCGTGGGACATGTCGGCGAGCTGCTTGACGTTCTTACGTACGAAGCCTGAAAGGAAGTCGATCCAGTCGCGCTGGGCCTTTCTGGGCACACGCCAGGCGGAGTTGTAGGCGCCGCCGTCCACGAAGTCCTCCGGACGCAGGCGGTAGCCGTACTTGGCTTCGAAATCATCCAGCGCACGCGGGCTTACGGTGCAGGCGCAGCCGAACCAATCGACGACCTTCTCGCGGCGCTTCTGGTCGAACAGGAGCGTGAACTGGTAGAAGAACGTGGTGAATCGCACCACATCGGTCTGCGGGCTGTCCTTAAGCCACTGCTCGAACGTGTCGAACACGAACTTGCGGGTGGCCGGATGGTAGATGTCGAACGGGATCTCGTGTTCCTTGTCGCCCCAGTCGTTGGTCAGATGGTTGTACATCTCGACCGGGTCCCAGATGATGTAGGCCAGGAAGCTCACCGTGTATTCGTGCATCGGCACGGCCACGGTCACGTGCACGGTGTCCTCGCCTGGGTCGAGCGTCCAGCCGGACGGGTCCACGACCTCACCCGTGGTGCGGTCCACGACTTCCCAGTACTTGTGCGGGTCGGCGTCGCGGTTAGGCTTGAGCTGTTCCTCGAAGAAGCCGTCCATCAGCGGCACATCCACCGCGTTGGACTCGGCCAGGATACGGGCGGTCAGCAGGTAGACCTGCGGGGTCTCGTCCATGTGCAGGGTGATCCACTCGTTGTGGGCGCGGGTCGGGAAGTAGGCGCTGTAGATCTTCTTGCCGAGAGCGAGCACTGCCTCGTCCAGATGCGTGCCGTCGGAGTTGCGGATGGCGTCCGCACCCCACAATTCGGCGAGTTCCTTGGTCTTTTCGGCGAAATTCTCTTCACTGGGCAGCGTGAAGCGGCCGGTGTTGGTCATGAGTGCTCCTTTGTGAGGTTGATCATCAAAAACTACAGGGCGACGAATTCGTCGCATACAAAATGACCGGCGTTATCGCGGGCCCTGGGACCCTGACTGCGTAGATCCTTGACGTTTACGGTGACGCCGGACGATTGGAATCGTGTCACTGGTAATGAGGGTAGGGGGACGTTGCCCGGCACCGGAAGGAGTGACACGACATACCGGGCAGCGGATTGGTTAGCCCTTGACGGCACCGGCGGCGAGGCCGGACTGCCAGTAGCGCTGGAGGCCGAGGAAGAGCACGATCACGGGCAGCACACCGAGCAGCGCACCCATCATCAGGGCGCCACGATCGGTGAACGTGGCCAGCGAGACCATGCCGTACAGGCCGAGGGTCACGGGCTTCAAGGTGTCGGAAGACACCATCATCAACGGCAGCAGGAAGTTGTTCCACGTGGCCACGAACAGGAACAGGAAGATCGTCACCATGGCCGGGGCCAGAAGCCTCAGCACAATAGTGAAGAAAATCCTCGCCTCGCTCGCACCGTCGATGCGGGCCGCCTCGAGCAACTCATCAGGCACCGAGCTTTGCGCGTACGTACGGCCCAGGAAGAAGCCGAACGGCGAAACGCAGCACGGGATGATGATCGAGAGCATCGTGTTGGTCAGGTGCAGCGTGTGGAAGATCGAGTACATCGGGATGGTCAGCAGGGCGGATGGCATGAGCATGCAGGCCATAATGATGCCGATGGCCGCGTTCTTGCCGCGGAAGTTGAATTTTGCGGTGGCATAGCCGGCCATCACGGACACGATGGTGCCGACCAGTGCGGAAACACCCGAGTAGATCAGGGAGTTCAGCACCCAACGCCAGAAGTTGCCTCGGGTCCAGCCGAGCAGCTTCGAATAGTTGGTGGCGATGGCGTCGGGCAGCTGGTCGAGCGGCACGGCGAACCACATGCCGTTGCTGCCGGTCATCTGGGCGGGCGTCTTGGTGGACGCGATGATGGCCCAGTAGATCGGGAACAGGAAGTAAATCAGCACGAGCACCAACACGATGATGGTGATGGTTTTCGTGGCCACGGACGGCCGCATGGAGCGGGGTAGGTCGTACTGCGCGGCCTGACGCTGCTTTTCGAGTTTGCGCTCGGCCTTCCTGCGGGCGCGTTCTTCAGCGGTTGCGGAGCTCATCACTCGTTCACCTTCCTTTCGGCCAGGGTGTACAGCACAGCGAGCACACCTGCAATCAGAGCCATCACGATGGCGATGGCGGATGCCGGGCCGTCGCCAGACGGGGTAATGGTGCCTTGCGAAGTGTTCATGGCCATCATCATCGGGGTATATGCCTTGGAAATACCCGGGTCGGCAGTGGACATGATCTGCGGTTCGTTGAACAGCTGGATGGTGCCGACGATGGAAAGCAGCATAGCCAGCAGAGCTGCACCGCGCACGTTCGGCAGCTTGATCTTCGTGGCGATCTGCCAACCATTGGCGCCGTCGATACGCGCGGCCTCGTACAGGTCATGCGGGATGGCCTGTAAAGCAGCGAGGAAGATCAGCATGTTGTAGCCGGTGAAGGTCCATGTGGTGATGTTGGCCATCGAGCCGAGCACGATATTGCTGGAGAAGAAGTCCACGTTGATGCCGATGGCGGCGAGCCCCTTGACAATCGGCGAGATTTGGCCGTTGTACAGGTAGACCCAGATAATCGATGCCACGACGCCGGGGATGGCGTAGGGCAGGAAGTAGCCCAGACGGAAACCGGTGACATGCTTGACCACGAACGAGTCGATGACGATGGCCAACGCCAGTGCGGCGATGATCATGATCGGCACCTGAATCAGGGTGTAGACCAGCACCCTGCCTACGCCGGACCAGAAGTTGCCGGAAGTAATAACATACTGGAAGTTCTGGAATCCTACGAATTTATTGACCAGCTCGCCACCGCCGTATGCGCCACCGCCCTCGGTGACCTGACGGAAGAAGCTGGAATAGATGGCCCAGATGATGGGCAGGATGAACACGAAAGCGAACAGGACGGCGAACGGTGCCATGAATGCCCAGCCGGTGCGGTTCTCGCGCTTCTGAGCGCCGGACCGCTTCGGCTTGGCTGCGGCACGCCTAGGTGCTTTGCCCTTCGCATGAGTAGTGGATGCAGTCATAATACAAAACCTGTCTTTGCAAAGAACAGTACAACAAATGACAAGGGCCACAGCGCCCTTGCAGCAATACCCTCAAACAATGCGAAAGGCCGGAGTATGTGCCCCGGCCTTTCGCTATGGTGATGCGAGGCATCGGAGGTCTTGGATGGCCGGCTATTTCAAGCCGGCCCGTTGACAAGACCTAGTGAGGTCACTCCTTGACGGACAGACCGAGGTTCTTCAGCGTATCCACCGAGGTCTTCTGAGCGGTGTCGAACACATCCGAAACCTTGGCAGAACCATCGGCAGCCTTGGCGGCGGTCTGTTTCATTGCAGCGCCGACTGCGGAGAAGCCAGGCATGTAGGTGAAGTCACCCATGTTGTCGTTCGCGGTCTTGAACTCAGCCATGACATCCTGTCCGCTGAAGTAGTCGGACCACTTCTGCGGGGTCTTGGCATCCGCGGTGGTGGCGGCCACGACGAGGCCCTGGGAGACAAGGTCATCAACCTGGGTGTTGAACCAGTCAAGGAACTCCATGGCTTCGGCCGGGTGCTTGGAACCCTTGAGCACGGCCACACCGGAACCACCATCGGAGCCGGTCTTGGTGCCATTGCCGAACCAGTCACCGAGCTGGGTGACCTTCCACTCACCAGCACCAGTGCCACCGGCGGAATCGATGAACAGCGGGGCTTCCCAAGCGGCGGCCACGGTGCCGATCAGCTGACCGGACTGGATGGAGTTATCAAACGATGCATCCCAACGCGGGTTGGTGAGGGCGGCCTTGTTGTCGATCAGCTGCTGGTAGACATCGGCCACGGCCTTGGAGCCCTTAGTCTGGGTGTTGACAACCCAGGAGTTGCCGTCGACCTTGTACCACGGACCGGAAGCGCCGGCCTGGCCGGACATCATCATCATGGCCTCATCAGGCTGGAAGGTCATGATGTACTTGCCCTGGGCAGCGGTCTTCTTGGCGGTCTCGATGAGCTCGTCAGCGGTCTTCGGCACGGTGATGCCGAGCTTCTCAAATTCAGCGGCGTTGTAGAAGTAAGCCAGCGGGCCGGTGTCCTGCGGCAGACCGTAGGTCTTGCCGTCCACCTGCATCAGTGCGAACGGGGCGGAAGCGAAATCGTCCTTGTACTTGGCGGCCTCATCGGTGACATCCTGCAGAAGGCCCTTGGTGAAGACCTCAGGAACCTCGGCGTAACCGACCTGAGCCAAATCCGGCGCATTGCCAGCCTTGACGTCGGTCTCGAGCTTCTTGATCATTTCGGAGGCATTGCCATCGAACTTGGTGGCCTTGACCTGAATGTTCGGATGCTCTTTATTCCACTTGGCCACGATGTCATTGACCAAGGTCATGCCTTTGGAATCAGGCAGACGATGCATGTAGGTGATGTTGACCACACCGCCATCGCTGCCGGACTTCGTGTCGCCAGCAGTGTCGCTGCCGCCGCAACCGGCCAAGCCCATTCCCATTGCTGCTACCGCAGCAAAAGCAGCCACGATGCGCTTATTATGCGATACCATATCTCTACTCCTTCGTAATGGAATCATCACCTCAGTGTGATGACTGATTGCTAATTTAGGCCTTTGCTCTTTTATTGTCAACCCAACTAACAATTACCGCGCGTCCCGTTGAGGTGAGTGACATTAAACCGGTTCGACGCTCGACTGTGCGGGTTTGTTCATTTCATTAACTCACGGTCAGACTACCGTGCATCGTGATATGATTCATCTTGCAACCTTGTTGATTAAAGGCGCAAGCCGGTAATCAACGCAAAGGCCCGATGCTGCAAACGTCGGGCCTTCTCTTATCGGCTCACGCCGATTGGCCCGTCATATCAACGGGGACACCGCATGTTACGGCATCACAAACCAATATATCAGCACCCCGGTGGCAATCAAGAAGACAGGTTCCAGAAAAAGAAAAAGGGCCTGGGCATGTTGCCCAGGCCTCGGTTCGCGGACAGGGCGAGATTCGAACTCGCGGAGGGTTGCCCCTCAACGGTTTTCAAGACCGTCTCTTTAGGCCGCTCAGACACCTGTCCCGATGCACGTTCATACGCGCAAGTGTTCATTATACAGGAGGGAGGGATTAGGCTCCCCTTTGTAGTTTTCGACGACAACTCCCCACAGTCAGCTACGCTGACAGCTCCCCTCAGAGAGGGGAGCTAGAGCAAAAGGAAAATCAGGCTTCCCACTTGGTGGGCTCGATGACTTCCTTGCCGCCCATGTAGGCGCGCATGGCCTTCGGGATCTCGATGGAGCCGTCCTTCTGCTGGTGGTTCTCCATGATGGCGACCAGCCAACGGGTGGTGGCCAGCGTGCCGTTCAGGGTGGAGACCGGGCGGGTGCCGCCGTCTTCCATACGCTCGCGGATGTTCAGACGGCGAGCCTGGTACTCGGTGCAGTTCGAGGTGGAGGTGAGCTCGCGGTAGCGGCCCTGGGTCGGGACCCAAGCCTCGCAGTCGAACTTGCGGGCGGCGGAGGAGCCGAGGTCGCCGGCTGCGGTGTCGATGATGCGGTAGGGCACCTCGACCTTGGCGAGCATCTCCTGCTCCATGGCCAGCAGGTGCTCGTGCTCCTTGTAGGAGTCCTCCTGCTTGGCGTAGACGAACATCTCCACCTTGTCGAACTGGTGGACGCGGATGATGCCGGAGGTGTCCTTGCCTGCGGCGCCGGCCTCGCGGCGGTAGCAGGAGGACCAACCGCAGTAGCGCAGCGGGCCGTTGCCGAGGTCGAGGATCTCGTTCTCGTGCATGCCGGCGAGCGCCACTTCGGAGGTGCCGACCAGGTACTGGTCATCGGGCTCGCGCAGACGGTAGATCTCGTCGGCGTGGGAGTTCAGGAAGCCGGTGCCGCGCATGACCTCGGGGCGCACCAGCGTCGGGGTGATGGCCAGCGTGAAGCCGTGCTCCTCGGCCTGATCCACGGCCATGGTGAGCATGGCGATCTGCATACGGGCCACCTGGCCACGCAGGAAGTAGAAGCGGGAGCCGCCAACCTTGACGCCACGGCGCATGTCGATGCCGGCCACGCCGGCGCCGAGGGTCAGGTGGTCCTTGGGCTCGAAGCCTTCGGCCGCGAAGTCACGGATCTGGCCGACCTTCTTGACGACCACGTAGTCGTCCTCACCGCCTTCGGGAGCTTCGGGCTCCACGATGTTGGAGAGCCTCCACATGGCGGTGGTGTATTCCTCGGCGGCGGAATCGGCCTTGGCCTTGTATTCGGCGACCGTCTGGGACAGTTCCTTGGTCTCGGCGATGAGCTTGGCCTTCTCGTCCGCCGGGACGGAGGCGACCTTCTTGCCGATTTCCTTCTGCTGGGCACGAGCCTCTTCGAAGGCCTTCAGCGCTTCACGACGTGCGGTGTCGGAGGAGAGCACTTCGTCGACGAGTTCCACGGACTCGCCGCGCTTGCGCTGGGATTCCTTGACGATATCGGTGTGTTCACGGATGAATTGAATATCAAGCATGGGCACCAGACTAGCCGCGTAAGCAGACACCGACAATGGCCGAATGTGCGGGAGTAACGCGGAAATCACAGGGAAGCCCGGGAAAGCCCGCGGGCGGGTCCACCCGGCCAATTTCGTCAGATGAGACGCGATTGAACCATGATCGCGTCCCACGGGCTGTTGCGTGCAGGAAATGTTCACGTACGGCGCACCATGGCCGTAAACGACCTCCCCACCGATAACAATAGGAGCCATGCCTCAGCCTGCCCTCACCGTGTTTCTGATCATCGCCGCAATCGCCATTGTGGCGGCGCTCATCGCCGTCACCGTCATCGCCCTGCGCGCGCAGCGCCGCCGCAAGCTGGCTCAGACGCTGGAGAAGCGCCGGGACGACGAGGTGCAGTACGCCTTCATCGTGAATCCGTCCAAACCGCAGGCCGAAGCCCGCCGGCTGCATATCCAGAGGTTCTGCGAAGCCAAGGGGCTCAATCGCATCCGCTTCTACGACACCCAGCTTGACAAGGACGGCAGAGTCTGCGCGCTTGAAGCGCTGGAGGACGGCGCCGACGTGGTGATCGCGGTCGGCGGCGACGGCACGGTGCGCACGGTGGCGAGCGCCGTCTCCGGCACCGGCCATGCGCTGGGCATCATCCCCATCGGCACCGGCAACCTGTTTGCCCGCAATATGGGCGTTCCCGTGGACGATATCGACGCCGCGCTGACCGTGGCCACCTCCCACGGCTCCCGCCTGGTGGACATGGGCCGTCTCACCCTGCTCGACCACCCGGAGGACGACCACGGCCACGCCTTCCTCATCATCGCCGGCATCGGCTTCGATGCGGCCATGATCGACGACACCAACCCCGAGCTCAAGGCGAACATCAGCTGGCTCGCCTACTTCGTGGGCGGCGTGAAGAACCTGTTCGCGCCGAAGTTCCGCGGCACGCTGACAGTCACCAGCGCCGACGGCTCGACCCACACCATCAAGAATCTCGATTTCCGCACGGTGATGGCCGGCAACTGCGGCCAAATTCCCGTGTTCTCGCTGATGCCGGCGGCCTCCTATGACGACGGCCTGCTGGACTTCGAAATCATCGACACCACTGGCGGCATCCTCGGCTGGGCCAACCTGTTCGGCGACGTGGTGCACCAGACGATCATCGGCAAGCCCGAGCAGAACCCGCTGTCCACGAATTCGACCATCGAGCAGGTGCAGGGCGTCAGCGCCGAAATCACGCTGGAGAAGCCGGCCAAGGCACAAGTGGACGGCGACATGCTGCCGGAAACCCGCCACATCCGTTTCTCGGTGGATCACCGCGCGCTGATCGTGCGCGTGCCCGACGCCTCCGCGTTGGAAAAGACCGCGCAGGCCGCCGCTTCGAACGCCACCTCGGATTTCGCCGAAATGACCGGCACACTTGAGCCGATTCGCTGATTCACTGGCTCATATGCGCCAGCCGCGGATGGTCGGGAATATCCGAGGAACGATTCTGATTCGTTTGATCCGTGACTCGTGCCACATGCAATGTCAGGTAGGCAACCTCGTCTTCGGTCAGCATGGTATCGAGGCGCAGCTCAATAAGGGATGCGATAAGTCTCGCGCATTTCGAGGCTTTTGCGTAGGAGCTCATAATCGAGGAAATGATTGCCTCCGGCTCCTTGCTGAGCTGCTCATGCTGATGAATACGCACGAACAAATACCGAAGATGGGTGATGAAACGGCCGACATTAACCGAATGCTCATCCAGCTCGATGTTATAGGTGCTTTCGATGACGGCGAGCAACTGTTGGATGACGCCGGTCATCATATACGTAGGAGAAAGGTCGCCTGTGGAGAAGCCGGCAGGGGATGCGGACGGAAAGTTGGACGCTTGGGCGTCCGGATTGGAGTCCGCATGTTTTCGATGGAGGATCGGCGCAGGGCCGTTGACCTGTATTTCACGGAGGGCATGACCATCAGGAAGGTCATTGCCGAGCTTGGTTACCCGTCCGAGGGCGCGCTGGTGAAATGGGTTCGCGAGGACCCGCGTTACACGGGCGCGTGCAGGCGTTCGTATACGCTGGAATGCAAGACGAATGCGGCCAGACGCGCGCTCGAGGGCGAGCCCCTCGCCCGCGTGGCGCGCGACGCGGGTTGCACGCCGACGAGCGTGTACCAGTGGATGCGCCGCTACCGGAGCGAGGGGATACTGGGACTGATGGACAGGAGAAACGCGCCGATGCCGGCCGAACCGATGCCCGCGGCCGGCGATGACGTGGAGGAGCTGCGCCGGCAGGTGGAGGTCCTGCGGCTGGAGAACGCGGTGATGCGGGAGACGATCGATGTTTTAAAAGCCGACGACCCGCGCCTCGACCCGTCCATGCTGACGAACAGGGAGAGGACGCGGGTCGTCGACGCGATCAGGGGTGAATTCGGCCTGGCGGCCTGTCTGAAGGCCGTGGGGCTGAAACGCAGCACCTACTATTACGAGCGCGGCGCGATCGCCGCGGGCGACAGGTACGCCGTGCTGCGGGCCCGCGTCGCCGGCCTGTTCGAGCAGGGTGGGCGCGCATGGGGATACCGGACCATCCACCGCATGCTGCGCCTTGACGAGTCCGACCCGATCGTCGTCTCGGAGAAGGTCGTCAGGCGGATCATGCGCGAGGGGGCCATGCGGCCCGTGTACCTGAAGCGGCCGAAGCGGTGGAGCTCCTACGCCGGCGAGATCGGCGAGGCCCCGGCGAACCTCGTGGAGCGGGACTTCCACGCCGACGCGCCGAACATGCTGTGGGTCACGGACGTCACCCAGTTCACCATGGACGGGTACAAGTGCTGGCTTTCCCCGGTGGTCGACTGCTTCGACGGGATGGTGGTCTCCTGGACCTTGTCGCGCTCCCCGAACGCCGACATGGCGAACCGGATGCTCCTTGACGCGGTCGCCACGCTCAGGGACGGGGAACATCCAATCATCCATTCCGACCGCGGCTGCCACTACCGGTGGGACGAATGGATCCGCATCTGCGAGGAGCACGGGCTGATCCGGTCGATGAGCGCCAAGGGATGCAGCCCGGACAACGCGGCCGCCGAGGGGTTCTTCGGCAGGCTCAAGAACGAGTTATTCTACGGGCGGGACTGGAGGGGCGTGGGCTACGAGGAGTTCCGCGAACGCCTGGCCGCCTACCTGACCCACTACAATGAAACCAGGATCAAGAAGTCACTGGACTGGATGAGCCCCGTGCAATACCGCAGAAGTCTTGGACTGGCCGCCTGACCGTCCAAAAAAACATCCGCACCCCCGCATTCACAAAATGCAGCGCAAAAGCAACGCTCTCGCTGGGATCCAGCGCATCGTCCAATCTGCGGTTCAGCGCGGCGAGCAGTGCGCAGCCCTGCTGGTATTCACGCTCATACAGCGAACGAATTTCCGAGTTCAGCGGATACGGCACAGGCGGAATGCCGTTCTTGGCGCGGCGTAAAGCACCGCACACATGATCCGCGAGCGCTATGACCAACGTCGAGCTTTGTGCAGCCTCTGAACTCAGGCCAATCCCATCCATGGTCTCGGAAATGAGACGAATGATTTCAGGAGGAATATCGCCCAGCAACTGGGCCATATGGTCAGGGTCACGGCCTTGAGCCGGCACGAACACACGAGCCACTTTGGCATCGTCAACTGTCATGCCGGGCTTGGCCTTGAACCCCAGGCCCCGGCCGGTAAGGATGACTTCGCGCCCCCGATCCTTCGCCAGGACGACGTTGTTATTGAAGACGCGAAGTATTTCCATGACATCCCTTCCGTTCGGGATCTTCAGGTTACGGTTGCGAACCGACCATGATTACTGTTCGATGGCGATGACTTCGTCACCGGCCGCGACGTTCACATCCGTCTTCGGAGTAACGGACTTGAGCGCTGCGGTGTTCAGTACCGTAACCAGCGTAGTGGTGCTGAATCCAGCCTTCTTGACTTCGTCGAGATCGACAGTCGCCAACAGGTCACCGGCGTTCACTCGGTCACCTTTGGCCACATTCACCACGAAACCATTGCCATTCATCTTAACCGTATCAATGCCGACATGTACCAGCACTTCAATACCATCGTCGGTCTTGAGACCAAAAGCATGGCCAGTCTCAGCAACGGTCTGCAGCACACCGGACACCGGAGCCTTCACCGCGCCATCAACCGGCTCGATGCCCACACCCTCGCCGAGGGCACGAGAAGCGAACACCGGATCTCCGGCATCGTCAAGGGACACCACATGGCCCGCAATCGGAGCGAACACGGCGGAAGTGGCGGTCGCAGCGGCAGCCGGGGCATCGGCAACGGCAACAGCGGCGGTTGCGGTAGCGGTGGTGGCGTCACCACCGTTCACAGCCTTGGCGGACTGAGCCGCGGCACGGGCCTTGGCTTCGGCTTTCTGCTCCGGAGTGCGGTAGTCAAGCATGATAATCATAATCATGGCGGTGAAGAACGACACTGCGATGGAGACGCCGTAAACCCACATCTGGTTGAACACCGGCACGGTGAGCAGCGAGGTGAAGGCGAATGCAGTAGTGGTCACGCCGTGCACGGTCTCGCCGGAGGCGACGGTGGCCGGGAAGAGCCAGCCCATGACGGCGATTACGACGCCGCCCACGCCGCAGCCGACCAGCATACGGGAGTAGATGAGCTTGTAACGCAGGTGGATGCCGTAGAGGCTCGGTTCGGAAACGCCACCGAGCAGGCCGGCGGCGAGAGCACCGATGGAGGTCTGGCGCATGTCCTTATCCTTGTCACGGATGGAGAGGAACAGCACACCGGCAGTGGCACCGAAGCAGGCGAAGTTCCACACGCCCATCGGGCCCTGAATGAAGTCGTAGCCCAGGGTGTTGATGTTCATGATCATCAGAGCGTTCAGCGGCCAGTGCAGACCCAGCGGCACCAGGAACGGGTACAGCAGCGGGATTGCGATGGCGAAGATGAACGGAGCGTGTGTGTTCATCCAGGCGAGTCCGGCGCCGAGGCCGTTGCCGGCCCACACACCGATAGGTCCGATGATGAAAGCGGTGAGCGCACCGACGATGATCATGGAGAAGAAGGGCAGGAAGACCATCTGGACGCTGTCCGGAATGATCTTCTTCAGACCGTGGTACACGACCGCGAGCACGGCGACCATCAGCAGCGGCACGAACACGTTTCCGGAGTAGTCGGACAGCTGCATCGGCAAGCCGAACACCGTGGCGGTGCAGGAGGAGGTGCCCAGCGTGGTGTTCTTCACGCACTTGACGGCGTCGCCCCAGGTCTTGGTGTCAGACAGGGATGCGAACTGCGGGGTCATGAGCATGCCCATGATTGCGCCGCCCAGCCACGGATCCACTTTGAGCTTGTTGGCGGCATTGTAGGCGACCATAATCGGCAGGAAGTAGAACACACCCTTCCAGATGGCCTGCACGAACACCAGGCCAGTGGTGGCGGTGTCGTTCGGAATCAGGCCCAAGGAAATGCACAGGTTGACAATTGCGATGATGATGGACGCGCCAAGCAACACACCCAGAATCGGGCGGAAGGAGTCGGCCAGGTATTCGAAGAAGCTATCGAGCCATGCGACCTTGCCGCGGGCCTTGGAACGAGCGGCGGCCTTGACCTCCGCATCGGTCGGCTCATCGGCATTGTCGTCGACGGTGCCGGCGCCGAGACCAGCCATCTCGGGCAGGTGCATGATCTGCTCATACACGGAGGCGACCTGACCGCCAATGACGACCTGGTATCGGTCGCCGGACTGCTGTACAGCACCCAGCACAAGCTTGTTGGCGTCGAGCGTGGCGTTGTCAACCTTGCCGGCGTCATTGAGTTCAAAACGCAGTCGCGTGGCGCAATGCGTCAGCGACTTGATGTTGGCCGCGCCACCGACACTAGTGACGATCGCCTTGATATCGTCTTGATGCGACATCTCTTACTCCATTCCTTTTCCACGGTTAAGCCAGCACCTACCAGAGGAACCACCCTGTTCCTGAGCATCTGCGTTCCAGGAACCGGCAGTCACGCCAAATAACAGAAAAGACCTGAGATGTGGACGCCATCCTGAATACACATGACTACGTCAACATCTCAGGTCTTGCCTCAACATTCGAGTAGCAACCCTGCTAATTACTGACTGAACAGCGATTATAACGAGCTGAAAACAATCCGGCAAATCACACATATGGTCAGAGCCTGCCTATACCTCGAAACATAAGACGAGAGTAAGGAAGAACAGGCTTTAATCGGCGATGAACATCCGGCGTGTCTTTCTTGGACGATGCATCCGCAATGAGACGGCACGCAAGCCCACGCTTAGGCTCTTTGCGCCAGATGCGCGCCACCGTCATACACTTATTCGCACAAAAGTTGACAACTTTTAACATAATCTTGCCCCAGACGGCAAAAAACGTGGCAGAATGAAAGTATGGTAGCAAACAATGCGGGTCAGCCCGCCACCCCAGCAGATCTGATTAATGTCGATGAGGTTATCGGCAAATACTATGACCTCGTCCCCGATCCGGAAGTCCCCGAGCAGCGTGTCATCTTCGGCACCTCCGGCCACCGCGGATCGTCCCTGAAGACCTCGTTCAACGAGGCCCACATCATCGCCATCTCCCAGGCCATCGCCGAATACCGCAAGAAGGCCGGCGTCACCGGCCCGCTGTACCTCGGCTCCGACACCCACGCGCTGTCCGGCCCGGCCAAGAAGACCGCCATCGAGGTGCTCGTCGCCAACGGCGTGCACGTGCGCGTCGACTCCCGTGACGACTTCGTGCCCACCCCGGTGGTCTCCCAGGCCATCCTGACCCACAACCGTGCGGCCGACGGCACCCCGCGCTTCGAGGGCGAGGGCCTCGCCGACGGCATCGTCGTCACACCGTCCCACAACCCGCCCACCGACGGCGGCTTCAAGTACGACCCCGTCACCGGCGGCCCGGCTCCGGCCGAGACCACCAACGCCATCGCCGCTCGCGCCAACGAGCTGCTCGGCGACTTCAAGTCCATCAAGCGAGTGCCCTACGAGGAGGCCATCAAGTCCGAGTACGTCGAGGGCTTCGACTTCCGCGAGCACTACGTGGACGACCTGGAGAACGTCATCGACTTCGACGTGATCCGCAACTCCGGCGTGCGTCTGGGCATCGATCCGCTCGGCGGCGCTTCCGTGAACTACTGGCCGCTCATCAACGAGAAGTACGGCCTGAACATCGGCGTGGTGCGTCCTGAGGTCGACCCGACCTGGCGCTTCATGACCATCGACCACGACGGCAAGATCCGCATGGACCCGTCTTCCCCGTACGCCATGAAGGGCCTGGTCGACGAGCTCAACGCCGGCGCTTGGGACAAGTACGATCTGGTCGGCGGCACCGACCCGGACGCCGACCGTCACGGCATCGTCTGCCCGAACTGGGGCGTGATGAACCCGAACCACTACATCGCCGTGTGTGTGGAATACCTGTTCGGCGGCAACCGTCCGGGCTGGCCCGAGGGTGCGGCCGTGGGCAAGACGCTGGTCTCCTCCTCCCTGATCGACCGCGTGGCCGCATCGATCGACGCGAAGGTCATCGAAGTGCCGGTGGGCTTCAAGTGGTTCGTGGATCCGCTGTTCAGCGGCGAAGTCGCCTTCGGCGGCGAGGAGAGCTCCGGCATGAGCTTCCTGCGCAAGGACGGCCGCGTGTGGACCACCGATAAGGATGGTCTGATCCCCGACCTGCTGGCCGCTGAGATCACCGCCAAGACCGGCAAGAACCCGGCCCAGCTTCACCAGGAGCAGGTCGAGCGCTTCGGCGAGTCCTGGTACAAGCGCGTCGACACCCCGACCACGCTGGAGCAGAAGGCCAAGTTCGCGGCACTGTCCGGCGACGACGTGACCGCCTCCACCCTGGCTGGCGAAGACATCACCGCCAAGCTGACCGAGGCACCGGGCAACCACGCCAAGATCGGCGGTCTGAAGGTCACCACCAAGGACAACTGGTTCGCCGCCCGTCCCTCCGGTACCGAGAACATCTACAAGGTGTACGCCGAGTCCTTCGTCTCCCCCGAGGCTCTGGACAAGGTGCTCGACGAGGCCACCGTCGTGGTCGACAAGGCCCTGAGCGAGTGAAATCGCTGCGTTAGTCGCGTTCACAGCAACCAATAAGGCTCTGCATTGGATTCATACAATCCACTGCAGAGCCTTATTTTTTCGACCACTGAAACACGCAGGTCAACGGTTCTCCTCATGCACCATGACTGCATTTTCTCAACATCACTGCAGGGCAGGACGGCCATATGGCCGCGAAACGTTCGACTGCCTACATTATGACCGAGTTTCCCATCATCATTGTGGGGTCACAGCGGCCAGATGACCACCGAAGCGTTCGGTCGGCTTGCATCATGGTCGAGTTTTAACATCGTTGTGGGACGCCACGACGAATTTGCCCATTCCAGAGTTGCCATCCCACAAAAGCGTGGGACAACAGCTAAGTCAATCGTTTTACATTTCCCCCATCCCACACACTCAAACTGGAAACCCCGGAAAGACGCCATTCCTGCCACACCCGTCACAGCCATTACCCGAGGGGCCGTGGGACGCCATGCAAAAATCGGCAAAACACGCGTAGCGTCCCACACCCATTGGCGCAAATCCACGCTCAATGCACCGACAACACCCCCAATCGACCACTATGACACATTTCCCTCCACAATCGAACACTAGTCATTCACGAAATCCATCACTACGAGGCATCGCAATCGAACGGCATGCAATATCAAGCACACACCACAACAACAGGTCGTACAAATATTGCCTTTACATCAGTCCGTTTCGAACATCATGGTCACAGCAGGCTCTGCGCCAACTCTTCAAGAGACATGGCAACTACATGAAACTCGAATACGGCACCGCGCGAAGCAAGCGCCCTCGCCACGTTGAAAGCGAATTCAGCACGAGCATCCTCGTTAGCGATACTTGCCGCCGTGGCGACGAAGACCAGCCATCTCCGCCCGACCAGCACACCCCTTTTCTCTTGGTCACGGCGCCATTGAGTCTTACTCGTACGATGATGATCGCCATCATATTCAACAGCGACCTTGAACTCTGGCCACGCTAAGTCCAACGTTATGGGAGCTCCAGATGCAAAAGCCGCGTCCGGCACCACATAGTTCGCAACCGGCTGTGGAATCCCATGCGCTACCAGAGAGAGTCGTTCTTCTGATTCTTTGGGCGAATCAGCACCAGGTGATATCAGAGGCAATGCTCGAACGCAGGACGGACGCCCTCTGAATCGGGTAAATTGCTCCACGAACTTCACCAGATCCTGATAGATTGCAGCAGCATCACGATCCTTAGCCAATACTGGCTGTTTGCTCGTAGCAGTGATGACGGCATCCCCGAGCACAATCAGAGACTCAAAAGAAACATACGGGGCAAGTTGAGCCCATACGTGAAACAGGTCCAGCGCAAACACGTGTTGGTTCATTTCCACATTGGCGGCTTTAGCCGCATGTTTCCAAATATGCGTTTGCAGTGGTGCATGGCGTGTACGAAACCGCTTGCTCTTAACGCTGGATACAGTGTGCAGCTTGGCCGAGTCGAGGTCGCAATCGGCGGGAATCGGTACGGATTGCAGAGCGAGGGAAGTGGTCATGCCGAAAAGCAGCTTCTTGCCCGCCCGTTTCGCTTCCTCAGTGCAGCGTGCGACCATGTCGCGTTTGCGCTGAGCAAGGCTTTCGCTCATGGTCAGTGCCGCCGCAGAATCATGTGCACCACTGTTTGGCGATGACGAGTCGCGAGAAGTCGGGTATTTCGAGTCAGCAGAAAATGACCCCGCAAATTCGGGCGGAACAAAAACTGCCTCCGATTCTTCCGGAGGCGGATCGTACATAGAGTCTGGCAGAGCTCCATAGTTGGTGATGCCGTCGGTCATGCTGTTCATGACACCACCATATGGGTAGTGGGTGCGGAAACGGAAGCCGATCCGAGGTATGTGGTCCTAGCTTCACTTACGCACATCTATTGTGGATAACCATGTAGACACCTCACTTATACACATAGTTATCCACCTCTTCAACCCTGATTTGACACACTAACTGCATCTGATATGATTATTGTATCATTACTGTACACATTATAGTTACAGTATCGACTCGACAAGGAGGTCGTTTCATGAACGGCGACCATTCACTGGCAGTGCACGCATTGGTCTACCTTGACCATCGCGCCACACACCTGCCCAGTCATATCCTGGCCGAAAACATATGCACCAATGCGGCGCGCGTGCGCAAAGTAATGCGACCGCTCGCCTCAGCCGGACTCATCGCCACTAAAGAGGGTGCTGAAGGCGGGTACGCTCTGGCCCGGCCCGCCGCCGAAATCACTTTGCGCGCGGTAGCGGAAGCCACCGGCACCACTTTTGTGGAAGCGAACTGGACACCGGGCGACGTACAAGAGGATTGCTTGGTGTCATCTTCAATGGGCGCAGTGATGGATGACATCTATGCCGGGCTCAACCGCACTTGCCTCGAACAACTCGAACACACCACCATCCACGACATCACCGAACAGATATTCAGCGAGCACAAAGGCGAATAATCCCGCGGCCAGCATCAGTCGACAACGCTTCGGCAGTCAAAGAAGAAAATCGGCACAGCACGGCGCACAACACATCAGCACAACACACTCTTACCACTCGAATACGTAAGGAAGTAACCATGTCCACCAGCACACCCAATGCCATCAGCACGCCCGACACCATCAGCACGCCCAGCACCTCTCCCACTATCACCACCGACGCCCTGATCATTGGATTCGGCAAGGGCGGCAAAACCTTGGCCGCCAAGCTCAGCGCAGCCGGCCGCAAGGTCGTCGTCGCCGAGGCAAGCGCCAACATGTACGGCGGCACCTGCATCAATATCGGATGCTTGCCGTCCAAGTCACTGATTTTGTCCGCCGAACAGGCGCGGCGGGATGGCGCGAACAGTACTCCCGAAACCCGCGAAGCAGCGTTCGAGGCTGCTATCAAGGAGAAGCGCCGCGTCACTTCGATGCTGCGCGACAAGAACTATCACAAGCTCGCCGACCAAGACAACATCACCGTAATCACCGGCCACGCTCACTTCACCGGCCCTCATAGCGTGGAAATCGCCACCGCTGAGGGCCCGGTCGCCGTGACCGCCAGCAAGATCTTCATCAATACCGGCGCCACGCCGCGCATTCCGGATATTCCCGGTATCCGCACTACGCCCGGCGTCTACACCAGCACTGGACTGATGGATCTCGACGATATGCCGCAGCGACTGGCGATTATCGGTTCAGGATTCATTGGACTTGAGTTTGCCTCGATGTTTGCCGATTTCGGCACGGCGGTTACCGTGCTGCAGCACAATGCCGAGTTCCTGCCGCGCGAGGATGCGGATGTGGCGGCCGCGATTCGCGCACAGCTGGAAGCGCAGGGCGTCAAGTTCCTGTTCAACGCGGATACCAAGGCCATCACGCCTGCTGCTGACGGCGGCGTCAGGTTGTCCGTTGCGGTGAAGGGTATGACTCGCGGTGCATCGCAAGCTTGCGATTCCACCCCCGCCGGCACCGGGAACGCTCATACCGATATCACCGGTGCCACCGGCACCACCGACACTGCAACAACCACCAGCCCCACTAGCAACCCGACCGATCACGCCACGATGTCACACGTTCAAACGAAACCATCAGACGATGGCGAGCCGCGGTTCGCCGAACCGGCTGAAGCCCGATTCTGCCTGACCACCGACGCGGTACTGGTGGCCACCGGACGTACGCCGAACGTCGAGGGACTGCATCTTGAGGCGGCTGGCGTGGAGCTCACCGAACGCGGCGCCGTGAAAGTCGACGAGCTTCTGCGCACCACAGCAGCCGACATTTGGGCTCTGGGCGATGTGAACGGCGGCCCGCAGCACACGTACATTTCACTGGACGACTATCGCGTGGTGTGGTCGCAGCTCAATGGTTCCGCCCGTCCGTACACGGTGAAGGACCGCAAGCATGTGCCGTCGAGCACATTCCTCGCCACGCCTTACTCTCGCGTGGGATTGAATGAGCGCGAGGCGAAGGCGGCCGGATTGGATTATGTGGTCAAGCGATTGCCGGTGGCCGCTGTGCCGAAGGCCCAGGTAATGCGGCGACCGGATGGTCTGATGAAGGCGATTGTGGAACGCAATACTGGCCGCATTCTGGGTGCGATGCTGCTTTCCGTCGAGTCGCACGAGGTGATCAATATCGTCAAGTTGGCGATGGATCTTGACGCGCCGGCCAGCACGTTGCGCGATATAGTGTTCACGCATCCGACGATTGCCGAGGCACTGAACGACTTGTTCGCGTAGTTTGTCCGCAGAGCACGCCCGCGTAGTGCGACCCGCGTAGTGCGACCCGCGTAGTGCGACCCGCAACAGACTCCCCTAATGCGCGCGAAGGTCCTCATCGATGTAAACCGATGAGGACCTTCGCGCTGTTGTCATGATACGTACGTGACAGCAATTACATCCGAACCAGCCGTTACTTCAAGCCGAGCTTACGGTCCAGAATGTCGGAGGCCTCCAATCCCAAGCGGCGTCGGATGAACCAGCCAAGACCGAGTGGCAGGCCCGAAGCCAAGGCCACGCCGTCTGAACCGAGTGCCACGGTTTTGGCGTTGTCTGCGATAAGCATGGTGCCCTTGGATGCGGCCATGGAGGTCGAACCATCGCTGTCCGCCTCTGGTTTGAGGATTTCGACGTTGCCGTCACTGGTTTTGCACAGTCCCTTATTCTCATTTCAGATACCGGATGCACCATTGTCGCCGACCTCACCCGCAGAGAGGACATGTCTTGTTTCTCTTGTGGGCGCTCACTATTCACGCGCGATGGCATGTTTTTCAAGCAAAGTCAATAGGTGTGATGTTATTCACACTCTTCACTACGTTGTTTTGCCTCGCACTGGGCAACCCCACTTCAGCAAGAGATTGCACAGCTTGCGTTAGGGTGGAGAACATGACTATCACAGTATCCACAGACGGTTCCGCATTAGGGAATCCAAACGGGCCAATGGGCTGGGCCTGGGCCGATCATGAGCCGAACACCGGCGGCAAGCCCGGCCATAAGCACGACGACCACGGCTACGACGCCGGCGGCGCGACCAACGGCACCAACCAGATTGGCGAACTGTGCGCAGTGTTGGAAGCTTTGCGAGCGCATCCGGGCCCCGAGCCATTGCTCATCGAGTCGGATTCACAGTACGCCATCAATTGCTCGACCAAGTGGGTCAAAGGCTGGAAGAAGAACGGCTGGAGAAATTCGCAGAAAAAGCCTGTGAAGAACAAAGAGCTTATTCAGGCGATCGACCGTGAAATCTCGCAACGCCCTGGCCCGGTGGATTTCCGATGGGTCAAAGGTCACGCTGGCAACGAGGGCAATGAGTTGGTCGATGAATTGGCACGCACCTATGCGGGCGATTGCCGTTCAGGTGCGCGCGATGGCTATCTGCCGATTGAAGGCTGGCAGTCGCTGCTGGGCTCCGAATACGCACATGGCACCGATGTGCCTCCAGACGTGCAGTTGGTATTGGACGGCAAGGCAGATGCGGCAAGTTTGCGCAAACCGGCTGCGGCGACGGATCCGACGGATGTCACAAGGCCAGAGACCAAGTCTTCGTCACCCTTAGCGGCACAATCAGCGCAACCTGTACAATCAGCGCACCCCGTACACCCCGCAAAACCCAGTGGGCTGACGGTATCCGGTACGCTGACCTTCTCCCCCGCGCCGAAAACGAGCCCGTATTTCAACGGGCAGCCGATGCCGATCAAAGGCAGCATCGAAATCGAAGGCTATGTGGACGGCGACGGCAACCTGACCATCACCAACGCACCATTCATACGACACTAACACCCAAACACACGAATATGTACCGCAATCGGACACGATGGCACAAAATCGCTCATTCGCGTTAGGATAGGAGATAAGGCTTCACGCCGTTGATCCGTGCGGCGGAGGCAAGGATGGCAAAGGAGAAACCATGGATAAGGCACAGCAGGATGCGCTGAAGAAGGCGGCCGGCATCGAAGCCGCCAAGCTCGTTGAAAACGGCATGATCGCAGGCCTCGGCACTGGTTCGACCGTGAAGTTCCTGGTGGACGAGCTCGGCCGCCGTCATCAGGAGGAAGGTCTTGAGTTCACTGGCGTGACCACTTCCCGCCGCACGCAGGCCCAGGCCGAGAGCTACGGCATCAAGATCGTGGACATCGACGACGTGGACCACATCGACGTGACCATTGACGGTGCCGACGAAGTCGACAAGAACTTCAACGGCATCAAGGGCGGCGGCGCTGCTCTGCTGTGGGAGAAGATCGTGGCCACCAACTCCAACCAGATCGTGTGGATTGTGGACGAGTCCAAGGTTGTGGACACCATCGGCAAGTTCCCGCTGCCGGTCGAGGTCATTCCGTTCGGCGCTGGCCACGTCATCAAGAAGTTCGAGGCCTGCGGCTACAAGCCGGTGCTTCGTCTTGACGCCGACGGCAAGGAAGTGCGCACCGACGAGAACAACTTCGTGGTGGACCTGCACCTGGAGCGCATCGATCACCCGCAGGAGCTGGCCGAAGACCTGATCAACACGGTCGGCGTGGTGGAGCACGGCCTGTTCCTCAACATGGTCGACAAGGTCATCGTCGGCGACCCGAACGGCCCGCGCGTGATGACCAACGCCAACAAGTGATTGTCTCACATCACTAAGCTTTTCCAAGCCCGCATCTGCACATCGCAGGCGCGGGCTTTACTGTTGCCCGAACAAGGCAAAGAGCCAAGCAAAAGAGAAACCCCGCGACCATAACGATCACGGGGTTTCTAATGCCTTGATTGCAGGTAAGACTACTTACGCTGGTGGCGGGTCTTACGCAGCAGTTTGCGGTGCTTCTTCTTGCTCATCCGCTTGCGGCGCTTCTTGATGACAGAACCCATCTGAAGCCTCCATTTCGATTAATCGTAAAAGTTGCAACTCGCACCATAATACACGTGTTGCCAGACAGAGGGAACCAGTATGTTGCCGATAGTCCGCATATGCCCTGAACGCAGTTGAGGCATCCACATCAGCAATGCGGGTGCCCCAACGTTCATAAGTCTGTGCAGCAGCTGACAGCCGATATTAGATACTACATCGGGAACTTCTGATAGAAGCGATCGACCGCTTCCTTGGTACCGGTAGCTTGGAAGACCACGGTATCGTTCTGCCAGATGGCAACGGCGTTCTTGCTGTTGGAGGCATCGGCCTTCACCACGTACGCGCCCGTGACGTTGCCGGAAACCTTGACGTTGCCGGATGCCGACTCATCGCCGGTCTGCGCAGCGACCAACGCATCGTACTGGGTCTTGGCATTGTCCGCCGACGACCACTGCGCGGCGACCAGCGTGACATCCTTGGCGGCATCACCAGTGGAGTAGGTCAGAGTGTACCCCTCGAGCGGCGACGCGGAATTCCACGTCGTGGAGGCAACCGCCTTGGTACGCGCGTAATTCAGTACGCTGTCCGGCATGGCCTTCAACAGCTCACTGGCATCATCCGGCAAAGCTGTGGCGTCGATAGTCGGCTTGGTCGGCTCGGATGATTCGGTTTTCTGCTGGCTGTTTTGGGTGGTAGTGGAGGTGCCATCATTCTTCTGGATGGCCCAACCCGGCCACACAAAGGCCGAAAGCACTGCCAGGATAATCACAACAGCTGCGGCAACCACCACTGCAATCAACTTGCCATGGGATTGTGTGGTCGAGGAGTTCTCACTATTAGTCATGCCCCGATTCTCTCACAGCCGCGTGACGCTAGGCGGCCGTAATCTTAGTCGTTGTGCGCAAGCCGCGTGAAACTCTTACGAACGGTAAAAATTTACCGTCCGCTGGTGTTCGGGTTAGGGTGAGACCATGGCGAAATCAAGTGTGCAGTATGTATGTTCCGAATGCGGTTGGAACGGGCCGAAGTGGTACGGCCGTTGCCCCGAGTGTGGTCAGTGGGGCACGGTCGAGGAATTTCACGAGGCTCGGCCGGCGGCAGGCTCTCGTACGGCCGCTCCCGGCCGAACATCACGCACGCAGTCGGTTACGGTTGCCAACAACGCCAGATCTGCAGCCCGTCCGATTACCGAAGTGGGCACGGAAAGCGTCGAGCGGCTCGGTACCGGGTTTTTCGAATTCGACCGTGTGCTCGGCGGTGGCGTGGTGCCGGGTTCAGTGACGCTGATAGCGGGCGAACCGGGTATCGGCAAGTCGACATTGCTGTTGCAGACGGCCGGCAATATCGCGCGCGTTGTGGCGGTGGACAGTACGTTCCGAGGGGCAGGTCAGCGGTCTGCCCAACAGTCGAGCCGGGCGCAGGGCGGCACATCAAACACGGTGTCGACACAGGACAACACAGCATCAACGCACGCCAACACCGTGCTGTACATTTCCGGCGAGGAATCACAGGCGCAGGTTCGTTTGCGCGCTTCCCGCATCAACGCGGTGGAGCCGAACTTGTTACTGGCCTCCACCACCGACCTGTCCACAGTATTGGGGCTGATCGAACAGAACAAGCCGGCCTTGGCCATTGTGGATTCGGCGCAAACCATCGTCTCGCAGGAGGTCGATGGCATTTCCGGCGGTTCGACTCAGGTGCGCGAAGTGGCAAGCGCGCTGATAGATACCGCTAAGACACTTGACATTCCAGTATTTCTGGTTGGTCATGTGACCAAGGACGGTTCGATTGCAGGCCCGCGCACATTGGAGCATCTGGTCGATGTGGTCTGTCAATTCGAAGGCGACAGCGAGACTGCGCTGAGAATGCTGCGAGCGGTGAAGAATCGTTTTGGTCCGACCGATGAAGTCGGCTGTTTCGACATGAGCGGTGAGGGCATCGAAGAGGTCACCGATCCCGCCGGATTATTCCTGTCTGGAGACGGCCCTGATGCGGCCAACGTGGCACCCGTGGAAGGCACCTGTGTGACGTTCACATTGGATGGGCATCGCAGTCTGCCTATCGAAGTACAGGCTCTGGTCACCACGTCGGTGCTGCCCACACCTCGACGTGCGGTCAATGGCGTGGACCCCAGCCGTATCGCCATGCTGGTCGCGGTGCTCTACCGCCACAGCAAGCTCAACCTGCTGTCCAACGACCTGTATATCTCCACTATTGCCGGAGGCCAGGCCAAGGAGCCCGGTTCCGACTTGGCGATAGTGGCGGCACTGGCGAGCGCCGCCACGTCAAAACCCATTGCTCGAGCCACGTGTGCCATCGGGGAAATTTCCCTGACCGGTCAGGTGCGCCCGGTACCGCGTATGGAATATCGCCTTCGCGAGGCCGCGCGCCTTGGCTTTACGACGGCGGTCATTCCTCCTCTGCGCAAGCCAGTGCATGTCGAGGGACTTCGGCTGGTGGAGTCCAACACATTGTCCGACGCATTAGACGCCTTGGGAGTGCGTAAATAACCCTGAGATATGCCTCAGGCGGTAAGACGCTTGGTCTCTTCGACGTTGCGCTTGAGTTCGTCAACGAGTTGGTCGGGGCCATCAAACTTGACCTGCGGGCGCAGGAAACCGATGAATTCAACGCGAACCTTATGGCCGTACAGATCAATCCACTCATCGGTGATGCAGTAGGCCTCCACTACGCGTTCGTTGAGTCCTGTTTTCTCGCTGAAGGTGGGTTTGGTGCCAATGGAGATGGCGGCGGGCCAACGGTTTTCACCATCTACCAGCCAACCGGCATAGACGCCGTCGACCGGAATGTAGCCTGCAATGTCGGAGCCAAGATTGGCGGTGGGGAATCCGATGGTGCGGCCGCGCTCCTCACCGTGCACCACTTCGCCTTCGATGGCGTGCGGAGCACCCAGAATGGCGTTGGCATCCTGGATTCGGCCATGAGCCAGCAGGTAACGCACATTGGTGGAGCTCCATGCGCGCATTGCCTTGGCCTGGTTCTTCTTGCTCCATGCACGGCGCTCGGCCTTGGTGGCATTGGCCAGCGGGTCGACGGGCTCTCCCCATCCGCTCGGGGCTTCCGGCTTGAAATCGCGCGGAATACGCACTTCGCCCGGGCCACGGTCATCGACCACGTCAAGTTCGAATACACCGGTGGCGACGGCAAGATTGGCGATACGCTTCACATCACCTTCTCGTCCCTTGCCCATGGCGGCATCCTGCCCGAGGACCAGCGTACGCATGCCCAGCTTGCCGGTGAGTCGGCCAAGGAAGAAAATGTATGACATGGCTGCGAAGGCCAGCGTGTAGTGCACGACCAGCACATGGTCCACGCCGAACTGTTCCATGCGGTGCAGTCGATCATCCACACTGGTCAACGCTTCGGCATCCACATTCTGCGCCGCAGGTTCCTCGCCATGGTGAGAGGCGGCCCAGCCGTGCACGAATGCGGGGCGCGGGTCAAACAGAATCACCACGGAAAAAGCACCATGCTGGTGCGCGAGTTCCACCACGCGCTTGATCACCGCCTGATGACCCAAGTGCATGCCATCAAATGCGCCCAATGTCACCACGGCCTTCTTGTCGTTACTGAACGAGGGCCATTCAATCGAGCCTTCGGCGTCAGGGGTCAGGTGCGTGATATCCATCAGTGTGCTGTTCCTTTTATCCGTGCGATGTTATTCGTGCAATATAGGCGTTGTTGTGCGCGGCCTGTATCAAGCTGCACTTTTCACCGCGTCTACTTTACGCGAGGGGGAATACGGTGACCGGCTTGGCCTGATGAGCGTTGGCACGCTCGATAATCGCCGCCACATCATGCGTTTGCGGCACAATGGCGGCAGTGGGCTCGCTGATTGTACGCTCGATACGGCGGCCGAAGCGTAATTCGCTGGCCTCCTCAGGAGTGATGTCAAGCGCCGGCATCGCACCTCGAGCGGCCTGTTCCATGGTGAGGGCATGGTCAAGCAGCCAGTTGCGGCGCTCGTCACCGGCAAGACCTTCAGGAGTGTCCAATACGCACTTGTTGCGCGTGACGGTTTGCCCTTCCCGATTAGTGAACGTCTTCTGATCGGTATGTGCGGTGACGGTATGGGTTCGCGTGTCAAGCATCGCCTCAGGAGCGATAAGTCCGCTGGCATCGTCCGGCAACGCGAATCGGCCGACTCGCGTACGGCGCAAACGGGTCAGGTATCCGCCGACGCCAAGTTCATTGCCGAGGTCGCGGGCGAGCGCGCGGATATAGGTGCCCGATGAACAGCTGACCCGCACGTCAACATCAAGTGCGGGAATCGCTCCCGTGTTCGCGTCTTCCCTCAATGGTTCAGCGGCCTGCTCCCCTGCTACGAATCCGCTGCGGATATTCAGCACGGTGAATTCGCTGATGGTCACCGGGCGGGGTTTGAGTTCCACCTCCTTGCCTTCGCGAGCCAAGTCGTAGGCACGCTGGCCGTTGATTTTGATGGCGGAGAATGTATTGGGAACTTGTTCTATATCGCCGGTGAAATTGGTGGCGATGGTGCGAGTGAGCAGATCTTGCCATGAGGCAGTTGGTAGCGCCGTTGGTTCGCCGCTCTGGCCGCCCTCGGTCAGCTGCGCTGACAGCGTTTGCCAGCGGGAGCGGGCTTCATCATCGACAAGCACCTCACCTTCGGCATCGTCGGTAGTGGTGCGCAGGCCGAGGCGTATGGTGGCCTCGTAGGTTTTGTCATGCGCCACGATGGCGTTGAGCAGTCGCGTGGCGTGGCCGAAGGCGATGACCAGCGTGCCAGTGGCCATGGGGTCAAGGGTGCCGGCGTGACCGACCTTCTTGATGTGCAACGCGCCGCGCACGGCGGCAACGGCGTCGAAACTGGTCACGCCTTGCGGCTTGTCGATGATGAGTAGGCCGCTGGGGGTTGTATGAAGCACACTACTCCTCGTCGGACTCGAACTCATCGCCCTCGGCTTCGGCCTCGTCGTCGTGCTTGTACGGATCGGCGTCGCCGGCGTACTGGGCGGTGGCGCGAACACGGGCGAGTTCTTCGTCACGCTTCTTGGCCACGGCGAGAATGTCTTCGATCTCGTGAGCCTCGCCGGGCACTTCATCGAACACGAATTGGAGCTGCGGAGTCAGGCGCAGGCCAGCCTTGTGGCCCACCAGAGAACGCAGGTGGCCCTTGGCCTGATCGAGGGCCTGCTGGGCGCGCTTGCGTTCGCCTTCCTCATGGCCTTCGTGGCCGAGCTGGGTCCAGTAGACCTTGGCGATCTGCAAATCGTTGGTCACACGAACTTCGGTGACGGTGATGCTGGCGAGTCGCTTGTCATGCAGTTCGCGCTCAATGGAGGAGGCGACGACACGCTGAATCAAGGCCGCAATACGTGCGGCGCGCGGGTTGGTTCCTGCCATAGGAATTTCCTTTTTCTAGACTTGAGCCCCCTCTGACGAGGGGCTGCCGAACGCAGTGAGGCTGGGGGAGAGAAAATCATGGAACTACCATGTCTCTCCCCAGCCAGCCTGCGGCTGACAGCCCCCTCGTCAGAGAGGGCTTAACAATGACTACTTGCGCTCGACTTCCTGCATCTCGAAGGTCTCGATGATGTCGCCGAGTTCAATGTCGTTGAAGGTGCCGAGGTTGATACCAGCCTCGTAGCCTTCCTTGACGGACTGAACGTCGTCCTTGAAGCGACGCAGAGAGGAGATCTCGAGGTCGTTGACCGTGGCCACGCCGTTGCGCAGGATACGGCACTTCGTACCACGCTTGACCTCGCCGTCCTGCACCATAACGCCGGCGATGTTGCCGAACTTGGAGGAGCGGAAGATCTCGCGGATCTCGGAGTGAGAGGTGACGACCTCTTCGTATTCCGGCTTGAGCATGCCCTTGAGGGATGCCTCGATGTCTTCGATCGCACGGTAGATGACCGAGTAGTACTTGATCTCCACGCCCTCGCGCTCGGCGAGGTCCGCGACCTGACGGTTCGGACGCACGTTGAAACCGATGATAACGGCCTTGTCGACCGTGGCCAAGTTGACGTCATTCTGGGTGATCGCACCGACACCGCGGTGGATGACCTGGATGCCGACCTCGTCGGACACCTCGATCTTCATCAAGGAATCCTCGAGCGCCTCGACCGAACCGGACGAATCGCCCTTGATGACAATATTGAGCATGTCGATCTCGGACTCGGCGAACTTCTTCTTGAAGTCCTCGAGGGAGACGACCTTGCGACGCTTGGCCAGCTGGGCGGCACGCTCGGTGGCCTGACGCTTCTCGGCAATCTGGCGGGCGGCGCGATCGTCGGAGGCGACCAGGAAGAGGTCACCGGCGGTGGGCACGGAGGTCAAGCCCAGCACCTGAACAGGTGTGGACGGACCGGCTGCCTCCATCGGCTGACCGTTCTCGTCGAGCATGGCACGCACGCGGCCGTACGAAGTGCCGGCCACGATGGCATCGCCCACGTGGAGCGTACCCTGCTGAACCAGCACAGTGGCCACGGCACCACGACCCTTGTCGAGTCGGGCTTCGACGGTGGCACCACGGGCGTCCATGTCGGGGTTGGCGCGGAGGTCCAGCTCAGCGTCAGCCGTGAGCAGCACGGCTTCGAGCAGCTTGTCGACGTGCAGGTTCTGCTTGGCGGAGATGTCGACGAACATGGTGTCGCCACCATACTCTTCAGGGACCAGGCCAAACTCGGTGAGCTGGCCGCGGACCTTCTCCGGGTTGGCACCGGGCACATCGATCTTGTTGACGGCCACGACGATCGGCACCTTGGCGGCCTGAGCGTGGTTGATGGCCTCAACGGTCTGGGGCATCACACCATCGTCGGCGGCGACCACGAGGATCGCGACATCGGTGAGCTCGGCACCACGGGCACGCATGGCGGTGAACGCCTCGTGGCCAGGGGTATCGAGGAAGGTGATCTTGCGCGGTTCGCCTTCAAGGTTCACGGTGACCTGGTAGGCACCAATGCGCTGGGTAATGCCGCCGGCCTCACGTGCGATGACGTTGGTCTTGCGGATGGTATCCAGCAGTCGGGTCTTACCGTGGTCGACGTGGCCCATGACGGTGACGACCGGCGGGCGAGGCTTGAGATCCTCGTCATCCTGCAGTTCTTCCTCGTCAAGGTTGATGTCGAACTGCTGGAGCAGTTCCTTGTCTTCCTCTTCTGCGGAGACGAGCTGGATGTTCCAGCCGATCTCTCCGCCCAGAATCTGGAAGGTCTCCTCATCCAAGGACTGGGTGGCGGTAGCCATCTGACCCAGGTGGAAGAGCACGGTGACCAGCGCGGCCTGGTTGACGTTGATTTTCTCCGCCAGATCGGCCAGGGACGCGCCCTGACGCAGACGGATGGTCTGGCCGTTGCCGTTGGGGATGCGAACGCCGCCGATGGTCGGTGCTTTCAGCTCCTCATACTCATGACGCTTTGCCAGTCGGTTCTTACGGGCCTTTGAGGACTTGCCGCCCTGACGGCCGAATGCGCCTGCGGCACCGCCGCGACCACCACGACCGCCGCCACGTGCGGGACCGTTGCTCGGTGCGCCGCCGCCCTGGAAATTATTGCCGCCGCCTTGGCCCCCACGGAAGCCGCCGCGTGCGCCGCCCTGACCGGCACCCTGGGAGCCGCCGCCCTGACCCGGACGGTTGTGGCCCCACTGGCCGGGACGTGGACCGCCCTGACCACCTTGGCCCGGACGACCGCCACGGAAGCCGCGGCCCTGCCCCTGGCCTTGGCCGGGACGGCCCGGACGACCGCCACGACCGCTATCAGCAGTCGGACGAGCCATCGGATGCGGACGCGGAATATCACCCGGCGTCGGGGTGTGCATACCCTGCTTGCGGGAGAACGGGTTGTTGCCCGGGCGCGGGCCCTGAGCGTGCGGGCGCGGAATCGCGTTTGAAGCGGCATTGCCGCCATTGGCACCGGCGCCGCCCTGAGCGTGCGGGCGCGGAGCCGAAGCATTGTCGCGGTTGTTCTGATGCTGCCCCGGCTGGCCATTGTTCGGACGGCCCTGGTTGTTACGACGATCGTTGTTACGGCGATCGTTCGGGCGACTCTGACGACCGTTCTCGCGGCCTTCGCGATTATCGCGACCATTCTCACGGTTGTCGTGCTGACCGTGGCGGCCGGGGGTCGGCATGCCGGGGCGTGCGCCGCCCTGCGGACGCGGTGTCGGTGCGCCCGGAGTCGGAGCCTGCTGATGTGCCGAGGCGGGCGATGCCTGACGTGCGGGAGCGGCCGGAGTCGGTGCGGAAGATGAAGTGGAAGCCGGGGCCGAAGGTGCGGCCGGGCGGCGCTGCTGCACGGGCTTGGCAGCCGGCTTTTGTGCGGAAGATGCGGGCTTGGAATCACCCTTGGCGTTGTCCTTGGCGAACTCTGCCTTCAGACGCCGGGCTACCGGCGGTTCAATCGTAGAAGAAGCGGACTTGACGAATTCTCCCATGTCCTTAAGCTTCTCAAGCACGGTTTTGCTATCGACATTCAAAACCTTAGCCAGTTCGTATACGCGTGGTTTCGCCACTAATTACTCCTATTCTGTGACCACGCGCGTGCATGGGCGTGGTCAGTTGGTGATGACGGCAAGCCTACCCTGTCTCATCGTGCGACCATGATCGTGTTACCTCGTCTCTGGTGTGGGCGATTTCGCGCACACTGCACCAGCCCACATACGCCAATCAAGCATACTCATAGCGCTGGATAGCGCAGACGCAGCGAGCCGCGCCATTGCTGACGCGGCTCGTATCAGGAAATAATGCGCCCTGAAGATCATTCGCCTTCGAGCCCGGCGGCCTATTCGGCTTCCGGAGCAGCAGCCTCGGCCGCAGCCTGGGCGGCCTTTTCAGCGGCGACCTTCTTGGCATGGGCCTCGGCGGATTCGATGCCGATCTTCCAGCCGGTCAGCTTGGCTGCCAGTCGTGCGTTCTGGCCTTCCTTGCCGATGGCCAGGGATAGCTGGTCGTCGTGGATGAAGGCGATGGCGGTCTTGTTCTTCTCGCTGATCACCTGTACGCCGGTGGCCACAGCCGGGGACAGCGCGGCTGCCACGAACTTGGCCGGATCGTCGGAGTAGTCGACGATGTCGATCTTCTCCGGGCCAAGGTTCTCCATAACGGCACGCACGCGAGCGCCGCCGGGGCCGATCAGCGCACCCTTCGGGTTCACGCCATCGGTGTTGGCCTTGACCGCGATCTTGGTGCGGGCGCCGGCCTCACGAGCGATGGCCATGATGGACACGGCACCGGAGACCAGTTCCGGCACTTCACGCTCGAACAGCTTGCGGACCAGCTCCGGGTGGGAGCGGGACACCACGATCTCCGGGCCCTTGATGCCACGGGCCACGTTCACCACGTACACGCGGATGCGTTCGCCGTGGCGGTAACGTTCGCCGGGCACCTGCTCACGGCGAGGCAGAATGGCTTCGACATCGCCCATCGCGACATGCACGTTGGAGGGGTCGGAAGCATCCTGCTGGATGATGCCGGTGATGAGCTTGCCCTTCTGACCGGAGAACGCACCGAATACCTTCTCATCTTCGGCGCGGCGGAACAGCTGGGTGATGACTTGGCGTGCAGTGGCGGCGGCGAGACGGCCGAAGTCACGCGGGGTGTCATCGTATTCCTCGCCCAGCTTGGGAGCGGGGTGAGGGTTGTCTTCGGTGGGTTCGACCGGGATTTCGTCGGCGGCCCACACGGTGAAGTTGCCGGAACGTTCGTCAAGCTCCACGCGCGCGTGCTTGGCGGCGTGCGGGGTCTTGAGGTAGGCGAGGCGCAGGGCCTCTGCCAGCGCATCATCCAGGGTTCCGGGGTCGATTCCTTGCTCGGCGGCGAGCTTGTGTATTCCTGTCAGGTCCAGTTCCATCGATCCGTACCTCCTATGAAGTTATGCGGCGCATGGCCTATGAGTGGTCACAGTTAGCTATTAGTGTAGGTTTCCATGCAGACACGCTTCTCTTCAGGACGGTTTACCCGGCGCTTGGCATCCGCACTATGCGCGAGCGCGATGCTGTGTTCGCTTTCGGCGTGTTCGATGCCGCGACTGGCCGGACGGGCCGAGGCGGAAGCTCAGATGAGCCCTTGCGAGAAAGCGATGACGTTGGCGGACTACGCCACCCATCCGGCTGAAGGCACGCCGTTATTGGAGCAGTATGCCACCGGTCTGGCCGCTCCCCTGGCTTGGATTGACGTTGCCGGGTATTGTTCGGGTCGTTTTGCCGAGGGAACGTTACGTGACGCGCAGACCAAGCAATGGCTGACTTTTCTGGCCGATAAATTCGGGCAGGCCGCGCCTGAGGTGACGCCGGCGCGTCTTGATGGCGTCACGTCCGCCAACGTTGACCGATCGGTATTGGATGCGATGGCCGTGGCCGAGGATCGCGCCGGATTCGCTATCGAGGTCTTGACCGCACGAGGACAGACCGCTGGGGCTACGTTGGCGTTGAGCGATATGCATAAGACCGCCGGGCAGCAGCTGGTGTCGCTGGCCAATGGCAATTTTGATGATTCCGGCGCACAATCCAGTTCTTCCGGCCAAAGCGACCCCCGCCAAAAGGTCTATGCCATCGACCAGCTACTGGCCAACCCCACCACCATCGCCGACAAGGCAAGTGGCCAAACCGTACCGACCGCCGCCGCCATCGAAATGGACTGCGCCCGCGCGCAGATCAAGGCCGTGACCGAATCGAAATCTTCCACCGAGAGCGATACGCTGCTCATCCTCGCCGCACTGGCCGCCAAGCACGCCTACACCGCGTTCCAACTTGGCTACCCAGCGACTGACGCCGCATTGTTCGAGTAGACACACACTGCGGCATATGCCTTTTTCCCGCAGTGGCGTATAAGACGACCAGTACAAGACAATAATCTGTAGTTTTCACTCATCTGTAGCCGTCGAATATGTCGTCGTACGATTATCGCAATACGCACTCCCACATTCCCCCCCCGTATTATGTGTTTGCCTCTCACATTTTTCGGGAAAAAATGTGAGAGATGGTCGATGAAAGCCACACGTCCGACAGCCACCGGTGACGAGTAGTCATGCATCTTCGTCTTGTGGGACGGCAGAGAAGTTTGACCATTTTCTGCGTGCCGTCCCACAAAAACGTGGGATAGCAGAAGCATCAATCGTTTGCCGTCTGCGGCATCCCGCACCGTCGGCCTTCAAAACCGCAGAATAACGCCAATTCCCATTACCAACCATGGTCGTCCAGGGGAGACGCTGTGGGACGGCAGACAAAAAACGCCGAAATCCACGTGGCGTCCCCCACACCTCGTAAAACTCTCACCCTGAAAAGTACTACAGGCGCAATATGCAAAGCTACAACCCTATACCATCCGCAACTAAATCGAGGTACGTGTGTGCCGTAGCATGCTGCGGCACACACCGTCCACAAAGCCAATGCGGATTGTCAGTGAGCAAGTCGAGTTGAGGCACGTTCCACCAATGTGAAATCGGTGGTGTACGTACGGGCCGGGCCTGAGTACCCTTCGATGCGGTCGATAAGCATGTCAACGGCATGCTTGGCATAATCGTCGATATGTGGATCAATGGTGGTCAGCGCCGGCACCGAGTACTTGGCTTCCGGCACGTTATCGAAGCCGACAACTTGTACATCGTCAGGTACACGCAAACCACGTCGTTGGTTCCGGGGTTTAATCTCAAAAAGGGAGGACGGCCGTTTTGGCCGTCCTCCCTAGCAATGGCGGGCAACCGGATGTCAGTCGGCGTCGGTGGTGACCTTGAAGCCGTTGTCTTCCGCGTATGCCTTGAGCTTCTGCTGCGCCTTGGCCATGGCGCCTACCAGATCGCCGTTCTCATTCATCTCCGGCACGATGACATCGTTGAACACGACCTCCACCTGGGACATGAACGGGAGATACTCCCAATCGGTGTTGACCTTGTCCATTGAATCGAAGTAGACGGCGTTGACATCATCATTGGCGTAGTAACCGTCGGTCTCCTTCTTATTGCGCTGGTTCTCATCGTCCTGATAGACGGAGGCCGCCATGAAGAAGTTGCCGTTGTTGGTATCCTGCCATGACTGGATGGCATCCTTGTCGGAATCAAGCCAGTTGATGAACGCGAGAGCCGCCGCCTGCTTCTCCTTCGGGCAAGCCGCGGAGACGCTCATCATGGAGCCGACGGAAGAGGACTGGTAAGGCTGTCCTTTCCAGGACGGTGGGGCAGCAACCACCATCTTGCCTTTGAGGCTCGGGTTCTGTTCCTTGTAGGTGTTGCCCATCCAGTTTTCATTGATGAACGTGGCGTAACGACCGTCATTAATCGAACGGTTGAACTCGTCAGTGAAGACGGTACCGCCTTCAAGGACGCCATCCTTCAGGCACTTCTGCAGGAATTCCGTGAATTCCTTTGCTTTTCCGCTGTTCATAGTCAGTTCGACGTCGTCCACGGAATTAACCTTCCACAGACGCGCTCCAACGGAACGGTAGAGGTTAGTGAAGAAGGAGATGTCGGATCCCAGGATTCCCATATATTTGTTGGAATCTTCTTTGTGGAGCTTAATGCCCTCGTTGTAGATGTCTTCCCAGCTTTCTGGCACCTGCAGGTTATGTTCGTCCAGAATATCCTTTCGCACATAGTTGGCCAATGGTGTGGCGTCCTGCGGCGCACCGTAGAGGCCGCCGGCGTAATGCACCTGAGCCCATGCAGTCTTGGTGTATAGCTTGCTCCATGCCTTTTCGATGCTATCGTTGGCAAAATTCAGCAATGCACCCGAAACCGCGAACTGCTGGAATTTATTAGCGCTCATCTGCACGACGTCGGGAATATCCTTCTGGGCTTGAACGACGTTCTGGAACTTGGTGAAATGATCCTCCGCGGCACCGGTGTTGACAAAGTTGATTTTGATGTGCGGGTACTTCTTCTCGAATGCCTTGACAGTGGGCTCCATCTGCTTGGCGGAATAGGCCCAGACGGTCAGTTCGACGTTCTTCGAGGTGTCGGTCAGAGCGTTTTCGACGTCCTGCGCGGTCACATCGCTCTTGGCCTGGTTCCCATTAGTGCTGGAACCACATGCCGAGATACCGGCCGTCATTGCCAGCGCCGCGATAGCGGCCACAAGCCTGATACTCTTCTTCATGATTACTCCTTTGTGTGTCATGAATTACTATTTTGTTGTTTTCCCAAAGGGCGGATGCCGCACGGTCGCCAAGGCAACGAATGGGTGATCGTAGGGACCGTGCGGCCGAAGGTTCACTGCTTGACAGAGCCGGCCGCGAGGCCAGACTGCCAGTACTTTTGCAGGAACATGAATGCGATGATCAACGGAACAACTGCGATAAGCGAGCCCGTGATGATGAGGTTGTTCGGAACCTGACCGTCTGAAGTTCCCTGGGCACCCATCTTCAGCCACATGTTCAGACCGACCGTCAACGGGTAGTCGTTGGTATTCGTAAGCATGATCAGCGGCAGGAAGTAGTTGTTCCAAACACCGACCAGCGTGAACAGCAGTACGGTGACGAAACCTGGAGACAGCAGCGGGAAACCGACCTTCCAGAAGATGGTCCAAGTGTTTGCACCGTCCAGTTTCGCGGCTTCGATCAGCGAGACCGGAATCGAGGTCTGCGCATAGATGATCATCAGATACAGGCCGAACGGCGTGGCAAGCTGCGGAATAATCACGGCCCACGGAGTGCCGACCAGCCCGATCTTCGAATACATGAGGAACAGCGGCACGGTGATCACCGTAGAAGGAATTGACATGAATGCCAGAGTGACGGCCAGCAGGGCGTTACGTCCAGGGAATCGCATGGTGGCGATGGCATACCCAGCGAAAGTGGCAATGATGGTTGCACCAACACCTGCTACCACTGCGTACATGATCGTATTGAACAGCCAACGAGTGTAGACACCATGCTGATAAGCAAACGTATCCTGCACGTTCTGCCAGAACACATTCTTGTCATCGAACCACAGGCCGAAAGAGCTGAAGATGCCCTCACTGGTCTTTGTGGAAGAGAAGACGACCCACAGCAGCGGCACGAGGCAGTAGATGACCATCACAGCCATAATGATGTGCAGCAGCCAGTTGAGCACACGCTGCTTGCCGGTCAGCTTCGGAGCCGGCTCACGCTGCTGCATGCGCTTGTAATGCTTGCTTGCCTTGAGCGCCAGTTTGGCGTCTCTGCGCTGCAGCGACTTGGAACGCGGTCTTGCGATTGCTTCACTCATCACTTGTTCTCCCACTTGTTGCCGATGATCTTAACGACGGCGACCAAGGCCATGACGATGATGCCGATGACCAGAGAGACGGCAGCGGCATAGTTGACGTTCTGGCCATTGAATGCGAGGTTGTAGGTGTAGATGTTCGGCGTATAGCTGCTGTTGATCACGTCCGGGGCGGAAGTACGCAAGATGTTCGGTTCGTTGAACAGCTGGAGCGTGCCGATCACAGAGAAGAGGACCGTCATCACGATGGTGCTCTTAATCTGGGGGATCTTCACGGACCAAGCGATGCGCAGCTCCGAAGCGCCGTCAATACGGGCAGATTCGTACAGGTCGTTCGGAATGCCGATCAGTGCAGAATAATAAATCAGCATGTTATAGCCAAGGAAGCACCAAGTGCAGATGTTCGCGATGGCGAACAACATGAGCTGCTTCGACAACATATTAGGAGCCGCTACGCCAAACATACCGGCGATTTGTCCAAAAAGACCATACTTATCGCCGTAAATGTATCCCCACATCAGCGCCGCGATGACGCCTGGGACGGCATAAGGCAGGAACAGCAGGATTCGCGGCACCGCGATATGGCGGATCCTCTGGGAGTCCAAGACGAGCGCCGCCACGAGGGACAGAATCAGATTCATCGGAATCTGGATCGCCGCGTAAATCAGCACGTTCCTAAAGCCGCCCCACAAAGCCTCATCCTTGAACGCTCGGATGAAGTTGTCGAAGCCCGCGAATGTGGTGCCACCGAGAAGGGACTGCTTGAAGAAGCTGAGATAAAGCGCGTAGAACATCGGGACGATCATGCCGAACAGGAAGACCACCACGTATGGAAGACAATACAATATGCCTATGTATTGGCGCTTCGGCTTGCGCATCACGGAAGTATCCGGTTGCGCCGTTGCATTTGTCATAGTTTTTCTCCTAACCCGTCTGAATGAGCCTGTCAACAACATCGTCGCCATTGCCGTTTCATCCATCGGTACGTCCTTCAATGTACAAGGCTTTAAAAAAAAAGCAAATAAAACTTCATCGCGCGTGGCGAAATTTTCGTTATCTTGTTTCCCGCCTGAGAAGGGCTTTATTGCAACGATATGCACAAATCGCACCCATCGAAGAAACAGCAGCCAATCCATGGCTGCAGCATCCGTCTCCGCTATATAGGCAGCAACACGCCGATAGAAAAGCTGTTCTAGAGTAGCGAAAATTTCTCTACTCTATATGTACCGTTTTTGCAGCGTCGCATACGAAAAGAGAAGAGTCGGGGGGGCGGTGACGTTTTGTTGGACTTCGTTGTCTGAATGGTCGTTCGCAACGACAGCACGCACGTTCAGGCGACAAGCCCGAGCTCGATGCGTTTGCCCATGATGCTCATCCCGTATTCGAGTTTGATGCGCTTGTCCCTGTACCAAACCATGTACTCGTCGAGCATTTTGGTGAACCCGTCGATGGTGACGCCTTTGAAGCTACGCATGTGGAAGAATTGTTCCTATAGCCCTTCAAAGGTGAGGTTTCGCAGAAACAAAAAGAGTCCCGGGACAAACCCGGAACCCTAAAGGCGGATAAGGCGAGATTCGAACTCGCGGAGGCTTTCACCTCACACGCTTTCGAGGCGTGCTCCTTAGACCGCTCGGACACTTATCCATGCTGCCAAAATGGCAACTTGTTCATTATGCCACATTCTGCCGACCTGGCAAATCGGAGTTTCGCTGAGCAAGTCTCAAGTGTATGCCGCTTGAGACATGTCAGATCACAATCCCGGAATTCGCCCGAAGCGCTGGCATTGCGTTTACGCGCCAAGCACTCCGACAGGAATTACATACACTCCATCATCGCGTTGATACGCGAACTCGCCGACCCCCACCAACACCGCCAAGAACTCCGGTTCACGGGTTCGCGCACTCGGATTTCTCAGCAGTTTCCCTTTCAGTCTGCATAGATTTGCCGCTGCCTCAGGGACTTTATCCTCACTGGGCTTAATCTCGATGCCGCCCCACCGTCCATCGGACAATTCAATAATGGCATCACACTCCAGACCGGAATCGTCATGATAATACCGAACCGGTTCTATCCCAATATCGAGGAGAGATCTCGCATACACCAACAGATCGCGGATGCATAGATTCTCAAACAGAAACCCAAAAGTCTGCCAATCGCCGATAAGAGCAGCAGGACTCATGCCCAACATTGCCGCCGCAATGGAAGGATCGGCAAAATACCGACGCGCCTTGGTCTGGAGTCGCTTTGGATCCCGTGCCGGCGGGACCCAGCCCTTTATCGGATCGATGACGAACATGTTCTCGAACATGGCCGTATACCCGGATACCGTTCTCTCCGAAATGAAATCGTCAAGATTTTCTTCAGTACCGTACATATCCTTACGCAAGGTTTTGAATGTCACAGCTTGACTGATATTGCGCGCAAGCGAATCCAGCAGACGACGAGCCACATCAGGATCCTTGCCTTGCTTGGGCACACTCTCAGTCAGCGTGAGTCGCATGTATTCCCGAATCAGAATCTGTGCGTCAGATACAGGCATAGCCACCGCCTCCGGCCATCCACCTCGGCATACGGCATCCAACAACATCTGTGTACTTATCTCTGATTTTGCAGCGGCGAACTTATGTTCAAACAGTCCACTGAGACTTACCGCACCTGTCGAGAGTCCGGACTCATATAAAGTCAGAGGATTCATACGGATACGTCCGATTCGTCCCGCACCACTATGGTTCGGCCGATTCTCATTGAGAGGAGTGGATGAACCGGTCAGAATCCACTGACCTTTATTCGCGGAATCATCGTCGACGTGATGACGGACTTCATCCCATATAGCTGGGGCGAGTTGCCACTCATCCACGACATGAGGTCTATCTCCCAACAGCATCAATGACGAATCCGCCTTAGCCGCAGCCAAATTGTTATTGCGATCCACATAGGTAATGCTGGCTGCATGGGCCCGCGCAGACCAAGTTTTCCCGCACCACTTGGTGCCGGTAATCTCCACCGCGCCAAAGATGCGCATATATCGTTCGATCTGTGCATCCACGATACGAGGGCGATAGGCCTTCGGCTTGATGTCGCCCGCCAGAGAATCGGCCATTCCGCGCACCTCCCGTTATTTCACGTCCGCCATCGCAATAATCCGAATTTCTCAACTACCAAAATCCGAATGTTGCAACGACGAAAACCCGAACTTTCTAACTACAATAATCCGAATCTCCCAACTACCAAAATCCGAATGTTGCAACGACGAAAACCCGAATATTGGTGGTGGTAGAAGCGGTGACGGGGCCACTCTGCATTGAGTGGTCTCTCCCTCAGTCTCGCTACGCTCGACAGCTCGAACGCAATTAAGGACAGCTTTCCAGCTGCCATTTTATTTGCTCACCGTCGTTCGCCTTCGCCTAAAAACGCCTCCGGCGTTTTCTTCACGGCTCAGCTCATCAGAGGGAGCTTGGATCTCGTCCTTTACGCCACCTGTTCGTGGACGGAGGCGTTGACCCATTGGGACTGCTGGACGTTGTAGCCGGAGAAGATGCCGATGTCGAGCATGCAGTCGCGGTAATCGCGGCCGTGGGCGATGGTGATGTAGCTGTCGTCCACCAACCGGTTATGCGTGGGATCCAGTCCGACCCATCGGCCATCCTGATACACCTCGACCCAAGCGTGGGTCGCGCCCTCTCCCCCAAGCAAGCCGGCAATGTAGCGCGCGGTCAATCCCACGTGCCGGCACACGGACAGCATCACATGGGCATAATCCTGGCATACGCCCTTGCGCTGGGCCAAGGCCTGTTCGGCGGTGGTGCGAATCGTGGTGGAACCGGGCGTGTACACAAACGCCTTGTAGACCTCATCCATCACTTCAGTGGCCTGCTGCACCGGAGTGGCGTCGGAAGGCAACGCAGCCAAGCGTTCGCGGCATACGGCAATCATCGCCTCCACGGTCGGGCCGGGAATGGTGAGCGCTGAATTGAATCGGTACAGCGGTTTATAGGCTTCCTTATGGATATGCGCATTGTCCACGAAGGCGATGCCGGTCACCGAATAGCTGAATATGTCGTGCGGCTCGGGGATGAATCCGGTCATCACCACGGAGCCAAAGGAGTCGATGGTGGTTTCGAGTTCAGTTTCGGGCTGAATCTTCACTTCCACGTCAATCACCTGTTGGCGAGGGCCAGTGGCGGGAATACAGCGAAGCTGGAACCTGTGATCGGTGACCGGTGCGCTGAAGGACAGCCTCATCTCATAGTCGAACACGAGTTTTTTCACAACGTCTCCTGCACTTATACACGAGCCGGCAACCGGCACATTCTCGGGATAACAACACTACAGCCATGGCTGAGGTATGGTCCGCGCGCTCACAGCCCACGCATATATTCCGGCAATCTGCTGATACGCATCGGCCGGCACTCGGGCGCACGGTTTTTTCGCCATACCACCATAGCATTTGAACCCGTCAGGGCGAACGTCGGGTTAGGGGCGCTTGGCATCCATGTTCATGGAGCTCAGTGAGCCCATGTCTTTGATGGCCAGGGCGCTGACACGGCCGGAATAATCGTCAAGGTACTTCTTCAGCAGGTCGGCGACTTCCTGATATCCGCGAGACGGCAGCTGACCGACCAGCCAGCTCAGCCCATCGGTGAAGCAACTGGGCAACGGCATGCCGTCGAGGATCATCGAGTAGGAGGCGAGCTTCCTAAGCGGGGCTTCCATCTCCTCCATCGTCAAACCGAAGCGCGCGTACAGGTCGATGCGCTCCAGATACTTGCCGATGAAGATGAACGCCTTCAGCGTGGGGTCGACCGGCGAGTTCTCGATGCCGCCCCAGAAGGCGAGCATGTCATCGGTAATATCGCGCTGCTTGTAGATGTCCTCGGCGTCGGCCGCATATTTGGCGGCATCGGTGATGTTGGTCATCGCCAACTCCACGTACTGCAACAGACGCGAGCTCAATTCCGGGCGCAGAATCATGGCGTTGTTGAATGCGGAGGTTACGGCCGACCGCACCGAATCAGGGTTGGACCCGTCGTACAAGAAGCTGTTCACAAACCCGTCGAAGTCCTCGAAATCTTCGGGCAGGTCGAGTGCGTGAGCGAACGGACGGAAGGCATCCACATCGGTGTCCATCACGCGATCGTAGAACGGGAAGAACTGGTTCAGCGTGGTGAAGGCGCGCTCGGTGTACCGACCCAGCCAATACAGGTTGTCTGCCTTGGATGCGGTAACCAGCGACAACGAGTGGCGGCGGGACTGGCTCAGCAGGTTCGCCACATACGTTTCGGCACCGTACTCGTGCTCGACGCCGGATTCGGGTGCCAGCACCCAGGTGTCCTTGAAGCCGCCGCCCTGGGAGGAGTTGACGATCATCTGTCCGGGCACGGACGAGTAGCGGGTCAGGCCCGAATACCACACGTGCGTATTCTTGCCGGTGACCACGAAGGCACGCAGATCGCATTTGCGCGGCGACATCTCACCGGTCTTCGGGTCCACCACATCGATATCGCGGAACTGAATCACCTCTTGGGCGATGAATCGACGAGGTTCCTCCTTGATCCGGTTGGCGAGCTCCTCACGTGCGGCGGCATCCAGCGACGAACCGAACACCACGCCGTAACCACCGGCTTCGGCCACATCCTTGATGACCAGCTCGCCCATACGATTCAGGACTTCCTTACGGTCGGCCTCGAACATCGGCATATACGTGGGCGCGTTGTTGAGAATCGGTTCCTCGCCGAGATAGTACTTGATCATCTGCGGCACGAAGTAGTAGATGGCCTTGTCATCGGCCGCGCCGTTGCCCGGCGCGTTGACGATGGCCACGTTGCCCGCGCGGTAGGCGGACAGGATACCGGGCACGCCGATCACCGAATCAGGATTGAAGGCAAACGGATCGAGGAATTCGTCGGACAGGCGGCGGTAGACCACGCCCACGCGGTGGCGTTTGCCGGCGTAGTCGAGGAAGTAGACCTTGTTGTCCACCACTTCGAGGTCTTCGGGGAAGGCCAGTGCGGCGCCGGTTTTCTCCGCCAGATAGGCGTGCTCGAAGAACGCGGAATTGTAGCGTCCGGGGGTCAGCACCACGGCGATGCCTTCGGTGGAGACGAAGTCCATGGCCTTGCGCAGCAGGCGCGGGTATTCGCGATTGTCGCGAATGTGCACGTCGCGGAACAGGCGTGGGGAGATGCGTCGCTCGATGTCGCGCACGAACAGCGGGTAGCTGGCGCCCGAGGGGATACGCAGGTTGTCTTCCAGTACCCACCAGCGGCCGTCCTCGCCTTGGACCAGGTCCTCGCCGGCGATGTGCGCGAAGATGCCGCCGGGAGGGGTCACGCCGTTGACCTGCGGGAAGTAGCCGGCCGAGGTGTATATGTATTCCTCCGGCACCACGCCGTCATGGATGATGGCCTTGTCGGAGTAGATGTCCTTCAGATAGGCGTTCAGGGCGTTGACGCGCTGCTTCAGGCCCTTCTCCAGCTCGTCGAACTCGTCGGATTCGATGATGCGCGGCACGGGATCGTACGGGAAGAGCCGGTCGTGGTATTCGCCGTTCTTGTAGATGCCGAAGCGTACGCCGTTGCGGGACAGTTCGCGGTTGATCGCCTCGCGACGGTTCACCAGTTCATGGGCCAGTCTGCGTGCTGCGGATTCGATCATCGTGCCTGCTCCTTGCTGTGGCGGCTTCTGTGGCCTCAAGCGGTTGGGCGTTCGAGCGTACGCTGACGCCGCAAGCCGTAACCGGGTTTGATGGTTACAACCTAAGGCGGCCCCGTTTCAGCAAACGCGCGAGAATGTTACAGGCAGGTCACTTCGCCGACCGCACTCGTCTCGCCGACCGCGCGCATCTCGCCGACCGCACTCGTTACAATGAATGGCTATGACACGACTGCGCATTGACTTGGCCTACGACGGCGGCGGATTCTATGGCTGGGCCAAACAGCCCAATCTGCGTACGGTGCAAGGCACCATTGAAGATGCGCTGCACAAGGTGCTGCGGGTGCCGGCCGATGACGCGGCCGAACCGTTACGCTTGACGGTGGCTGGGCGCACCGACACCGGTGTGCACGCCTCCCACCAAGTGGCGCATCTGGATGTATCCGATGAGGTACTGAATCGCTGCGTAGGTCACATGACCATTCCGGTCACCGAGGCGCTGACTCGCAGACTCAAGGCTGTGCTGCCTTCGGACATCGTCATTCATGGCATTGCCGTGGCACCGGCCGGTTTCGATGCCAGGTTCTCCGCATTGGAGCGCACTTATGTGTATCGGGTCGCCGATCGTTCGTCCGAGATCGACCCGCGCCTGCGTGGATGCGTGCTTACCGTGGATGAATCGCTGGATCTGGAGCTTATGAACCGCGCAGCCGCATTGACCATCGGCCTGCACGATTTTGGTTCCTTCGCCACTCCGAATCCGGGAGGCACTACGATCCGCGAAGTCAAGACCGCCTATTGGCGGCGGGTGCCGATCACTCCCCTGGTGCCGGATGCGATGGCATCGCATGAAGCATATCGGACTCCGTCGCTGGAGTCCGGCCTGGTAGTGTTCACGATTGTGGCGGATGCCTTTGCCCGTAATATGGTGCGGTCCCTGGTCGGCTCATGTATCAAAGTTGGTTCGGGACGCAAATCACTGGAGTGGTTTGCCGGTAAAATGGCCGACCCAGTGCGTGAAGGCTCAAGCGGGCCGATTGCGCCGCAGGGCCTGACTTTGGAGCATATCGCATATCCCGCCGATGATCAGCTGGCCGCAAGAGCCGAGGCCATTCGAGCCGTACGTACGTTGTAGATTCTATGAAACAATGCAAAAGGGCTGGAACCCAAACGGATTCCAGCCCTTTCAGCTAGCTTGGCGAAAGCTATTCAGCTCACTCGGCCTTCTCGGCGTCAGCGGGAGCCTCAGCCTCAACGGCGGCGGCCTCCTCGACCGGAGCCTCAGTAGCCTCTGTGGCCTCAGCCTCAACGGCCGGAGCCTCTTCTTCGGCAACCTTGGCGGCGGCTTCAGCTTCCTTCACAACAGCCTTCTTGGCAACCGGCTCGGTGACGAGCTCGATCACAGCGGCCGGAGCGGCATCGCCAACGCGCGGAGCGATCTTGACGATACGGGTGTAGCCACCTTCACGCTGCTCCATCTGCTCGGCAATCTGGGTGAACAGGATGTGCACCACGGACTTGTTGCGGATGACGCGCATCACGCGACGGCGGGAGTGCAGATCACCGCGCTTGGCGAAGGTGATCAGGCGCTCTGCCAGCGGACGAAGGCGCTTGGCCTTCGGCAGCGTGGTGGTGATGCGGCCGTTCTGGAACAGGCTGGTCGCCATGTTTGCCAGCATGAGGCGCTCGTGTGCGGGGCTGGAAGCCAGACGCGGGCCCTTCTTAGGTGTAGGCATTGGGTTTACTCCTTATATGTCCGTTCTTCAGACAAGCAGGTGGGCATATGCCCGAACATCCGCTTGCCTAGTGAACGAACGATTGGTCAAAGAGGCAGATCACTCGTCTTCCGGCGAGAAGAACGTGCCACCTTCGAGATTATTGGTATCGAAGGCCATCGGCGAGGACTTGAGGCTCAGGCCCAGGGTCTGCAGCTTCTCCTTGACCTCATCGATTGACTTCATACCGAAATTGCGGATGTCGAGCAGGTCCTGCTCGGTGTGGGAGACAAGCTCACCGATGGTGTGGATGCCCTCGCGCTTGAGGCAGTTGTAAGAACGCTGCGTCAGGTTGAGGTCCTCGATCGGAACGGCCATCTCGGGGTTGGTCTCCTCGGCCACCGGGGCCGGACCGACCTCGACGCCTTCAGCCTGGGCGTTGAGCTCACGGCACAGGCCGAAGAGCTCCACCAAGGTGGAACCGGCGGAAGCCACCGCGTCACGCGGGGAGATGGCGGGCTTGGTCTCCACGTCCAGAATGAGCTTGTCGAAGTCCGTGCGCTGTTCCACACGGGTGGCCTCGACCTTGTAGCTCACCTTGAGTACCGGGGAGTAGATGGAATCAACCGGAATACGGCCGATCTCATCGTTGTCCTGCTTGTTCATCTGGGCAGGAACATAGCCACGGCCACGCTCGACAGTGAACTCGATCTCGAGTTCGCCGTCGTCGGCGAGGGTAGCGATGTGCTGCTCCGGGTTGGCAATGGTGACGCCGGCCGGCGGGGTGATGTCCCCAGCCACGGCTTCGCCCTTGCCGCTCTTGCGCAGATACATGACCACAGGCTCGTCGTATTCGCTGGTGAGCACGATGCCCTTGATGTTCAGCAGGATCTCGGTGACGTCTTCCTGGACGCCCGGCAGAGTGGTGAACTCATGCAGGGCACCGGAAATACGCACGGAGGTCACGGCAGCACCCGGGATGGAGCTCAGCAGCGTGCGACGCAGCGAGTTGCCGAGCGTGTAGCCGAAGCCAGGCTCGAGCGGCTCGATGGTGAAGCGGGAGCGCTGCGGATTCAGAGATTCCTCGGTAAGAGTCGGACGCTGTGCAATAAGCACTGTGGTTATCCTTTCAGCTTGAACTCGGTGGTGCACTCACCGGTCAGGCGGTTTTGGATGGATTTGGTATTGCTGAGTGCTCAGACGCGACGACGCTTCGGAGGACGAACGCCGTTGTGGGCTTGCGGGGTGACGTCGGTGATGGAACCAACTTCGAGGCCCGCAGACTGCAGGGAACGGATGGCGGTTTCACGACCGGAACCCGGGCCCTTGACGAACACGTCGACCTTCTTGACGCCGTGTTCCATCGCCTTGCGGGCGGCGGACTCGGCAGCCATACCAGCGGCGTACGGCGTGGACTTACGGGAGCCCTTGAAGCCGACATCGCCACCGGACGCCCAGGACACCACGGCGCCGGACGGATCGGTGATCGAAATGATCGTGTTGTTGAAAGTGGACTTGATGTGAGCCTGGCCGACCGGGACCGACTTGCGGTCGCGACGACGGGGCTTACGAGCGGCTTGCTTAGGTGCTGCCATTGACCCTCGTTTCCTAGTAACGAACTTTGTTGTTGACGTTCGGGCGATGGGGTGAAATCATCCCGTGGCCCGAATCATGCCACCGACTACTTGGTGGCCTTCTTCTTTCCGGCGACCGTGCGCTTCGGGCCCTTGCGGGTACGAGCATTGGTCTTGGTGCGCTGACCGCGCACAGGAAGTCCCTTACGGTGACGCTGGCCTTGGTAGCAGTTGATCTGAATCTTGCGACGAATATCTGCATCGATTTCACGACGCAGGTCACCCTCGATCTTGTAGTTGGCTTCGAGGTAGTCACGCAGCGTAATCAGCTGCTCGTCGGTGAGATCCTTGACGCGGATGTCCGGGCTAATACCGGTCGCGGCAAGCGTTTCCTTGGCACGAGTGCGACCCACACCGAAAATGTAGGTGAGGGCGATCTCGATGCGCTTCTCATTGGGGATGTCGACTCCGGCAAGACGTGCCATTGCGATTCCTTCTTGTTGCCGTAGGTCTTGCACCCGCTCGCCCGGTTACCCGGCACGGGCCTACGTACCCGTGGTTCAGTGTCGTTCCCTTGCGGGAAGCACTGTGAGAGAGTGCCTTATTTACTTAGTGCCGCTGGAGAATCTGCTCTCAGCCCTGACGCTGCTTGTGGCGCGGGTTGACGCAGATCACCATGACGCGGCCGTGACGGCGGATCACGCGGCAGTTTTCGCAGATCCTCTTCACGCTAGGGCTGACCTTCATGGTTATCCTTTTCTTGTGTACCTTTACTTGTAACGGTACGTAATGCGTCCGCGGTTCAGGTCGTAAGGGCTCATTTCGAGCACGACACGATCCTGCGGCAGAATACGAATGTAGTTCTTACGCATTTTGCCGGAAATCGTGGCGAGCACGATGTGCTTGTTCTCGAGTTCAACGCGGAACATCGCGTTAGGCAGTGCTTCCACGACCTGTCCTTCGACTTCAATCACACCGTCTTTTGCCATGTGCCTCTAGTCCTATTCCGTTGGATGATTACTATGGCATATCCGAAGACACACCAACTGTCAACTATATACGCACATACCCCTGTACGAACACTTGGCGTGTCGCACAGGGGTATGGAAACATTGATGTGGTATTTCGGCATCACTCCGGCTTGTTGGCCGGGCCGCCGAACCTACTACTCAAGGTGGCTGATGATACGGCCGCTGATCTCGTCGATGTCGCCGACGCCGTTGACCACGACGAGCAGACCGCGAGATTCGTAGATGTCGAGCAGCGGAGCGGTTTCCTTCTCGTAGGTCTCCAGGCGCTTGGCGATGGCCTCCGGAGTGTCGTCAGCGCGGCCCTGCTCGGCGGCGCGCTTCTTCATACGCTCCAGCAGCACGTCGCGGGCGGCTTCGAGGGCCACCACGTGGTCGAGCGGAGTGTCGAGGTCGGCGAGCATCTCGTCGAGAGCGGTGACCTGGGCGGCGTTACGCGGGTAGCCGTCGAGGATCCAGCCGTTCTTGCAGTCTTCCTTGGCCAGACGATCCTTGACGATCTTGTTGGTCAGGGAGTCAGGAACCAGCTCGCCCTTGTCGGTGTAGCTCATCGCCTCAAGACCGAGTTCGGTCTTGTTTTTGATGTTGTAGCGGAAGATGTCGCCGGTGGAGATGGTGGGGATGTTGAAGTGCTCGGCGAGCAGAGCAGCCTGGGTGCCCTTGCCCACGCCCTGGGGGCCCATGATGAGCAGACGCATGGTGGTCTCCTTTTGTGTCGGTTATTAATACGGTTTCGGCTCCCTTGGTTAAGGGAGCCATTGAGTTATATATGGAAGAAAGATTGCTCCGTCGTGGAACAGTCCACTGGACTGTTCCACTCCTCGCGCGCCCGCCTGCCCATTGCGGGCGGCCGCTGCCAAGCGGGCGTCAGCCTTCTTTGTGGTCCACGTTTTCGAACAGGAAGCCGGTGTACTGGAACTGTTCGGTCTGGGCCTTGGCCTGACGCAGGGTGTCGAGGCCCACGCCCGCGATGATCAGGATCGTGGTGCCGCCGAACGGCAGCTTGGCGTTGAGGCCGAGGGCCATGATCAGCACGGTCGGGATCAGGGCCACGAACAGCAGGTAGACGGCACCGACGGTGTTGAGTCGGTTCATCACGTAGGTCAGGTAGCGGCTGGTGGCGTTGCCGGCGCGGATGCCGGGGATGAAGCCGCCGTACTGCTTCATGTTGTCCGCGGTCTCGTCCGGGTTGAACGTGATCGACGTGTAGAAGAAGCAGAAGAACACGATCATCAGCGCGTACAGCGCGATGTACCACACGGAGGTGGTGTTCGCCAGGTTGGCGTTGATCCACTTGACCCAGGACTGGTCGGACTTGCCGAACTGGGCGATCAGGGTCGGGATGGCGAGGATCGAGGAGGCGAAGATCGGCGGGATCACGCCGGACATGTTGATCTTCAGCGGCAGATAGGTGGAGGAGCCGCCGTACATCTTACGGCCGATCATACGGCGCGTATACTGCACCGGGACGCGGCGCTGGCACAGTTCGACGAAATCGACGAAGATGAGGATGACCACGAGCACGCCCACGACGATGCCGAACTTCAGCCAGTCGCCGTTCTTGCCGTTGGTGCCGTAGCCGATCTCCCACAGCTGCGGCAGGAAGCCGGAGCAGATGGACATGAAGATCAGGATGGACATGCCCTGGCCGATGCCCTTGTCGGTCACGAGCTCGGCCATCCACATGATCAGACCGGTGCCGCCGGTCATGATGAGGACCATGACCACGAGGTTCCACACGGAGCCGTCCGGGATGACCTGGTCGCAGCGGTAGTTGAACAGGGCGCCGGAGCGGGCGGTCACCAGGATGGTGGTGGACTGGAGCACGGCCAGGCCGATGGTCAGGTAACGGGTGTACTGGGTGAGCTTGGCCTCGCCGGACTGGCCCTCCTTGTGCAGGGCCTCGAAGCGGGGGATGACCACGCGCAGCAGCTGCACCACGATGGACGCGGTGATGTACGGCATGACGCCCAGCGCGAAGATGGACAGCTGGAGCATGGCACCGCCGGAGAAGAGGTTCACCAGGCCGATGAAGTTCTCCTGGGAGGCGCTGCCGATGGTGGCCATGCACTTGTTCACCACGTTGTAGTCCACGCCCGGGGTCGGGATGAACGATCCGATGCGGTAGACGATGATGATGAACAGGACGAAGAGAATCTTCTTCCTCAACTCTTTGGTCTTCAGGGCCTGGATTAGTGTCCTCACCTGGATTTCCTCCCTATAGCGCGCCAATCACGCGAAATACACAAACTAACGAACGAGCATAGTCTACAGTGCCTACTTCGGCCACTTCATATCTCGCGGATGTTACCTGAATTATGCTCCGTCGTACTGAACGGGGGGAAGCATACTCAAAACGATCATTGTGTTGAGACTGCTTCTCTGCGCTCAGAACAACAATTCTTTAGAAAAGGGAACCCCCGTCCACCTATTGGCGGACGGGGGTTGTACAGCCTATTGCGCTCCCCGTAGGACTAATCAGTCCTCGGAAACGGAACCGCCGGCGGCCTCGATCTTGGACTTGGCGGAAGCCGAAGCCTTAACACCCTTGAGGGTAAAAGCCACGGTGGTCTCGCCGTCGCCCAGAACCTTCACCGGAGCGTTGTCACGAACAGCGCCCTTGGCGATCAGGTCGGCCACAGCAACCTCGCCACCCTCGGGGAAGAGCTCCACGAGACGAGCGATGTTGATGACCTGGAACTCGACCTTGAACGGGTTCTTGAAGCCACGAAGCTTCGGCAGGCGCATGTACAGCGGCAGCTGGCCGCCTTCAAAGCCCGGACGCACGTGGTTACGCTTCGTCTGGCCCTTGGCGCCACGACCGGAGGTCTTGCCCTTGGAGCCTTCACCGCGGCCCACACGGGTGCGGTCCTTCTTGGCACCCGGGGCGGGCTTCAGGTCGTGCATCTGCAGGATTTCGTTATCTGCCATAATCAGTCAACCTCCTCAACGGTGACCAGGTGACGCACGGCGTTCACCAGACCACGGTTGGCCGGGGTGTCCTCGCGGACAACGGTCTTACCGATCTTGTTGAGGCCGAGGGTCTTGACGGTGGCGCGCTGAGCCGGGGTACGGTTCACGATGCCGTGGTGCAGGGTAATCTTCAGGTTCTTAGCCATGAGTATCACTCACCATCCTTCTCTTCGGCGGCCTTAGCGGCAGCAGCCTCTTCGCGAGCCTTGCGAGCCTCGGCAATGCCGGCGGCACGGGCGCGCAGCAGAGCATCGGGAGCGACCTCGTCGAGCGCCAGGCCACGACGGGCGGCGATCTCCTCGGGCTCTTCGAGCTGCTTGAGGGCGTCGACGGTAGCGCGCACCACGTTGACAGCGGTGGCGGAGCCCATCGACTTGGTCAGGACGTCGGTGATGCCCGCGCATTCCATGACGGCGCGCACGGAGCCACCGGCGATTACACCGGTACCCGGGGCGGCCGGACGCAGCAGGACGGTGCCGGCAGCGTCGTGACCCTGAACCGGGTGGGTGATGGTGCCGCGGACGCGAGGCACAGAGAACATGTGCTTCTTGGCGTCCAGCTGGCCCTTGGCGATGGCGGCCGGGACTTCACGGGACTTGCCGTAACCGACACCCACGGTGCCGTTGCCGTCGCCGACCACAACCAGTGCGGCGAAGCTGAAGGTACGGCCACCCTTGTGGGTCTTGGACACACGGTTGATGGTCACCACGCGATCGAGCAGCTCGTCGCCGTGGTTTTCCTCACGACGGTTACGACGCTCGCCACGACGGCCTTCACCGCGCTGGCCACGACGACCCTTGCGGTCCTCGTTGTTGGATTCGGTCGCCACAGTGTTCTGAGTTTCTTCAGCCACTTGGGTTTCCTTCGTTTCGTTGTCGCTCACAGTGCAAGACCTCCCTCGCGGGCGCCATCAGCAACGGCTGCGACGCGACCGGTGTACTTGTTGCCACCGCGGTCGAACACGACTGCGGTGATGCCGGCAGCCTTGGCCTTCTCGGCGATCAGCTCGCCGACCTTCTTGGCGGCCTCAGTCTTGGTGCCTTCGAAGCCGGCGAAGTCGGCCTGAAGGGTGGAGGCGGACACCAGGGTAATGCCCTTGGTATCGTCGACCACCTGAGCAACCATGTGACGGTTGGAGCGGGTGACCACCAGGCGCGGACGCTCGGGGGTACCGGAGATGCGCTTGCGGATACGCGCGTGACGGCGCTTGAGAGCTACCTTCTTGCCTTTTCCGAGAATAGCAACGCTCATATCACTTACCAGCCTTTCCAGCCTTGCGCAGGATGCGTTCATCGGCATACTTGATGCCCTTGCCCTTGTAGGGTTCCGGAGCGCGCAGCTTGCGGATGTTGGCGGCAACCTGGCCCACGACCTGCTTGTCGGTGCCTTCGACAACCACGTGGTTGGCGTCGGTCACCTTCAGGGTGATGCCTTCGGGCGGGTTGACGGTGATGGTGTGGGAGTAGCCGAGGAAGAACTCGATGCCCTTGCCCTTGGCGACGGCGCGGTAACCGGTGCCGACGATCTCAAGAGTCTTGGAGTAGCCATCGTGAACACCCTTGACCATGCCGGCCATGATGGAGCGGGCCAGACCGTGCTTGGCACGGGTCGGACGCAGGTCATCAGCGGCGGTCAGGACGATCTCGTTGCCTTCAACGGCAGCGGTGATGCCTTCCGGAACCACGTAGGAGTCAGAACCCTTGGCGCCCTTGGCGGAGAAGTTCTGGCCTTCAATCTTGACTTCAACGCCAGCAGGGATGGCGATGGGGAGCTTACCAATATGCGATGCCATGTTTCAGCTCTCCTTTCTCACCACACGAAGGCGACAATTTCGCCGCCAATGCCTCGGTCGAGGCATTCCTTCTGAGTCAGCAGTCCCGAAGAAGTCGAGATGATGGCGATACCCAGGCCACCGAGCGGCATCGGCAGGGAGTCGGACTTCGCGTAACGACGAAGGCCCGGCTTGGAGATGCGCTTGATGCCCTGAATGGAACGCTCACCGTTCGGACCGTACTTGAGGGTGACCTCAAGAGTCTGGCCGACCTTGGCTTCCTTAGCGGTGAAGTCCTTGATGTAGCCTTCGCGCTTCAGGATCTCGGCGATGTTCGCCTTGAACTTGGAGTACGGCATATCCACGGTTTCGTGCTTGGCCGCGCTCGCATTACGCAGACGCGTAAGCATGTCTGCGATCGGATCTGTCATTGTCATTTGGGCTTGTTGCCCTTTCTCGCTATGGTTTCCGCCGCCCTCACGCTTCTTCTAGAAGCGTTCGGGCCGCGGACCTTCAGCGTCGATGTTTACCAACTGGACTTCGTAACGCCGGGCAGTTCACCGCGGTGAGCCTTCTCACGAAGGCAGATGCGGCACAGGCCGAACTTGCGGTAGACGGAGTGGGGACGACCGCAGACCTGGCAGCGCGTGTAAGCGCGGACCTTGAACTTCGGCTTGCCGGCCGCCTTGTTCTTAAGAGCGGTTTTTGCCATATCAGTTCTCCTTGAAGGGGAAGCCGAGGTGCTTCAGCAGCGCGTAAGCTTCCTTGTCGTCCTTGGTGGAGGTCACCACAGTGATGTCCATACCGCGCACGTGATCGATCGAATCAGGATCGATCTCGTGGAACATGGACTGCTCGGTGAGACCAAAGTTGTAGTTGCCCTGGCCATCGAACTGGTGGCCGTTGATGCCGCGGAAGTCGCGGATACGGGGCAGCGCGAGGGTCAGCAGACGGTCCAGGAACTCCCACATGCGGTCGCCACGCAGGGTGACGTACGCACCGATGGCCTGGCCCTCACGCAGGTGGAACTGCGCGACGGACTTCTTGGCCTTGGTGATCTTCGGCTTCTGGCCGGTGATCAGGGTGAGGTCCTTGACGGCACCTTCGATGAGCTTGGAGTCGCGGGCAGCGGCACCAACACCCATGGAGACGACGACCTTCTGGACACGGGCAACCTGCATCGGGTTGGAGTACTTGAACTCCTTCTCGAGCTCAGGAATGATCTGCTCGTTGTACTTGACCTTCAAGCGCGGGGTGGCCGGCGCTTCGACAGTAGTATCGGTCATGCCAGCTCCTTTCCGGACTTCTTGGCGACGCGCACGCGCACGGTCTTCACCTTGCCGTCACGCGCCTCTTCCTTAACGGTGATGCCAACGCGGGTCGGCTGCTTGGTCTCCGGGTCGATGACCATCACGTTGGAGCGATGGATCGGAGCCTCAGTGGAGACGATGCCAGCCTGCTGGCCCTGCTGCGTTGCACGCACGTGCTTCTTGACGATCTGCACGCCTTCGACGATCAGTCGATCGTTGGAGAGCACCTGCTTGACGGTGCCTTCCTTGCCGCGGTCCTTGCCGCGGATGACCTTGACCAGGTCGCCGCTCTTGATCTTGGCTGCCATGTCAGATCACCTCCGGGGCGAGGGACACGATCTTCATGAACTTGTGCTCGCGCAGTTCACGACCGACCGGTCCGAAGATACGAGTGCCCTTCGGTTCACGGCCGGAGCCGAGAATGACGGCGGCGTTCTCGTCGAACTTGATGTAGGAACCATCCGCACGGCGGGATTCCTTGACGGTACGGACGACAACGGCCTTAACCACGTCGCCCTTCTTGACCGACCCGCCAGGAATGGCGTCCTTGACGGAGGCGACGATCACGTCGCCGATGCCGGCATAGCGTCGCTTCGATCCGCCGAGCACGCGGATGGCGAGGAGTTCCTTCGCACCCGTGTTGTCGGCGACATGAAGCCGCGTTTCCTGCTGAATCATTGATTCTCCTTAGCCGAGCTGGTTCTCCCCATTTACCGGGGCATCGTGGTTGCCCATAATGCCCCGGTAAATGGCGAGCCTTGCCGAACTTTACTTACTTGGCGCGCTCGATAATGGATTCGAGACGCCAGCGCTTGGTCTTGCTCAGAGGCCGAGTTTCCATAATACTCACGAGGTCGCCAATGTGGGCGTCGTTGTGTTCATCATGGGCCTTGACCTTGCTGGTGGAACGAACGACCTTGCCGTACAGCGGGTGGGTCGAACGCTGCTCGAGCTCGACGGTAATCGTCTTGTCCATCTTGTCGGACACGACGTAGCCGCGGCGAACCTTACGGAAGTTACGCTCTTCAGCCATAATCACTTCTCCTTGGATTCGGTGGCGGCCGGCTCCTGGCTGATGCCAAGCTCACGCTCGCGAAGCACGGTGTACATGCGGGCGATGTCGCTCTTGACAGCCTTGAGACGGGCGGTGTTCTCGAGCTGACCGGTGGCGTGCTGGAAGCGCAGGTTGAACAGCTCTTCCTTGGACTTCTTCAAGAAGCCTTCGATTTCCGCGTTGGTCTTCTCGTTGAGATTCTTGATGGAGTAATCAGCGGTACCGACTGCCATCAGATATCACCACCTTCACGTGCGATAATGCGGCACTTCATCGGGAGCTTGTCGATAGCGCGGCGGAGGGCTTCCTTAGCGACGTCCTCGGACACACCACCGATTTCGAACATCACGCGACCAGGGCGCACGTTCGCAATCCAGAACTCCGGGGCACCCTTACCGGAACCCATTCGGGCACCGAGCGGGTGCTTGGTCAGCGGACGATCCGGGAAGATCGTGATCCACACGCGGCCACCACGCTTGATGTAGCGGGTCATGGCGATACGCGCGGCTTCGATCTGACGGTTGGTCACGTAGGCCGGGGCGAGGGACTGGATGCCGAAATCACCGAAGTTGATCTCGTTGCCACCCTTGGACATGCCAGAACGCACAGGGCGGTGCTGCTTGCGGTACTTAGTCCTCTTGGGGATAAGCATTCTTGCTCACTCCTTCGTTTCTGCAGCCGGAGCGGCCTCGGCGGGAGCCTCAGCCTTGGGGGCTTCGGCGGCCTGCGGGGCGGCGGAACGGTTGCCACGGCGCGGGCGGCGATCGCCACCACGACGGCCCGGACGGTTGTTCTGCTGAGCCTGCTGCTCTTCGAACTCGGATTCGGTCATGTCGCCCTTGTAGATCCAGACCTTGACGCCGATACGGCCGTACGTGGTCTTGGCCTCGAAGAAGCCGTAATCGATGAGGGCGCGGAGGGTCTGCAGCGGAACGCGGCCCTCACGGTAGAACTCGGAACGGCTTATTTCCGCACCGCCGAGGCGGCCGGAGAGCTTGATGCGGATACCCTTGGCACCGGCGCGCATGGCGTCCTGCTGGGCCTTACGCATGGCACGACGGAAGGTGACGCGGTTGGTCAGCTGCTCAGCGATGCCCTGAGCGACGAGCTGGGCGTCCAGCGCGGCGTTCTTGACTTCGAAGATGTTGAGCTGGACCTGCTTGCCGGTCAGCTTCTCGAGCTTGGCGCGGACGCGCTCAGCCTCGGCGCCACGACGACCGATCACGATGCCCGGACGGGCGGTGTGAATGTCGACGCGGACGCGGTCGCGGGTGCGCTCGATGACGATGCGGGACACGCCAGCGCGCTCGAGGTCCTTGCTCATCTCCTTGCGGATCTGATCATCCTCAAGCACGAAGTCGCGGTAGCGTTCGCCGGCCTTGTTGGAGTCGGAGAACCACTTGGAGCGGTGGTTCTCAGTGATGCCCAGACGGTAGCCAAACGGATTGATCTTCTGACCCATCTTTAGCGGGCTCCTTCCTTGTTAGCCACGACGACCGTGATGTGGGAGGTGCGCTTGTTGATACGAGCGGCGCGGCCCTGGGCACGAGCGCGGAAGCGCTTGAGGGTCACACCTTCGTCAACGTAGGTCTCCTTGATGTACAGGTCGTTCTCGCGGAACGGCTCGCCGGCCTTATCGGCCTTCACACGAGCGTTGGCGATGGCGCTCTCCAGGGTCTTGCGGACCGGCAGGGCCGCAGCCTGAGGGGCGAACTTCAAAATGGTGACGGCTTCGGTCGCCTTCTTGCCGCGGATGAGGTCGACCATGCGGCGAGCCTTGCGCGGCGTCACGCGGACGTGACGAGCGATTGCTTTAGCTTCCATGTTCTATTCCTTATCCTTAGCGACGGGCCTTCTTGTCGTCCTTCACGTGACCCTTGAAGGTCTTCGTGGGGGCGAACTCACCCAGCTTGTGACCAACCATGGCCTCGGTGACGAACACCGGGACATGCTTGCGACCATCATGAACGGCGAAGGTGTGTCCGATGAAATCAGGGGTGATCATCGAACGACGGGACCACGTCTTGATGACGTTCTTGGTGCCCTTCTCGTTCTGCTCGTCGACTTTCTTCTGCAAGTGGGCGTCGACGAAGGGGCCCTTCTTGATGCTACGAGTCATCTTCTCGATACTCCCTTACTTGCGGTTCTTGCCGGACGGACGGCGACGAACAATCATCTTGTTCGAAGCCTTCTTCGGACGACGAGTACGAACCTCGCCCTTGCCCCACGGGGAGACCGGCGGCTTACCACCGCGGGTACGACCGCCGTGCGGGTGGTCGACCGGGTTCATGGACTCACCACGGGTGATCGGACGGTGGCCGATCCAGCGGGCGCGGCCAGCCTTGCCGAGCTGAATGTTGGCGTGGTCCTCGTTGCCGACCTCGCCGACGGTAGCGCGGCAGCGCGCGTCGACGTTGCGGATTTCGCCGGACGGCATACGCAGCTGAGCGTAGGCGCCATCCTTGGCGACGAGCTGAACGGCGGCACCAGCGGAACGAGCGATCTTGGCGCCACCCAGCGGGCGGAGCTCGATGGCATGAACCACGGTACCGGTCGGGATGTTCTTCAGCGGCAGGTTGTTGCCCGGCTTGATATCAGCCTGAGCACCGGTCTCGATGACGTCGCCCTGCTTGATGCCCTTCGGCGCGATGATGTAGCGCTTCTCGCCATCTGCGAAGTGCAGGAGGGCGATACGGGCGGAGCGGTTCGGATCGTACTCGATCTCGGCAACCTTGGCGGGCACGCCGTCCTTGTCCCAACGCTTGAAATCGATGAGACGGTACTGACGCTTGTGGCCGCCGCCGCGATGACGGGAGGTGATACGGCCGTAAGAGTTACGACCGCCGGTCTTGGACTTCTTGCGAACCAGCGACTTCTCAGGCGTAGAACGAGTCAGCTCGGAGAAATCCGAGACGGACGCGTTGCGGCGGCCTGCGGTCGTCGGCTTATAAACGCGGATAGCCATAATGTAGTTCTTCCTTTAACTTTTCTCGGCTAGCCTTCAGTTACCAAAGATGTCGATCGTCTGGCCCTCGGCGACGGTCACGATCGCACGCTTCTGGGAAGCGCGCTGGCCGAAACCGGTGCGAGTGCGCTGCTTCTTGCCAGCGCGGTTGAGGGTGTTGACGTTCGTCACCTTGACCTTGAAGATCTCTTCGATTGCCTGCTTGATCTGCACCTTGTTCGCATCCGGAGCCACCACAAAAGTGTACTGGCCACGGTCGGAAGCGGCGTAGCTCTTCTCGGAGACGACGGGCTTAAGAATCACGTCGTGAGCGGGCTTGTGAATAGCGACCATCTAAATCAGGCCTCCTTCGGCTCGGTCTTGGCAGCCACGAAAGCCTCGAAGGCTTCCTTGGTGAAGACCACGTACTGCGAGGTAATCACGTCGTACGTGTTGAGCTGATCGACGAAAATCGGGTGAACGGTCGGGATGTTGCGCACGGAGAGCCACTCGTTGATGTTGTCGCGAGTGAAGACGACCGTGGTGAACTTGTCCGCGGTGATCGGGGCCAGGGCGGCGACAGCGGCCTTGGTGGACGGCTCGGTGATACCGAACTCCACCACGGCAACGCGACCGGCGTTGGCGCGATCGGACAGGGCGTAGCGCAGAGCTGCGGCCTTCATCTTCTTGGGGGTGCGCTGAGAGTAGTCACGCGGCTGCGGGCCGAACACGGTGCCGCCGTGGTACCACTGCGGTGCACGGATGGAGCCCTGACGAGCACGACCGGTGCCCTTCTGCTTCCACGGCTTCTTGCCGCCGCCGGAAACCATGCCACGAGTCTTGGTGGCGTGGGTGCCCTGACGAGCAGCAGCGAGCTGAGCGGTGACAACCTGGTGGATCAGCGGGATGTGAGCCTGGACATCCTCGGCGGAAACGCCGAAGAGAGCCTCAGGAGCTTCAACGGTGCCGGTGGCCTGGCCCTTGGCGTCGGTGACGTTCAGAGTAACGTTTGCCATGGTTTATCAGGCTCCCTTCACAGCCGAGCGGACGAGAACGATGCCGCCCTTGGGGCCAGGAATGGCGCCCTTGATGGCGAGGATGCCGTTCTCGACATCAGCGGAGACGATGATCAGGTTCTGGGTAGTGGCGGTCACATGACCCATGCGGCCGGCCATACGCTTGCCCTTGAGAATACGGCTCGGAGTGGCGCATGCGCCCACAGAACCGGGACGGCGCTCGTTCTTGTGAGAACCGTGAGTACGGCGGTAGGACTTGAAGCCCCAACGCTTGATGGTACCGGCGAAGCCCTTACCCTTGGTGGTGCCGGTCACGTCGACCTCAGCACCCTCTTCGAACAGGTCAGCGGCCAGTTCCTGGCCGGCCTCGAACTGATCGACGTCATCGGTGCGCACTTCGACGAGGTGGCGACGCGGGGTGACACCGGCCTTGGCAAAGTGGCCAGCCAGCGGCTTGGTCACCTTGGTGGGGTCGATGGCGCCGTAGCCGAGCTGGACAGCCTTGTAGCCGTCAGATTCCTCGGTCTTCACGGCGGTCACCACGTTGGTGGACACGTCGACAAGAGTGACGGGCACGAAGAAGCCGTTCTCGTCCCATACCTGGGACATGCCGAGTTTCTTGCCCAGCAGAGCCTTGCGATTAGACATAATGCTTCCTCCTCCCTTACAGCTTGATTTCGATGTTGACGTCCGCAGGCAGATCGATGTGCATCAGGGAGTCCACGGCCTTGGGGGTCGGGTCCACGATGTCGATGAGGCGCTTGTGAGTGCGCATCTCGAAGTGCTCGCGAGAATCCTTGTACATGTGAGGAGAACGGATAACACAGAAGACGTTCTTCTCGGTCGGCAGCGGAACGGGGCCAACAACAGTTGCGCCCGCGTTCGTCACCGTTTCGACGATCTTCTTCGCCGATTGGTCGATGACCTCGTGGTCATAGGACTTAAGCCTGATGCGGATTTTCTGTCCCGCCATTGCCGTCCGCCCTTTCTAGCGATGTTCGTTGTACTGTTTACCAACCTGCTTCTAGGGCACCGGCGCGCATGGCCTCCCTTGGACATACGTCCTCTGGCGGTCATCCGACATCAGTGCGCGGTTTCCGGCTGTCACTTCACTTGAAGTGGCTCCCGGCCCGCGCTCGCTTTTTTAATTCCAATTTGCGAGCCCAAATCAGGCAACTTGTTTATTCAAGCATTGAGGTGGGACAGCGCGGAGGAATTCGCGCGTGTCGCGCTCATGCCGTTCGTATTACCTCGCGGCATAGCCGCTCCGCGTGTCGCCTACCAACATCCTTCTGAGGCTTACCTATATATAGTGGTATAGCTCACGTTGGCGAATATGGATTGATTAATTGAGTTGGATGGTAACACGAATTACTCTTAAGGCTCGTGACACAATCACTGGCAAAGAACATCAAACCTATTCGTGAGCACGGCGCCAACGTGTTATATCAGCACGGCACTCTGGCCTTACTCGTGCCGGGGCTGCTGGAAGGTACCACCACCATCGGCGAATTGCTCAAGCATGGCGACACCGGCATCGGCACCGGCGAGGGCTTGGACGGCGAGCTCATCATCCTGGATGGCGTGGCATACAAGATAGGCCAATCCGGTGTGGCCGAACGCGTGCCGGACGACTTCACCATGCCATTCGCCAACAGCCATCGCGCGGCCTTCCAGTACCAGTGCGAGCGTCATGATATCGGCCTAGAAGAGCTCAACGATAAGATCGTCAAGGCGAACGGCCGCGCGAACACGTTCTTTTCGGTAATTGTGCGCGGCACGTTCAGCTTCATCAAGACGCGCGCGGTCATCAAGCAGCAGGCACCCTACCCCACGCTGGTGGAGGTGGCCGACCGGCAGGCCGTGTTCCTGCGCCACGACGTCAAGGGCACCATGCTCGGGTACTTCTCCCCCGTGATGTTCCACGGCGCGGCTGTGGCCGGATTCCACGAGCACTTCCTGTCCGACGACAAGACGTTCGGCGGCCATGTGCTCGATGCGGTGCTTGAGCGCGGCAAAATCTACAGTCAGGTGTTCGATACCTTGGTGCAGCATCTGCCGGTGGACGACCCTGATTATCGCAACCACGACTTCAGCCAAGATCCGATAGCCGAGGCCATTTCCAGCGCCGAGGGCGATACTCAACGAGATTAGTCTCGCATAAACACAATGTGAGCCAAATGAACATTTCCGAACAATCGCACATGTTGCATAATGGCGGAAGCACTGGCTTCTCGCACTTCCTATGTTCGATTGTCGCAATGCAGGTCTCACATCTTTCTTATTGAGAACCATTCGCTGCGATATCATGACAGATATGACTTCCCGCCGCAAGACTCTTAAACGCGATTGGTTCGACAACCAACCTGGCGCATGGGTAATGGTTATGCTACCCGCTGCGGCTGAGGAAGGAGCGCTCGCTGTGGGGCAATGCCGTGTCGGCCATGGCCACGGTGATCGCGTCGTTTGGCAGCGCTGTTGAGACGGCATGTGTTATGCCCATCAACGCAGCACATGCCTCGTGCGCAGCCGCTGATGTCACCGCCACACGCGCCGCCGGATTTGAGCCAGATATTCGACCTTCACGCCTGGTGGCCTGCGGGTTCATTGCCCGTGAACGGGCTGATTGCCACTGTGCTGTTTGCGCTGACGCAGTATGGGTCGGTTTTGGTGGTCAAAACCATGATCCGGGAACGCGGGGTGGCGGCTTCGTGGGTATGGCATGTGGCGCTATTGCTGCTAGCCGCCGTGCCGGCTGGACGCAGCCCGTATCTGATTGCGATGACTGTGCTGCTGTTGGCCCGCGCCGTTGCGTTGCCGGGTTACACGGCGCACAATCTTGAAGCCCGTGGTGACCGGCATTACCGAGGCGTTTGCCAGCTTTATTGCTTTTGGCTGCATTATTGCGGCGATTTAGCGACGCTTCAGCGATTCCATGGGGCGGTAATTCCCTCATGGGGCGGTAATTGGCCCATGGGGCGGACGGTAAAATTTTACCTTCCGCAGAATAGAGCCGTTTTCGTACACCGCCCCATGGGGTTTTCACCGCCCCATGAGTGGGTTACCGCCCCATGGAGGTACCTGCTGGCTGCAACACCGCGGTTGGTGGCTACTGCTGGTGCCAGCAGCCGCCAACCGCCTGCAATCAGCGCTCGGAGGCTTCCTCAGTGGCGGCCTCGCCCTCGCGCTCGATGCGCAGCTTGTGGCCTTCCGCCTGGGAGACGCCGTAGTAGGCACCGACGGCGATGTCCTTCATGTCGTTGATCAGCGGGATGCGCGGGTTGGCCGGGGTGCACTGGTCCTCGTAGGCGCGCATGCCGATCTGATCGAGCACGGACCAGAAGTAGTCCTCGTCCACGCCGCAATCCTGGAAGCTCTTGTTCATGCCGAGCTTGTTGTCGCGGTAGTCCTCGACGGCCTTCGCCAGGTTCTCCACGGCTTCGGCCGGGGTCTTGCCGGTGTCGATGCCGAGGTTGCGGGCGATGTCCTGGTAGCGCTCCGGGGCGATGTACTTGTTGTACTTCGGCCAAGAGGTGGGCTCCTCAGGAATCTGGCCGTTGTAGCGAATCACGTACGGCAGCAGGATGGAGTTGGTGCGGCCGTGGGCGATGTGGCATAGGGCACCGATGGTGTGGGCCATGCCGTGGCACATGCCGAGGAACGCGGAGCCGAATGCCATGCCGGCCATGGTGGCGGCGTTGTGCATCTTCTCCTGAGCGTCGGTCTTGGCCAGGCCGGGCTCGCCGTTGACGGACTCAGCCAGGTTGTCCCAGATGAGCTTGGCCGCGTGCAGGGCCATGCCGTCGGTGAAGTCGTTCGCGTACACGGACACGTAGGCTTCCATCGAGTGGGTCAGGGCGTCGAAGCCGGCGTCGGAGGCCAGCTTGCGCGGCTGGGTGCGAGCCAGCACCGGGTCCACGATGGCCACGGACGGGGTCAGCGCGTAGTCGGTGATCGGGTACTTGTAGCCGGTCTTGTGATCGGTGATCACGGCGAACGGGGTGACCTCGGAGCCGGTGCCGGAGGAGGTCGGGATGCACACGAGCTTGGCCTTCTTGCCCAGCGGCGGGATCTTGAACGCGCGCTTACGGATATCGAAGAACTTCTCGCGCACGTCGGAGAAGGCGATTTCCGGGTGCTCGTAGAGCAGCCACATGATCTTGGAGGCGTCCATCGGGGAGCCGCCGCCGACCGCGATGATCGTGTCCGGCTCGAACTCCTCGCGCATCATCTCAGCGCCCTTTTCGACGGTCTCGACGGAGGGCTCCGGCTCGACGTAGTCGATGATGCGGAAGGTCACACGGTTGGAGCGGGCGCGCAGCTGGTCGATGACCTTGTCGACAATGCCGAGCTGTTCCATGACCTTATCGCACACGATGACGGCCTTCTCGATGCCGTACATGTCGCGCAGGTACTTGATGGCGTTCGGCTCGAAGTATGTCTTGGCCGGGATCTTGAACCACTGCATGTTGTTGTTCCTCCGAGCAATGCGCTTGATATTAACGAGATTCACGGCCTGCACGTTGCCGGACACCGAGTTGCCGCCGTAGGAGCCGCAGCCCAGGGTCAGCGACGGGGCGATGGCGTTGTAGATGTCGCCGATGCCGCCAAGGGAGGAAGGCTGGTTCCAGATGATGCGGCAGGCGTGCATACGGACGCCGTACTCACGCACGAGCTCCTGGTTGTTGGTGTGGATGGCGGCGGTGTGGCCGGCACCCAGCTTGAGCATCTTCTCGCACATCTCGAAGGCCTGCTCCTTGTCGTCGGCCTTGAGCACGGCCTGCACCGGAGCGAGCTTCTCGTGGGTCAGCGGCTCGTCGTCGGAGACTTCCTTGCACTCGGCGGCCAGAATGGTGGCGTCGGCCGGAATCTCGAAGCCGGCGGCCTTGGCGATGAACTGCGGGGACTTGCCCGGCACCACGGAGTTCAGCACGGGCTTGACGCCGGAGCCGGCGGCGCAGCCGAACATGTACTGTTCCAGCTTGGCCTTCTCTTCGGCGTTGACGAAGTAGGCCTTACGGACCTTGAGCTCCTTGATGAGCTGGTCGTAGACGTCCTTGTGGGCGATGATGGCCTGCTCGGTGGCGCAGATCATGCCGTAATCGAAGTGCTTGGAGAGCACCAGATCGTTGGCGGCACGCACGATGTCCACATCGGAATCAACATAGGCCGGGGCGTTGCCGGCACCCACGCCGAGGGCGGGCTTGCCGGAGGAGTAAGCGGCCTTGACCATGCCCGGACCACCGGTGGCGAGGATCGTGGCCACGCCCGGGTGCTGCATCAGCGCGCCGGTGGCCTGGATGGACGGGTGCTCGATCCACTGGATACAGTTCTCGGGAGCACCGGCCTCAATGGCGGCGTCGCGCACAATCTTGGCGGCCTCGATGGAGCACTTCTGCGCGCCGGGGTGGAAGCCGAAGATGATCGGGCAGCGTGTCTTCAGGGCGATGAGGGACTTGAAGATGGCGGTGGAGGTCGGGTTGGTAACCGGAGTGACGCCGGCTACCACGCCGACGGGCTCGGCGACCTCATCGATGCCCATCACGTCGTCTTCACGGATGATGCCGACGGTCTTCTGGCCGGCCAAGTAGTTGGTGACGTGCTCACAGGCGAAGATGTTCTTGGTGGCCTTGTCTTCCACGAGACCACGGCCGGTCTCGTCGACAGCCATCTTGGCGAGAACGAGGTGCTTGTTCAGAGCGGCGATGGAGGCCTTGGCGACGATACGGTCAACTTGCTTCTGGTCGAGGTTCTCGAATTCGTCGAGAGCCTTCTTGGCACGGGCAACCAGCGCGTCAACCTCGGCCTCAGCTGCGGCCCGCTTCTCTTCCGGGGTCGGCTTGGCGGCTTCGACCTTCTTCTTTGCTTCTGCCACTTGGGGTCCTCCTCGATCTTCTTGGGGTATATGGCAAAGTTCTGGGCCATCGCCTCGTCACCTCAGTTGCACCAGCGGGATACCGCCTCAGTAACCGAAAATGACCGGTGATGCGTTGTCACACTGCATATGTGACCTGAGTCACAATATACCGAACGGTCCAGCGCGATGCATACGCACAAAATCGACGGCGTTTCACGTTTGATATTGAACAGTTTTTGTTAAGAGTTGTGCGAAATATCGAACAAATCCTCACTTTATTCGGCGATTTGGTACTTTTCGTTCACTTTTTGCCGAGAATCAAACGCCCGCGAACAACACAATACAAGAACTTTTTTAAAGTAAGTTTTCAAAAGCGCTCATTCTCTCCACATTTCTAGAAAATTGATTTAAAAAAGTACCCAAAATCGCCTACAAATATACGATTGTTACCTCATAACCTCCGCGTCGAGGCACATGAAAGCCACTTTCATAAAGTACACTTGCATATATCTCATCGCACAAAGGGGTAACTATGAGGGCAATGCCATCGACCGCAGTGAAAGCGCGCAACCGTAGTGCCATGACCCAGTATCTGTATGGCCATAGCCATGTCACCAAACAGGAACTGGAACGCGAACTCGGTCTCAGCCTGCCCACCATCACCCAAAATCTGCGCGCCCTAGAGGATGACGGACTCATCCGCAAAGGCGAACTGCAGGATTCCACCGGCGGGCGCAAGGCGCAAAGTTATGAGTTCAATCCCGATCATCGCACTGCCATCGGGGTAGTGATGCGGTCCAACGAACTGCGCCTGTGCGCGATTAACCTGTACGGCAACGTCATCGAAAAACGCAACGAGGCCCTGCCTTACCGCAACACCAACGTTTACTACCAGCGTATCGGCGACATCATCAACAACTTCGCCGCCGACGTCGAAAAGAAGCACGGCAAGGCGCTCGGCGTCTCGTTCGCCATCCAAGGCATCCTCTCCCCCGACGCCACCACCATCACCTTCGGCACCATTATGGGCAACACTGGGCTCACGCTCGAAACCATCAGCCAATCGGTCCATTACCCGTGCATGATGATCCACGATTCCGATGCCTCAGCCATGGCCGAACTCTGGTTCGACTCCACGCTCACCGATGCGGTGTGCGTCTATCTGGAGCGACGCCCGGGCGGCGCGGTGATCGTGGGAGGCAAGCTGTATCAGGGCCCGAACCAGTGCAACGGCGCCATCGAACACATGACGCTGGTGCCGGGCGGCCGCGAATGCTACTGCGGCCAGCGCGGTTGCATGGACACCTACTGCTCGCCGGAGACCTTGTCCGAGGATTACGAAAGCATTCCCGGCTTCTTCAGCGTGCTCGAGCAGGGCGAACGGCATCATCGCGAGCGCATGGATGAGTGGCTGGATTACGTGGCGCAGGCCATCGTCAACGCGCGATCCATCATCGCGGGCGACGTGATTGTCGGCGGTGAAGCAGCCCAGCATCTTGAAGACAGCGACATCGAGGATCTCAAGGCGCGCGTCATCAATCGTAGCCCGTTCGGCACCGACCATTTCAATCTGCGCAAAAGCTACCGCGCCGAAGATCAGAACATCATCGGTGCCGCGTTGCGGTTCGCCGAGAATTATCTCGACGATATCTGTGGTGCTGTGGAACGCGGCAGGAAATCAAGGGCTTCCACCAAAAGTGACAACACGTCTACAATGGAGGTATGAAAAACCCACCGTTGCATCGTTACGCCACTCGCCCAGGGCTGTACTTCACTGACGACGGTGGGGCTGACGCCGTTGTTCGTTCCGAAACCGCCGATCAGGTTTGGCTATGCGTACTGGAGCCCATTGATGAGCCCGGCGCTTTCTTCCAAGACGCCATCCGCCTGTTCGAGGACCCGAATATCTCCTTTATCCAGCAGATTCATGAGTTCCCGGTATGCACGCGCATTATCGAACATTTGTATCTGCGCGAGACCCTGTTCCGCATGACCGGGCCGAACTACGGCCTGTGGTACGTGCACCTGCCCAAAGCATGGGACGGCATGCGTTATGGCTACCGCGTGGACGGCGCATGGGACCCGAAACACGGCGTGCGCTTCAATCCATACAAATTCCTGCTTGACCCGTATGGCAAGGGCATCGACGGCTCCATGGAGCTCACCCCCGCCGCCTTCTCCTATGAATGCGATGTCGTGGACCGCAAGGTAATCGGCTCGGCATACGGTGCCATGAGCACCGTAGACTCGCTCGGCCATGCGCCGGTGTCCGTGGCCATCGACGATCGCGACATCCACAAGCACGAGGCCGATCCGCAGCACCCGCATGTGCCGTGGCGCAAAACCGTCATCTATGAGATGCACGTCAAAGGCTTCACCGCCAACGCACCGTGGCTGCCCGAATCATTGCGCGGCACATACGCCGGACTCGCCCACCCCACCACGCTCGCCTATCTGCAGGGTCTAGGCATCACATCCATCGAACTGCTGCCGATTATGGCCAAGCAGGACGAGCTCTTCCTGCAAGAACACGGCCGCAAGAACTACTGGGGCTACTCCACTCTCAGCTACTTCGCCCCCGAACCCTCCTACGCCACTAAAGCCGCCCAGGAGAAGGGCGCGGCCGCCGTGCGCCAAGAAGTCATAGACATGGTGCGCGCACTGCACGAGGCCGGCTTCGAAGTCATCATGGACGTGGTCTACAACCACACATGCGAAGGCGGCGTCGAAGGCCCGACGGTCTGCTGGCGCGGCCTCGACGACCTGGCCTACTATCGCCATCAAAAATCCAATACCGGTCGACTCGAAGACACCACTGGTTGCGGCAATACGCTGGATTTCACCAACACGCATGTGGCCACCTTTGCCATCGACTCATTACGATACTGGGCCAAGCGTATCGGCATAGACGGTTTCCGCTTCGACCTTGGCGTCTCGCTGGCCCGTCTGGAAGGCGAATTCACCCATCATCACCCGTTCCTCTACGCCCTGCGTTCCGATCTGCTGCTGGGCAACCTGAAGCTCATTATGGAGCCGTGGGATCTGGGCAACCTCGGCTGGCGCACCGGCCAATTCTCCGTGCCGTTCGCCGAATGGAATGACCGCTTCCGCGACACGGCCCGCACCTTCTGGCTTGAAGATGTGGACGGCGGCTCCGATTTCGGGCGTATCAGTTTGCAGGAGATGGCCACACGACTCTGCGGCTCGGCCGATCTGTTCGCCACCGAACCAGGGCGTGGCGCTCCGGCCTCCATCAATTTCGTGTCCTGCCACGACGGTTTCACGCTGACGGACCTCACCAGATACCGCTCCAAGCACAATGAAGCCAACGGCGAAAACAATAATGATGGCTCATCGGTGAACCATTCCGCCAATTTCGGCGTCGAAGGCGTCACCGATGATCCAGACGTCATCACGGCACGCGAACAGGCGGCCATGAACATGATCGGCATGCTGCTGCTCTCGCTGGGTACGCCGATGATGCTCGCCGGCGACGAATTCCGCAACACACAGGACGGCAACAACAACGCCTACTGCCAAGACAACGACATCACGTGGCTGAAGTGGGATTGGATGTATTCCACCAACAAGACACGCGAGATGCGCCGCTTGAAAACCGTGTCTCGACTGGTGGCGCTGCGTAAATCACTGGACCTGTATCACCACGAGGATTTCTTCACCCGACTGACGCAGCTCGGCCTGCTCAAGCCCTCAAGCCGCGTGCAGTGGTTCCTGCCCGACGGCACCACGCCGATGGAGCGTGACTGGTTCGATTTGGGCGTACGTAGCTTCACCATGCGATTGCTGTCCAACAGTGAGGTGGACGTGTGCATTGTGGTCAACGGCACCGCTGATGACCGCGCATTCCGCCTGCCGCCAGACACTCACTGGACGCCTAAATGGTGCTCGGCCGAAATCAACGGCCGCCGAGCCGGGCATGGCACTCAGGTCGAGGAATGCGATTTGAACGGTGACACCGCCGTCCGGACGCAGCATGTACCGAACGCCAGCGAGACAGTACGCAAGCTGGTCGAAGAAATGTCCATGCAGCGTACGGAATCCTCGACTGAGAATGAAGCGGATGCCATCGAATTCGCGATGCCAGTAACGGATCACGCCGCAAACGGCACCTCGTCCGCGCCTCGGGATGAGGTATCAGCTGATATGCCTGATGCCCCTGTGGATGACACGCCGGACACTCCCGTCGACGACAATGTCTGGACCATGCCGGCGCTGAGCATCACGCTGATGAAGCAGGTGTGAGTCACACTCAAAACGGCACGACATAAACACAAAGGCTCTCCGTGGAATTCCACGGAGAGCCTTTGTATGCTCGGTACAGGACAAGCGAAATTAACGCTTGGAGAACTGCGGGGCGCGACGTGCCTTGTGCAGACCAGCCTTCTTGCGCTCCACGACGCGAGCGTCGCGGGTCAGGAAGCCAGCCTTCTTCAGGGCGGCGCGGTTGGCATCACGATCGATGGCGTTCAGAGCGCGGGCAACGCCGAGGCGGATGGCGCCGGCCTGGCCGGTGGTGCCGCCGCCGTCAACGAGGACGATAGCGTCGAACTTGCCTTCGAGCTTGAGCAGAACAATCGGGGAGTTGACCTCACGCTGCAGCAGCTTGGAGGGGAAGTACTCCTCCAGAGTGCGGCCGTTGATGGTCCACTTGCCGTCACCCGGAACCAGACGGACACGGGCGACAGCCTCCTTGCGGCGACCGGTGCCGTAGCCCGGCTCGATCGCGGAGGTGCCGGTGCCAGCGCCAGCGTTGGTCTCGGTGGTGTAGTTGGTGAGCTCCTCTTCGGTCTCGACAACCTGGGAGTCGTTGGTGTTTTCAGCCATGATTCTTATCTCCTCTCAGGTTTCACTTGGCCTGCTGCGAGACCTGGGCGATCTCGAAGACCTGGGGCTTCTGCGGGGTGTGCGGGTGCTCGGCGCCACGGAAGACACGCAGGCGGTCGAGCTGCACCTTGGCCAAACGGTTCTTCGGCAGCATGCCCTTGACAGCGTTCTTGATGATGCGCTCGGGGTTCTTCTCGAGCAGCTCGGCGTAGGAGTCACGACGCAGACCACCGGGACGACCGGAGTGCGAGTAGAGTTCCTTGCCCATCTTGTTGCCAGTCAGAGCAATCTTGTCGGCATTGATGATGATCACGTGGTTGCCGGAATCGGCGTGCGGAGCGTAGGTCGGCTTGTTCTTGCCGCGCAGCAGAACTGCAGCCTGGGTGGCGAGACGGCCGAGCACCACGTCGGTGGCGTCGATGACGTACCAGTCATGAGTCAGATCAGCTGGCTTCGGAGTGAAAGTTTTCACTGGATTACCTTTTCTATATTGTGTTCCGGGTCTCAGCTGCTTGGCGTGGCTTGGTCAGGGCCGCATCCAAGAGGCATCGAACCTCATTATCCGTGGGCTCCCTGAAAGTCCTCGATGGCGAGTGGGATAGCGCTTTGAAGGACCCCTTAGGGAAACACAACAATCCACTAGTATATCGCCGGGCTTGACATAGGGCAACTGGGGACACTCCATTGGGTTTATGGCTTCTCTTCCCCTATTTATGGTCTCTCTCCCACCCACTTCGGCTAACCGACTCACCTACGGTGAGGCAATTCCCTGCCTTCTCTCAGCTATCGCTTCGTTCAGGCCTCGTCTTCGGACAGTCCACTGGACTGTCCGCTTAACGACTCGGCTCGTCAGAGGGAGGTAAAGCGGGTCAGGAATTGAAGATCTGGGCGAAGCGTTGGGCGCCGGGGGTGTCGAAGAGGGTTTCGAGCGGTACCACGTTGCCCTTGGCGTCGGCCAGCGGGATGCGCCAGTTCGGGTATTCGTTGTTAGTGCCCGGCTGGTTCTGCGCACGCTTCTCCCCCACCGCGTCGGTGATCGAGGCGGCGAGCAGCTTGCACGGCGAACCCTTCAGTGCGCGGTACAGCGCGTCGACGATATCCGCCTCGTGATCCTCACGATGTTCGGCGAAGTCGGCATCAAGATAGCCCTGCTCGACCAGCATGGCCAGCATCGCATCCTGCTCGGTCTTTGCGGAGGCTTCGAATTCCTCGACCGGGCCGGTCAGCAAGCCCAGACGCTCACGAATCTTGACGTGCTCGTATTCCAGGTAACCGGCGGTCGGCGGCAGATCGTGCGTATTCACGGAGGCCAATGCGTACGGACGCCACTGGGAGGGGGCGCGGAACACGCCGTCGCGCTGCTCGAACCATTCAACGGCGCAACCGAGAATACCGTGGCTCGACAGGGAATCGGCCACATGGTCCGGCACCACGCCGAGGTCCTCACCTACGACCACGCCGCCGGCACGAGAGGCCTCGATGGCCAGAACGCCCAGCATGATGTCTGAGTCGTAGTACACGTAAGCGCCATCCATAGCCGAACGGTTCTCGGGAATCCACCACAGGCGGAACAGGCCAAGGATGTGGTCGATGCGCACCGCACCGGCACGGGCGAACATGCCATGCACCATATTGCGGTAGGTCTCGTAGCCGGTGGCCTCCAGATTGATCGGGCTCAGCGGCGGCTGGCTCCAGTTCTGGCCTTGCTGGTTGAACATGTCCGGCGGTGCGCCGACCGTGGCTCCCTTGGCGAAGCGCTCGGGATTCCACCACACGTCAGCGCCGGAGGGGTGCACGCCGACGGCCATATCGGACATGATGCCGATATGCATGCCGGCGTCCTTGGCTGTCTGCTGGGCGGAGGACAGCTGCTCGGCGGCAATCCATTCCAGCCAGCGGTAGAAGTCCAAAGTGTCCGGGTACTGCTTGCGCAGATTGGCGATTTCCGGGGAGTTGCGGTTGAACTTGCGCTCCCAGTTGCTCTCCTCGCCGTTGGGCGCCCCCCACTTGTCGTAGCACAGGCACCACGTGGCATACGCCTCCAAGTCGGAACCGTAGTCCGCCTTGAATTGGTCGAACGCGCTTTGGCGTTCGGCGGTGCGGCCGGCCTTGAAGATAATCCACAGGGCGTGCATCTTGCTGCGCCACATGGCGTCACGGTCGATGAGCTGGGAATCACCGTTCAGCGGTTCGGTATCGGCATGCAGCCCGTCGACGGCGTTCTTGTCGCCCTCGCTGAGCGTGGCATATTCGACGATCGCCTCGGGGCGGATGTACGTGAAGTTGATCAGGCGACGGCTTACCGGCAGATACGGCGACGGGGTGAGCGGGGACACCGGCTCGGCGGCATGCACCGGATTGATGAGCACGAAGTCGGCACCGGTCTTCTGCTTGGCATCCACCAGCATGGTCTTCAGATCCTCGTAATCGCCCACGCCCCAGGAGTTGGATGAGCGAATCGAGTACAGCTGGGCCATCCAGCCCCACAGACTGCCGCCCTTCATCGGGTCAAGCAGATCGACGCGATCAGGCGCACTGATCAAAGTGGCGTCTTGCACACGGTCGGCGACCTTGACATGCAGTGTATGGTAACCGATCGGCAGATCGGCGGGAATGACCACAGCCGCATTCGAAATGAACGTGCCATCCAAGTCGTAGGCCTGGGATCCATCTCCAGGACCAACTTCAACGGTGCCCTGATATGGCTCGCCATTCTCCAGCGTGATGCTCGCCGAAGGCACGTCCAGAATACCGGTGTTCACCAGCACCCGGTCCTCGCTACCGGCGATATGCAGCACGGTGGGTGCCACCAATCGGGAGTAACGCTCGTTCAGAATGCGTCGGATGGCGATGAGTTGGGCGTTCTCGCTGGAGGCGTCGATGCCCAGCGCTGCCAGCACCTCGATCAGGACGTCATCGTCTATCTCGTGGTAGTCATGGCTCATGCCCACATAACTCGTGCCGACACCGACCAACTTGGCCAGTCGAATCAACGGACGGGCCAGACGCTCTTCACTCTCGGTAATCTCACTCATAGCCCCAGTCTAACGCCGTTTGATTGCGCCACACCGTAAGCAAAATGCCGTGATTCCGCCAAATTATGTACTTTTAGCCCTCACACAGTGAGATGTGAGCGCTCACAATGGTGGATATGGGGTGATTGCCGGCCAAATTTGCGCGGCAAAACACAGCAACAGTGTGCTTAGCGGCGGCTTTCCACGGCGTGCCGCACTTCGGCCGAGGGGTCGTTGGCCAACTTGGCAAGCATCGCTTCGGACGTATTGGGATTCAGCGCCACGGCACGGCGGACCATCGAGGAAAGCACCGCCGGTGCTCCCTCTTCGGATTCGGTGCCAAGTACGCCCAAGAAATCCAATGTCTCCGCATCCGCAGTGGGGTCCTGCGCGCCCTCAAGCCGCATCTTCCAGCTGGTGCGCTTGTTTTTCAACGCCGTATCCCGGACCTCGGGCACCGGGTCCTTGGTCAGGCGGCCGACCAGCCAATTCTTGTCGTCCCCGTTGGCGGCCACGGCTTGACGCACGGACGGTTCGGGGTCTTCGGAGAGTTTGACCAATACGTTCGGGAACGGCATGGTGTCGGCGAGGAACACGCGATCGGCCACCGGGGTGTGCGGGTTGCCGGCCACAGCCTCCAAAAGTGCGGTGGCGCGGGAGAACGCCGCCTGATCGGCACGGTCAGGCAACGGCCGACGGGCGAATTCGGACAGTTCGGCCGGGTCGTTGGAATGACGCAGACGCTCGTATGTAGCGGTCAGCGGTTCGAAATCCACCGGAGCGGCGGACTCGGCTGCGGCCTGCGCGCCTTGGTCCTGCTGCTGGGCGTCCGTGTCGGTTGCAGTCTCAGTTGCGGCCTCGGTGGGCTGGGTCTGCTGGCTGGTGGTGTTCTCGTCGGTCATGATGCCCAGCTTAGTCATACAGGCGTCACGCGAGCGGAACCGGAATGTTGACCACGTCAATCGGATCCGGCACCACCGCGGCATTGAACGCTTCCCGCACACGCTCCTCGAATCGCGCGCAATCATCCTGCGGCACCACCGCGGTCAACTCGACGTTCGCCGCATACGATTCATCCTCCTGACTGCCACCGAGCTGCGCCAGAATCTGCTGGAATCGGGCCAACTGCGGGTATTCGAGGCGAACCCGGTATCGCTTGGCGGTCATGATGCGGGCGGCGCGGGCGGCTTTCATCGCCAATGATGCGGCGGATGAGTACGCGCGGACCAGACCACCGGAGCCCAGCAGAATACCACCGAAATATCTGGTGACGGCAACCACGCAATCGGTGGTGCCGGACTGCTTGAGTACGTCGAGAATCGGCTTGCCGGCGGTACCGGACGGCTCGCCGTCATCGCTCATGCGTTCGGATAGTCGCCCATCCGCGCCTCCGCACACGGCGGCATACGCCACGTGTCGGGCTTTCGGATGCTGCTCACGGATCGCGGCCACGAACGCGAGCGCCTCGTCGAGCGTATCGACATGGGCGGCGTCGCCGATGAATTCGGACTTTTTTTCGACGAGCGAATCGTGGGCGGGATCGTCGGGCGTGTTGAGAATCGTCTGCATGAGCGTGTTCCGGTGGTCGACTGGCTGGGTGTTCGACTGAGCGCGAGGCCAAGCAGGGCTATCAGCGTTCGGAGACGACGACGTTATAGTCCTCGCCGGCGAAGTAGGCGGTCAGGCAGGCGATCATCTGGCGGGTGAGCTCCTTGAACGCGCCGTCGGTACGCCAGCCGACGTGCGGGGTCAGGACGATGCCGGGCACATGGCAGATGGCGTCGTCGGCAGTCAGCGGCTCGTGGTCGAACACGTCGAGTGCGGCGGGAACATCGCCCTTTTGCAGTCGGGCAAGCAGCGCACCGGATTCGATGACTTCGGAGCGGGCGGTATTGATGAACAGGGTGCCGGGCTTCACATGCGCAAGGTTCTCGGCGGTGACGATGCCGCACGTGGCGTTGTTCAGCGGCAGATGGACGGAGATGACGTCGCTGGTTTCGATGAGCTCGTTGAGATCGTCGACCGGAGTGGCGCCGGAGCGTTCGAAATGTTCGGGCGGCACATGCGAATTCCATGCGGCGACCTCCATGCCGAAGGCGCGGGCGATGCCGGACACGGTGGCGCCGATGCCGCCCAGTCCGATGATGCCCATGCGACGGCCGGCGAGTTGCAGTCCATCGCCGCCGGCCCACGCCCAGTTGCCGGCCTTGACGTCCTTATCGAGTTGGCCAACGCGGCGGATGAGCTCGAACAGAAGGGCGAAGGTGTGCTCGGCCACGGCGTGATCGCCATAATGTTCGGCGTTGCAGACGCGGATCTTCAGCTCGCGCGCCTTATCGAGATTGATGTAGCTGGCGACGCCGGTACCGCAGAACACGATGCACTTGACGTGCCCCTGCTCGCTGATGGCGTGCAGCAGATCATCCGAAATGTGGTAGCCGCCCACCAGCAGGGCGTCGGCATCCTTCAGACGCTCGGCTATGGTCGCCTCGTCGGACGTGAATTCCTCGAACATACGCACGCGGGCAACGTCGTGGAGCGCGGGGAACTGGGCCTTGATGGGCTCGATCATCGCGTCGAGCACGGACGGCATCACGACGAGGGGCAGATCGGTGCGTTCGCTCTGGGTTTCGTAGATCTCGGTCATACGCTCCACCTTAGAAGGGCGGCGGGAGATTGGAACGGAACGCACCGGACCGCGCATCGATCGGCGCAGCGGCCGACGCATCGGCCGACACACCGCCCTCAAGCACGAAAAAGCCGGAAACCGTTGGAAATCAGCGGTTCCGGCTCTGCTCGCGGAGTCAGAGGGATTCGAACCCTCGAGCCGTTTACACGACTAACACCTTAGCAGGGTGCCCCTATCGGCCACTCAGGCATGACTCCACGTTACGCAATAATGCGCAACAGCAAATTACTGTACCACGTCCTGCGGATACGGCGTGCCGAACGACACATTATTGGCCGTCCGCGGGCGCGGCATCGCCGGAGAACGTAACGATAACCGCGCAAATCACCAACACCACACCGATCACGATAAGCACCACGGGAACATGGTTGAGGATACCGACCACTGCCTTCTTCATGAGGTTTACGCTACTCGGAGAGCCGGGACAGCGCGCAGTGGCTTGGAAGGCGTTGCGGACAGTGACGCAATGTGGACGATTCCGTGGAATCGCACCCACCATGCGAAACAGCCGCACAGTGCGCAAACCCTTGGAATTCCGGTGATATTCGGCATTATGACAATGAGCGCCGCGCCATGCGCGCCACATAGTGAGCATGACCTCGTTCGGCATTCCTACAATGGTGGTATGAGCACCGCACCGAGACTTGAGGCCGCCAAACGCGATTGGGGTCACGACGAGACCGGATGCACCGTGCTGCATATCGACATGGATGCCTTCTATGCCTCATTGGAGGTGGCGCGCAACCCCGGGCTCAAAGGCAAGCCGGTGATCATCGGCACCGGGCCGCGCGCGGTGGTGTCCGCCGCGAGCTACGAAGCCCGGAGATACGGCATCAATTCGGCGATGCCGGCCGCGCGCGCCCATCAGTTGTGCCCGAACGGCGTCTTTCTGCCGGTGGATATGGCGTATTACCGCATGATGTCGCACCGAATCATGCACGAGGTGTTTTTGACCGTCACCGACCGGTTCGAGCAGGTTTCGGTGGACGAGGGCTATATGGATGTGTCCACCGCACTGCTGGAGTGGGGGCGACCGAGCGCGATCGGCGCGTGGATTCGCGCTCAGGTGGCCGAGCGCTTCCACGTGACGTGTTCAGTGGGTATCGCCTGTAACAAGCTGGTGGCCAAAATGGCCTCGACCAATGCCAAGCCGGACGGCATGCTGCTGATTCCGGCGGCCCGCTCGGCTGAGTTCGTGCAGATGATGCCATTGCGTGGCATTCCGGGCATCGGGCCGTCTTTGGAGAAGCGGCTTAATGCTTGGGGCGTGCATTCGGTGGCTGAATTGGCTCAGCTGGATGAGACTGCATTGACTCGTGCCACTGGCTCCCCGGCTGCGGCACGTGGATTATGGGCGGCCTCGCACGGGTTGGATTCCCGCAAAATTACCACGGTGCGCGAGGAGAAATCCATTGGGTCCGAGGAAACCTTGGCCGAGGATACACGCGATATGCGCGTGGTGTGTGGGCTACTGCGTTCGGCCTGCGACGAAGTAGCCAGCACGCTGCGGCGCAAGGGGCTGGTGGCGCGCACGCTGACGGTGAAGTTGCGGTTCGCCGACCTGAGCTATCAGACCCGGTCTTTTACGATGGAGCGGCCGACCGATACGGCCGGCGTGCTGTACCCGGAATGCGTGCGGCAGCTGAAAGTCATGCTGGGGCTACCGGCCTCGGCGGAGTCTGCCACTCCCCTGCCCAAAACTATTCGCTTGGCCGGTATGAGCACGTCTTCGCTCAGCGAGGCGGCGGCTACGGCCGTGCAGCCTTCACTGGATGACATGCTTGAAGAGGCCGCCAATGCCCGCGGCCAGACCTCACAGGCACGTTTGCATGATGCCGAGGCCGCACTGGACGCTGTGCGCCGCAAATTTGGCAGCAAGGCCGCCCAGTTTGGGGCGTGAACGGCTCAACGCCACTTGCGATCTCATTACGCCGTGAGACGTTCGCAGGCGGAGCGGATGGCCTCGTCGGTGGCGGTGGCGGAGAAACGCAGGTAGGCGGGAGCGCCGTAGAATTCGCCGGGGCTGGGGATGATGCCGATCTTGGCGAGCTCGGCCATATCGGCCCAGCAGTCGCCGGACTTGGCCTTGACCCATACGTACAGCGCGCCGGAGGGCATTTGTGCCGAATAGCCATATGCCTTCAGTGCGTCAACCAGCGCGGATAGGCGGCGACGGTAACGCCCCCATTGCTCGTGTACAGCGGCTGTGTCCTTCAGACCTGCGGCCATGGCGGCCTGCACCGGGCCGGGGATAATCTGGCCGATCTGCTTGCGGCATTCGGCCATTTCCTTGACTAGCCGGTAATCGCCGGCAATCAGAGCCGTACGGTAGCCGGCCATGTTGGACTGCTTGGACAGCGAGTAGAGCACCAGGATGCCAGCTGCCGAACCTTCACACACATGTGGATTCAGGGCACATGGCGTGGCGGAGAGACTGAATGCGGTATCGGAGGCGGGCTCGTTGGATTCGGCCACCGGTGCGGCAGGCACAGACGCGGCAGATGCAGACGCGGCAGGCGCATAGGACGCGGCTGTATTGCGGCGCGCCGAACGCCAGTCCATTAACGCATAGCATTCGTCGGAGAGCACCACGGCACCGATGCGACGGGCAGCAGCCACGATGTCGGTCAGCCAGTCAGCGGAGATGACCTCGCCGGAGGGATTACACGGCGAGTTGATCCAGATGGCCTTGACGTTCGGAATATTCACCCAGGAATCGACGTCGGTCACATCATCGACTTTGACCACGGTGGCGCCGGCAAGTTGGGTACCGATTTCGTAAGTCGGGTAGGAGACAGCCGGTTGGACGACCACATCGCCTTCGCCAAGGTGCAGCAGGCTGGCCATCAGCGCCACGGCCTCCTTGGAACCCACGGTGGGTACGGCGGCAGCGTTGATGGATTTCAGATCCACCCCGCGCAGTTCGCGGAACCATGTATCGATAGCGGCCTTAAGGTCGGCGGTGCCGGCGGTGACCGGGTATCCATGGGCGTTGGGGGCGTCTGCGCCGGCAACCAGCGCCTGCTGGACACTGCTCGGCACCGGGTCCACGGGTGAGCCTACGGACAGGTCGATCATGCCACCCGGCACGGTTTTGGCGGTGGTTTTGAAGCCGGCGATACGAGACCAGTCGTATGGCGACGAATATGCGTGGAAGCCCATGAGAACCCCTTTCTTGGACGGTATGTTCCTAAGATACGACGAACCCTCGGCCGTGATAGACCGAGGGTTCAATCCGAACTATGCGCTGTGTGCAGCGCTTATCCGCAAATCAGCTTACTGGTTCTGCGGCGGCAGCGCGGCGACCTGTTCCGGGTCTTTGCCGATTGGGCCATTGGCGGAAGCGCCGCCCAAATCGCCGACTTCAGCGAAGAAGTTGATAGCGGCATCCTTGTACCAAGCCCACTCGTCCGGCAGATCATCCTCATAGAAGATGGCCTCGGTGGGGCACACCGGTTCGCATGCACCGCAGTCGACGCACTCGTTGGGGTTGATGTACAGCGAGCGGGAACCCTCGTAGATGCAGTCGACGGGGCACTCGTCCACGCAAGCCTTGTCCTTGACATCCACGCAAGGCTGAGCGATCACATATGGCATGGAATCCTCCTTAACAGATACTGGTACGAGGGTACGCGCCCGTTGGGACGCTCCTCGCTCTCAGCCGTTAACGGCCTTATCGGTTTCGGCGGACAGCGTTTCGGTCAGGTCGCCCTTGCCGAGGCGCGCATGCCAGTAGCCGTAGCCGAAGTAGATGGCGACGCCGACCACGAGCCACACCACGAAACGAATCCAGGTGAGTACGGACAGGTTGAGCATCAACCAGAAGTTGGCCACGGCGATGAGGATCGGAATCCACGGGTTGCCGGGCATCTTGAAGGCACGCGGCAGGTCGGGGCGCTTCTTGCGCATAATCGGGATGGAGATGGCCACCAGCGTGAAGGCGGACAGGGTGCCGATGTTGACCATGTCGGAGAGCACGCCGATGTCGAAGAAGGCGGCCACGAGCGCCACCACCGCGCCGACGACGATCTGCAGAGCGGCCGGGGTGCCATGCTTGCCGGTCTTGGACAGACCGCGCGGCAGCAGACCATCGCGGCTCATGGCGAAGACGATACGGGTCAGGCCGAGCAACAGCACCATAACCACGGTGGCCAGGCCCAGCACGATGCCGAAGCTGATGATCTTGGCGGCCCAGTCGGCGCCCACCAGTTCGAAGGCGGTGGCCAGCGAGGGGCTGTCTTGCTTGGCGAGATCGGCATAGGAGACCATGCCGGTGGTCACCACGGCCACGAGCATGTACATGACGATGATGAGCAGCATGCCCACGCCGATGCCGAGCGGCACGTTCTTGTGCGGGTTCTTGGTCTCCTCGGAAGCGGTGGCCACCACGTCGAAGCCGATGAACGCGAAGAACACGAGTGCCGCGCCCGAGAGGATGCCGGGCACGCCGTACACGGATGGGGTCATGCCGGTGGCGAACTGCCACAGCGGCTGGGTCATCAAACCAGTGACGGCGGAGGAGCCTTCCACGGTGGAGGCCGGCTGGCTCGGCGGAATGAACGGGGTGAAGTTGGAGGCCTTGACGTAGAAGAAGCCGACGATCACCACAAAGAACACGATGGCGATCTTGAGCACGGTCATAGCACCGTCCACGCGGGCGCCGATCTTGGTGCCGAATACGAGCAGCGTGGTAAAGAACGCCACGATGATAATCGGGGCGATATCGATATGGAAGGAGCCGAACGTCAGGTTGGTGTTGGCGTTCCAGCCCATCAGGCGCATGAAATCGTTGAGGTATACGCCCCAATACTTGGAAATCACGGAGCCGGCCATCAGCATCTCCAGGATCAGATCCCAGCCGACGATCCAGGCCATGATCTCGCCGACCGTGGTGTAGGTGAAGGTGTAGGCGGAGCCGGCCACCGGAATCATCGAAGCGAATTCGGCGTAGCACATCACGGCTGCGCCGCACACGATGCCGGCGATCAGGAAGCTGATGATCACGGCCGGGCCGGCGTGGAAGGCGGCGGCCTGCGCGCCCACCGAGAAGATGCCGGCACCCACGGCTACGGCCACGCCCATGATTGACAGATCCCACCAAGTCAGGTTGCGCTTGAGCTTGCGGCCCTCTTCACCCGTTTCGGCAATGGTCTGTTCGACGGATTTCGTACGGAACAGTTGCATAGTGCTCTTCTTTTTCTCTGTTGTTTGCGCACCGAATGCGCACAATACCGACAATCGAGTATAGAAGAGCCCGTGTGTCTTGTATATTAATAAGACTTAGAGTCCGCAATATATGGGATTAATACCCCACTCCATCGATCAATAGCGCGATTACAGCACACCGACGCAGACCGGTTCGGGCACCAAGTCCACTCCGAACGCGCTCTTGACTGCCTGCTGAACCGCGCGCGCCAAAGCTGCGATATCGGCCGCGCTCGCTCCCCCACGATTGGTCAAGGCCAGCGTGTGCTGCGTGGATAGACTGGCCGGCGCGTCCGCATCGACCTTATATCCCTTATGGCAGCCGGCATGGTCGATGAGCCAGGCAGCGGACGTCTTGGTGCCGGGAGTGCCGTCGGGCAGAGTCGCGTCAAACCTCGGCGCATCTTCGGGCAGGGCCGCCGCTTGGTCGGCGGTCAGAATCGGATTCATAAAGAACGAGCCGCAGCTGTGGCGATTGTAGTCGGGAGCAGGCAGGCCGTCATCGCCAACGGGAATGCCGGCGGCCTCATTGAGGGAGGCCAGACGCTCCAGATCGGTCAGGATATTGGCCTCGTGCTTGGCGGTGGCCATGTCGGGCAAGGCGTAGCGAGTGGGGTCCTCAAGCATGCCTTTGGCGGCACGTACTGCGAGCACGGCTTTGCGGATGTCGGCGGTGGCCATACGGTCGCCCACTTCGACGCCGAGCGCTTTGGCGAGCTGTCCGTAACCTACCGTGCCTTCGGCCGAGTGGGTCAGGGCAAAGGTGACGGAGAGCACCACGTAACGTGGCGTCGGGAAGAATCGGTCGGCCGGCTGGCCGGGACCGGCGTACATGCTGGCCTTCAGTGCGGAGCATCGATAGCCGAATCGAAGATCGGCTGGCGTGAGGTCGCGCGTGGTTTTGGTGTCTCGATCCCAGACTTCCACCGATTCGACCGAAGTGGCGACTTCCTGCCCGTAGGCGCCAATGTTCTGCACCACGGAAGCGCCGACTGTGCCGGGAATGCCGGACAGTCCCTCGACGCCCTCGAGCCCGAGCTCTACGGTGAAGGCCACGAAATCATCCCAATTGGCACCGGCCTCGGCATTGACATGCACGGTGCGATCCTCGCCCTCTACCGGCGCGGCTTCGTCCGGCACGGTGATGAGGCGTCGGGCGTCTCGAACCACCACGCCGTCGAAAGGCCTATCGGAAACAAGCAGGTTGGACCCGCCACCGATGACGACCAGAGGCAGGCCTTTGGAATCGGCATCCTCCACGGCTTCGATGAGCCCCACGCGCGTGGTCGGCTCGATGAAATGGGCGATGGGTCCGCCCACGCCCATGGTGGTGATGTCTGCAAAGCTTGTCATGGCTTCCTATCTTAGTGGCGCAGGTGCGATATCGGGGCAATCATCAGCTGAAACGGCAGAACACCCGCGAGGGGTTCGTTCAGACGCGGGGTCTCTGCCGTTTCTCACGCGATGCGGATACTGATTCCGCACCCTGCCACTCGGCTCTGGAGTCAATACGCAAAAACCCGGCCGAATGGGCCGGGTTGTGTAAAGCTGTGATACTTGCGATCAACGAGTCTCGCGGTGCACGGTCTGCTTGCCGCAGCGCGGGCAGAACTTCTTGAGCTCAAGACGGTCGGGCGTGTTACGACGGTTCTTAGTCGTAATGTAGTTACGCTCCTTGCACTCGGTGCAGGCCAGCGTGATGCCCGGACGGATGTCGGCGCTCTTAGCCATTGTCATTCACCTCTGTGTTCTTAGGTATAGTGCGCGCCCACCGGTTAGCAGGCGCGATTTGTAGCGAGGAAGAGGCTCGAACTCTTGACCTTACGATTATGAGTCGTACGCTCTAGCCAGCTGAGCTACCCCGCCAGAGAGCCCCGAGTGAGAATTGGACTCACGACCTCTTCCTTACCAAGGAAGTGCTCTACCACTGAGCTATCGGGGCGTGGCGGATAGTGGATTCGAACCACTGAAGCACGAAGCGGCTGATTTACAGTCAGCTCCCTTTGACCGCTTGGGAAATCCGCCAGTCTGTTTCCCGCCGCGGTGTTTGACCTCAACAGGCAACTTGGCTATATAATCACAAATTTTCCAGGTACGCAAATCAGCCCCTACGAAAACCTTGTTTTACCGCGGAATTCTGCGGTTTTATCGGCGTGTCTCACAGCGTGTTTTCAGGGTCCGCTTCGGCCCTGCAAACAGCCCCGACCAAGGCTGCACCCCGCACTTCACCCAATCATTTTTCTTATATTGTGCTCCAGAACCTTGCAATGGCGCGGTTTTCGAGCGGTGTCGCCTGTTTGCGGCGGCACAGCGCATGCTGGCATGCTGGGTGCATGGCTTCTGATCTTGTACATCACGGACAATCATTCGACGACCAGCCGCTCGGATTCGGCACGCTGGCCATTCACCTCGGTAACGGGGTCGACGCCGAAACCGGCGCGATCCGTCGCCCCATCACGCTGGCGAACACCTACGCGCTGTGCCCTACGACCCCTCGGCCTTGGCGATTGACAAGCATCTCGAATCGCTGGATGTGGTGCGTTTCGTGGAGTACCCCGGTCTGGAATCGCACCCGCACCACGAGGTGGCGGTCAGCCAGCTGGTCCGCCCGGACTCCGGGTTCGGCGGCGTGCTGTCGTTCGGCCTCGACACCGATCATGACGGGCACAACCGGTTCGTTTCCAAGCTCAATGTGATTACGTCGGCCGTGTCGCTCAGCCATGACGAATCGCCGATCGTGTTCCTCGGCGAGGATGACGAGCGCCAATACCTGTGTACCCGTCTGAGTTCCACCGCGGCTTCTTCCGTCTGGCCGTGGGTCTGGAGGATACGGACGATTTGATTCGCGACATCGATCACGCGCTGGTGGAGGCCGGATTCGAGGTGTGAGACCGCATCGCGCGCACGATTTCGGCCTCTTCCGCCCTGCTGCCGCCGTCAGTGAGTCACAAGATGGCTCGGTGACGACGATGGCAGGGCTTTTACGTCGGCACAGGGACAATACCTGGCGGTCTGCCGACGATGACGGCACTTATCGTCGGCAGACCGCCAGTTTTTGGACCGTCGCCGACACAAAACGCCGATTTGCCGTTGGTAATGGTCCAAAAACTGGCCCGATAACGACACCAATGCGGCTCAGCATCGGCACATCGCCATTTCGTGGCCCACTGCCGACGCTGGCCTCATGCCACGGCACTCAGCGTCGGTAGAGAGACAACCATTGGCACAGCGCGACGACACCACGAACCTGCGACACGGAAAAAACAACATACCGTCGATCTACTGCCGTCTTGTGCAAAATGTCTTAAGCCGCTCGGCCAGATCGCCGACTAAGCCTCTTCCATAGGGACCCCAATCCGTTACCCAGTGCAGATGCGGTGCAACGCCGAACTCAACTACGTTGCACGCATGCACCTTTATGCATAGCAGGCATGGCTGGGCGTTTGGTGGGATCGGTTTTCGGCTCCCCTCTCTGAGGGGAGCCCCTTTCCGCCTGGCAAGAGAAAACCCCGACTGTCCGCGGGAACAGTCGGGGTTGTTGAAGTTCGCTAGGCGACTAATCAGCCGAGGATGGCGAGAATGTCGCGGGCGCCGACGATGAGGTAGTCCTCACCCTCGTAGTGGACTTCGGTGCCGCCGTACTTGGAGTACAGCACCTTGTCGCCGACCTTGACATCCATCGGGATGCGCTCGCCCTTGTCGTCACGACGGCCCGGGCCAACGGCCAGGACTTCACCCTGCTGCGGCTTCTCCTTGGCGTTGTCCGGAATATACAGACCGGAAGCGGTCTGGGTCTGGGCCTCGGCCTGCTTGACGATGATCTTGTCTTCCAACGGTGTGAGCTTAATCGACACTGTGGGTCACCTCGTATCTACTTGTAGTTCGATAATGCCGCGCCAGAACGCCTCAAGAGGCTGACGATCACTTGCGTTGTCCCTTTGCGCTAGGACACATCGTAGCGCGATTATTAGCACTCTGCCAACTCGAGTGCTAACGCTGTGAGAGAAAATCGGCGAATCGCAACGCTCAGTTGCCGCGGCGGGCAAGAATGGAGTCCAAGCCTGCGCCCAACGAATCGGTGGTCGCCGCTGGCGCTTCGACGTCGGCACGCTCCTCGGATTCGTGGAATGCAGCTCGCTGGGCGGCGTTTGCAGCCTCGTCACCGGCGTCCGTAGCGACGTTCGTATCGGCATCATCGCGCTGCTCCGACTCAGTGTCTACAGCGTTTCCGGCGCCGACAGCCTTGCCCGCATCGGCGGCCTTGGCATCGTCCGCGGCCTTGACGGCTCGGGCCTCGTCAATCAACTTCTCCGCCACTGCGGGTTCGACAGGTTCCGCCTTGGACACCTGACGGGTCGACTTGATCTCCAAGCTCTCCGGAGCGTTGTCGGCGTTATGCTCTCCACCCAAAGTGAAGGAAATGAGATCCTGCGAGGTGGCCATATCGAAGACATCCAGTGCCCGGGCGGGGCGTACGCTGGCCAGTTCCGACGTAGCATCGGCAGCGGCATCGTCGCGCTCATCACGCTCGTCACGCACCGTAAGCGATGGTTCAACTCGAGGGGCGACGGACTTATCCGACTTAGTCGACTTATCCGTGCGAGCGGAGGCATCGGGCGCGGCGGAAGATTCACTGGTTTCGGCAGCGGACTTACGGTCAGCGGATTCATCGACCATAGCAGACGGTTCGGCGGCAGGCTTATCGGCGGCGGACTGTGCAGTATCAGACTTCTCAGACTGTTTGGCGTGCTCCGCCGCGGCCTGATATGCGGCGGCGGACTGACGCAACGCCTTGGCCTTGGCCTGCTCAATCTCGGCATCACGTAATGCGCAGCGAATCTGCCGTTGTTCCATGACCTCGGTGACAGCATCCTCAATCTGCTCGGCAGGCGCAGTTACGGCCGCAACCGGTTCGGCCTTGTTCACGCGCTTGCTGTCCTTGGACTCGGCAGACGGTTTCTTGGACCAGCCCGTACCGCTATGGGTCCGCTCGTAGCGGACCACCTTGCGCTCCCATTGCCGGGCCTGGCGTGAGGCATTGGCTCCCAGCACCAGCAGCAGCAGCAACAGCACGAACGGAATAAGAGCAAGCAGCGGGCTGAAATGCAGGGGGAACGATACGGCAAACACCAACACGGTTATGGCAAGCAGGCATACGGCGAGAATCTGCCGGCGGCGGATGGCCGCGCGGCGCAGTTCCCGCACATGGGCGATGTGCTCAGGTGTCAGCCTCGCTGACGGTGTTGATGCTGGCATTGCTGCCCCTTTCGCCTTATACGGCTTGATGTCTCCGAATCGTCTGCCGTTCTCTGCATCAACGATATGCAGAGAAGGCGAATAACGATCCTGCCGATGCTCGTCCACACGTTTCATGCCGTTGGCCGTACGTACGGGCAGCCATACAACGATAATAATCGCCACAATCACCAGCACGACGACAGTGCTCAGTGACTCATAACCCATAGAGTCAAGGATAGGAGACGTACCGACGAACTGGGGCTTTCCGCCCGGGCGTGTCGGAGCGGAATTCTTCCGGTCGACGCTTATCTGGAACCGGCGGCGGCGAGTCTGGCGGCGAACCCTTGCCTCATATCTTCAGCCAACAGCGCAAACGTTACGTGATCGCGCCACTGGCCATTTACATACATATACCGCTCGCGCAGTCCCTCATGATGGGCTCCGACCTTACGCACCACAGCCAAAGAACGCGCATTATCCGGCAGAATGGCGATTTCCAGCCGATGCAACGCGGGCCCGAATGGGTCTCCGAGCGCCCAATCGGCAAGCATAGCCAGTGCCATCGGCGCGAATCCGTGGCCGGCGTACCGTTGATCGACCCAATAGCCAACCACGCCGGTACGCATGGCACCATACGCTATGGCGCCCAACGAAATCTGGCCGACGATACGCATCTGGTATTCGATGGCGAAGATCACGCCGACGCCATGCTGCTCGTTACGGCGCTGCCGCTGCACCCATTGATTGAATGTGATGGAGCCGCCACGCATCGGGTCACCGGATTCCCAAGGTGCCAGCCAGTCGTTGTTGCGCCAGCGCACTTCGTTCCAGCCGTCCTCATCATCCATGGTCAGGGGGCGCAGGACTATCGGAAAACCGGGATGGGTGAGACGTGGCGGGCGAATCTGGTGGTCCAGCTTGAACGCCTCTTTAATCGACTGGAAAACTGACACGGCCCTTATTGTAGCCATATGAAGGTCTTGCGCCGCTACCGTGGCCACTTTCGTTTTACGGTGGAAACACTAGACTGTGCGGTATGAGCGAAGTGGGCAGTGGCATGAATATCGGCAGCGACTACAGCGGCACAGAGAAAACAGAGAAGACGGATAAAGCGACGCTGCGCCACCATATACTGTCTCGGCGCAAGCGCATTCCAGCGGAAGAATGCGGAGCGGCCGGTGAATTGCTGGTGCGACGGTTCCCAGCACACATGATTCAGGATGGTCCCACAGTGGCGGCATATGTGTCGATGGGTTCGGAAATCGAAACCCGGCCACTGTTGCGATGGCTGCTGGCCCATGGCTGCCACGTGTTGGTGCCACGGTTGGGGTCTGGGTTGGAAATTGGCTGGAGTGTGCTGGATTCATTGGAATCCTTGCGCTCGATGGATGCAGTGGGTGGCGCGAACAATGCCGGTAGCTGCAGCTCTCCCAGCACCGTCCATCACGGACCCGATGAGCCATCCTCTAGCACCGTCCATCACAGACCGGACGAGCCAACTGGCGCAGTTCTACCGCCCGAAGCGTTGGAGAAGGCCGATCTGGTCATCGCTCCGGCTTTGGCAGTGGACCCGCAGGGCAATCGTCTGGGGCGTGGTGCCGGCTGGTATGACCGGGCCTTGGCTCGCCGCAAGCCCGCATGTCCCCTGATTGCGGTGTGCTGGCCGTGGGAGGTGTTGGACACCGATTTGCCGGCCGAACCACATGATGTGCCGGCCGACGGAGTGCTGACGCCGGAGGGATACCGGCGACTTAGCTCATCGGGCCGGTTGAGCTGACCGGCCGGCCAAGATGCTCGGCGCAAGCCAGACTGACCAACCAGCCACGCACACTGGCCGATGGAACCAGAGTGGCAACAGCAAGCTGGCTAGTAAGACCGTAACGCCAATGTGTCAGGGCGGCGACTAGGATATGAACGGTTGCATGGCATGGTGTTGCACGCCATGCGCGAGAAATATGACTTTGTTGGAGGAATCCGTTGCCTACCTATCATTACCGTTGCAAGAACTGCGACTATGACTTCACCGAACAGCAGTCGTTCAATGACGACCCGATTACCGTGTGCCCCAAGTGCTCGCAGGAGCAGGTGCACAAGGTGTATTCCGCCGTGCCGATTGAGTTCAAGGGTCACGGATTCTACCGCACCGACAAATCCGGCAAGTAAGGTCGGCTCCCCGTTTTCCCTCGGTAAAAGATGGTGTCGACGGCGGTATGCCGCGGATATTGGCACTACGGGCACTGTCTGTTGCACGGGTTTGAAGCGTTGTGGATAACTTGGCAAGCTAGAACCACATAGGTCGATTCAGCTTGCGCTTACGAAAAACTTCAGGTCATCATGGTTGCATGGTGACCTTTTCGTTTATTAAGCCGCCTGCGCGCGGTTCATTGCGGCGACGGCGCATGGCGGATGCCTTGCGCCGACTTACTGCTGCGTTGTGCGTGGGACTCGCAGTGTTGTTTGGGCTTGAAGCCGTATTGGCCGTGGTAGAGACCGAGCCGATGGTGGTGGCCGCTCGTTCGATTCGACGGGGTGACATTATTCTGGCCGTCGACGTTCAGTTGGCTGCTATGCCGGTATCTGCGATAGGCCCGTCTTGGGCGGGCAATATTGAGGATGTGGTGGGCAAGGTGGCGCAAATCGATATCGAAGCAGCCGATCCCATTTCCACGCATATGGCCAGAGATGCGCCCGTAACACCGACCGGCACTACGGTGATTGAAGTCCGCTTGGCCAGTAGCGTCGACGATGTATTGGCCGGCGATCGGGTGAGACTGGTTTCCGCCGTCGGTTGCGAAGGTGCCGATTGCACGCTGGCCGAGAATGCCACGGTGATGAATGTCGGCAAACCGGATACGACTGGCGCATTGGGAGTCAACGACCGACTGGTGTCGTTCGCAATGCCACCGGAGGCCGCGGCCAAGGTTATGGAGCTGCAACAGGCCGGAGCGATTATGGCCGTTGTGCGCTAGGAAGCGGAATCGGCCTTCGGCCGATGCTGTGTTTTCCTCAGCCGTAGGGCTGCGGAAAACACAGAGTTGGGGCGCACAGAGTGCGCCCCAACTTCTACTCGCGCTCGTTGAAAACAGCCCAGTGTGGCGGCAGTTCGCCGAGGATGCGTTTGTCGTCGTCGGATTGCCGTTGTTGGTTGGTCTGCATGTCTCCGGGCTCGAGTTTGACGCCGTCAGCGTCAAACTGCTCAGTGCCCTTCATCACCACGCGCTTGTGCTTGCGCGGTGTGCGCCGTGTAGCCGAGTATTCCGCCATGATTATTCAACCTCGCGGTAGATCTCGCCGATACGGCTGACGATACGGTCGACTTCCTTATCGGGGTTCACAAAGGCGGCGACACTCCAGACGGTCATCACATTCCAGCCCAAGGAAATGAGATCCTGTGCCGACAAACGATGACGCCTGCGCGTGGATTGCACGGACATAAAGTTCGCGTCATCGGTCTGCACGGCCAAGGCAAACGGCTTGTCCTTTAATCCCACCACGAGCGGAATCTTCACGCCCTTGTCGAATCCATAATCAACAGCAGCGTTCAGTCCTCGCGCGCGCAACCTGTCGGCGATATCGTCGAACAGCACGTTGCCGCCTGCCGCACCACGCAACGGAAGCACCGGACGGTCGTCAAGCTGTTCGGCCCACGTCAACATGGTCTTCAGGAACCGAGAACCGGACTGGTGCAGTCGTTCTTCATCCAAATCTTCGGAACCAAAGGCCGACACAATATCCAAGCTGTGGTCCGCCAATGCCAGGGCATCCAGCAACAGTCCGCGACCGCCTGTGCTTTCGAGCGGGCCGAACTGCTGAAGCAGACGTCCATGCGTGGTTTTCGCATAGCACATCGACAGAATCACGTCAGTGGCACGACCTCCGGCCACGTCACGCAAGGAAACCAGCCGCACATGGCGCAGGAATCGGCCCATCGCCTTGGATTTGCCTGCCAACGATTTCAATTCGGCACCCAAGCGTGTGCGGAATGCGTCGGTCAACGTCACGACCACAAGTCGATAGCTGGAAGGAACCACGGCAAAACCGGCGGCACGTTGTGTAATCAGACGCACCACTTCATCAATCTCCGGCTGGCTGGATTCCACCAGGCCAGAAGACATAACCGGCACACCGCTCGCTTCCACACGGTGGAATCGCACCTCACCGGCAGCCGGCTCGGTGGCCACATCATAGCGAACAGGACCATATCCCTCGGATTCAAGGAATGCGGACAGGCGCGGCGCACGGCGAGACGGGGCAGCATCCACCTCGATATGAGGCAACGTGTCGATCAGCTGCTTGACGCTTTCGCTGGTTACCGTCGCGCAGTGGGCGATCACCACCACCTGCTGCACGCGGCCGATGATGGACAGCAACTCGATAGCGGGAATGTGCGCGCACGCATCGAGAATCGCCACATCAGCCAGCACACCCGGCTCGGTGAGTGCGGCGAGCGTACCCGGTGCGGCCACCAGAATCGGCTTGGCCGCGGCCAGAATCTCCGGATGATCACGGCGAATCCTGCTCAGCGACACACTGGAGCGCCCTGCCAGCACGGTGTGCATCTGGTTGGCTTCCTGAGTGCGGGAGAACAGCATGTCGCACAGGCGGCGCATGGATTCCTGCGACACCATCGGTCCGATGGAGCGCACGTGCTCCACATCGACCTGTGCGAAGCGGTCGGATGCGGTCTGCAGCGCGGCACCATCCTGGTTGGAGATGATGGCGGACGAACGCACAATGTCCTCAAACACGGTGGTCCACCAGGCCAGCTGCACTTCGCCGCGCACCTGCTCCACGCTCACTCGGCGAGCGTTGAGATCGGCGACCAGTTCGTTCAGTCCGGCAGAGGCGAATTCCTGCTCCAGCAGGCAACGCTCCGGCAAGGTGTCCAGTGCCTTGCGATCATCCAGCAGTGCTTTCAGGCGTGCTTCCACCTTCTCGAAATCGGCGGTTTCCAGATTGCCACCAGCGGGTGTGGTGGAAAGCACGGTATCCAGCGCGGTCATATTGCTGACCAGCGCCTCTTGGGTGGAGATGATCTCGTCGAGCTTGCTGGGCAGCACCGGCCAACCGCCGTGAGGCACGAACTGATGCCACTGCTCCCCTTGCTTGGCGACTACCTTCAACGCTTCGTGCAAGTCCTCGACCTGCGCGCCGACGCGCAACAGATCCTTGGCTTCCTTGATGTGGCGGCGGCGCTCCCAGAATCCCATCGACGTGCCTTCGGCCTTGCGCTGGCTCTTCGGCTTGGTGGCCTCGATCATGGAGCTGATGTCTCGCTCGAAAATCTCCGGCTGGAACACGTCAAGCACTCGTCGCAGATTCTTCAAAACCGTAACCTGACGCTCCCACTCGCGGGTGGTGGGAGGAACCGGGAATCCGCAGGTCTGCACGGTGCGTGTCACCTGCTCACGGGTGGCGGGCAGGAAGCGACGCAGCAAATCGTCCACGCGCTGGTAGTCGGTTACTGCCTGTTCTTCAGTGGTGATGGACGCCTTGTACCATGCGGTGTCTTCCGGGCCGATGGTGTATTCGCCGAGCTCGCCGGCGCGTTCCATCTTGCCGATCCATGTGTCAATATCGTTGGCGATGCTCAGGGCACTTGACTCGTCAAGTCGAACGTGGGTGGCAGGGTGCGTCGGGAGCACGGAGATACGGGCCAGATTCTGAATGGTCTCGTATGCGGACACATTCCACTTATCGTTGCCCCCGTGCAGGTCGCCCAAGTAGCGGGTCAAGCGCGAGCGCACGCCCACGAGTTCGTCGGCCAGCTGGTCGAATCGCTGGGTGGCGACTCCGGGCTGGAATCCGACTGCGGCAATCAGCTGCTTATCAAGCGCGGCGTTGGCGTGTTCATCGGATACATCCAGTACCTGCGCCTTCATCTCATTGGCGGAGGCCGTCTGGATGAACAGACGCTTCTGCTCGGCCACGCCGGGCACGTACAGCACGGAACGACCATTCATCAGGCAGCGCGATGCGATGGCCACAGCCTGCTCCGCGGTGCCCTTCGGGAAGGTGCCGTCGACCACGATGCTATGGCCGTTGGCGGCAAGCGACGCGGCATATCGCACCGTATTGTCCACATCGCCGACTTCGTACTCGGCATGCGGGTCTACGTCGAAAGGACTGTATTGCGGAATATTGGCGTCTTTGAGCGCGGTGCGGGCGGATTCGTCGCCGGCAAGCGCGTCCAACAGCACATTGCCGGTGGGGCCGTTCTCCAGCTGGTCGATAAACTGTCGGCTTTCGCTGATCATCTGCGACGAGGGGTCCATGAAGCATCCGAGCACAATCTGGCGCTCGATGGCGAAGTCGGAAATACGCTCCGATGCTTCGGACGAAATACGGGCGAACATCGCGGAAGTTTCAGGAGTGCCACTGTCATAGCTGGCACCGTCAAACAGGGAATCCTCATCCAGGAACACCCCCTGCTCACGCAATGCATTGACGAACGCGGCGTTCAGGGTCACGCGACCGGTGAATCGAATGGTGGTCGACAAGCCATCATCCGCGATCGTGACGCTCACCGGGTACAACAGTACCGGCAGCGCGTTGCCCTTCCACGTGGCCACGCCGACCACGAGCGACAACTCCGCCACGCCGGAAATCCTGCGTTTGGCGGCCTGGTCATCCAGTACGCGCCCGATATGGCGTTCGGCGGCCTTAAGCACACCCGTGTCACGGAACAACGAATCCAACCGGACATGGCCGGAAGCGAACAGCTGGGCGATGCCGGAGGGATGGGCATGGGTCATCTCCAGCTTCGCGGCCAGCTGATTCACATCCTCGAGCGGCGATGGCGGCTGCATGCTGCGGTATTGGTCACGCCAGCGACGGATGCGATTCAGACCTTCCGTGAGATTCTGGTTCTGAGTCTGGCTCTGGGTCATCTCTCGACTCACTTTCCAACCGCTTCGCGGTATTCCTGATAGCCCTTGTTGTGAGACAGGGCTTCGTCAATATCGGCCTCGCCACGGGCGGCGAGCCAAGAATACATGTCATCGTACAGGTACGGATTCATGGCGAGGAACGCCAGCAATTCAGGATGACGGGCGACTTCGAACTGAACATTGAAATCTTGCGTGGTTTTTGCCTCGTCAGAGGTCAGGCCATCGACTTCGACTGCCGGCTCCTGTGCTTTCAGCTCGCCCTTGGCCACACGCTCGAACACCGAGCCGGGCTCGAAGACTGGGGTGTGTACGCCCGTGGAGTAGATATCAGACGCTTCGGAGACCGACTGCTGAGCGGTTTCGGTTTCGGCAGACGGCTGCTGGTCTGCTACGCCTGCTGCGGTGGATTCTTGATATGCTTCGGCTGCGGTCCGCTGCTGATCGTCCGGTACGTCAGCTGCCGGCTGGTCGGTTTCAGACTGGGCGGTTGCCGGCTGAGCGATCTCAGGCTGGGTGTCTTCAGACTGGACGTTTTCGGCTGACTTGCTTGCGCCAGCCGCTGCATCGGATTCAACAACCGCCGCCGATGCCACTGCCGGCTCGCTTGTGCTGGGAGAGTGCTTAACGACAGCATGGGCGATGGCATCTACCGGGACAATACCGGAGATTCTGCTGTGCTTGGACGCGGGCGCTACGGTCGACGACTCAGGCTCAGTTTGCTGCTTCGGCAGTACCACGGAGTCCATGGCCTGCTGGGTTTTGCGTTCGGTCTCCTGCTCGGCATGCTGGGCCAGCGCATCCGCGAACAGGTCACGGGGTATGGCCGGCTCATCGTTTTTCGTCACGGGCTGCGTGATATTCAGTGAGCCAAGTTCAAGTTCGTCAACCTTGCGTCGCACATTATCCGCGCTGAAGATGGCGGTCGGCTCGCCGGCCCGCAAATCAAGAATATCGTCGACGGACATATCCGCCGCATCCGGCTCCTGCGGTGCTTCGTGAACCGCATAGCCAAACAAATCAGGCACCTTGAGGTCGAGCGGCTTTGCCACTGGATCGTCGAGACGAATGAAGTCCGCAGGCACATCACCGAACTGCATGCGCATGGGAGACGCCGGCAATAGGAACTCGGTATTGGCCGGCAAGCGCAACAAATCGCCATTTTCCCGCACCACATACGATCCATTGGTCGATCCAAGATCGCGGACCGAGGCCGTACCGTTGCTTTTTACCGTGAACATGGCGTGCCGTTTGGACATCGATTTGGTTTGATCGGCGACGTCAAGGCGGGTGTTGCCATCATCGGCAAGGGGGCGTAACGGCTTACGGCCGATTTCCACGCACTCCCCCGGCTTGACGCTGATCCGGTCGACACCGTTGATCTTCACCGTCCACTCGCTCACCGTGACCGCCTTCCTGGACACACTATTTGAACACACTACGTGCCATTGTGTCATCTTTTACCGGCTTTTGGCGGATTACTGGGCACAGAATTGACAACTTTCGCTCATTGCCAGCTTTGTGATTCCACGCCGGATCGCGTTCTCCGCCTCGCCCTCGTCAACTAGTCTACTCAGTATGCGGAAACCCCGCAGCCTGAAACACAGGTGCGGGGTTCCTCGAAAAGCTGTGATTGCGGCTTATGCCGCACAAATCACTTGAGCTCGACGGAGGCACCAGCCTCTTCCAGCTGAGCCTTGGCCTTCTCGGCGTCTTCCTTCTTGGCCTTCTCGAGGACGGCCTTCGGAGCGCCGTCGACAAGAGCCTTGGCCTCGGCCAGGCCGAGGGAGGTGATGGCGCGGACAGCCTTGATGACCTGGATCTTCTTGTCGCCGACGGCGGAGAGGATGACGTCGAACTCATCCTTCTCTTCCTCGGCCGGAGCGGCGGCACCGGCAACAGCGGCGACGGCGGCGACCGGAGCGGCGGCCTCGACGTCGAACTTCTCCTCGAAGGCCTTCACGAACTCGGAGAGCTCGACCAGGGTCATCTCGCCGAAGGCTTCCAGCAGCTCATCGTTGGTGTACTTAGCCATTATGGCTTCCTTTCAATCTTGGCGGCGGACGAAGTGGTAGATCCGCTGCCTAATAAACCTTATTGTTTAAATTATCGAAGCGACTGATTCATGCCGTGAGGGCGTAAATCAGGCAGCCTTCTCCTGCTTTTCGCGCAGGGCGTCGATCGTGCGCACAGCCTTGGTAGGCAGGGCGTTGAACAGGTACGCGGCCTTGGCCATCGATGCCTTGATGTCGCCGGCGAATTCGGCAAGCAGCTGCGGGCGGGACTTGAGGTCTGCCAGCTTCTTGGCGCCCTCGGCATCGTAGACAGTGCCGTCAGCGGCGGCACCCTTGATGACAAGAGCCTTATTGTCCTTGGCGAAGTCACGGATGACCTTCGCAGCCTCGATGAAGTCGCCCTTCACGAAGGTGATGGCGGTCGGGCCGGAGAGAATCTCGTCGAGACCCTCAATGCCCGCTTCCTTGGCGGCGATGCGTGCCAGCGTGTTCTTTGCCACGGTGTAGGAAGTATCGCGGCCTAGCTTTTCACGCAGATCGGAAATCTGCGGAACGGTAAGCCCGCGGTACTCGGTCAGGTAGACGGCGTCAGCGTTACGGAATTCTTCCGTAAGCTGAGCGACTACCGCTTCCTTTTCGGGCCTCTTCATGGCGTTCCTTCCTAAGTCGGCCGTTGACTTGGAGTTCGGAACTTTCGGCCGGGCAACAAAAAAGCCCTGCACACAGGCAGAGCAATACAATCTCGCGAAGCGACCTTCGCCGGCCCTTGACGGGCTTATATCTCTCAACCTGCGCTGGCTTGGCGAACCAAACTTCGGAAATGCACTCGCGCGCACTTCAACCAACGGTCTGTGGTTTACAGATGATTAGACTACGGATGGTCAGCGACATTGCAGAATTCGGGCGTGTCGCGGGGCGTTACAGCGCGGCGGCGTACTGGGCTACGGACGCGGTGACTTCCTTCAGATAGTCGAGCGAGCGACGCCAGTGGCCGGGCACCTCGATCGAATGGTTGGCATCCGGGCATTCGTGCACGTGCGGGGTGAGCGCGTTGGCGCGGGCTCGATCGTAGAACGGATCGGCGGTGCCGGCGCAGATCAGCGGTGCCGGGCCGGAGTATCGGGAGCTGGCGGCGTGCGACTGGCCGGCCGGTTCTGCGCGGATGATCGCCCTTGCTTCGGCCACGCTCGGGGCCTCGGCTTCGGCGACGATATCATCGCCGACAGCCGGCACCGGAATCACCCGGGCGGATGGATCGAAATCGGCGTGATGCAGCACCGGGGTCAGCAGCACGAACGGCAGACCGTAGTGTGAGGCCACATGTGGGTAGGTCATCGTCGTCAGCGACTTGCCGATCAGCAACAGGCGAGGGCCGGACGGGGTGTCGGAATCACGGTTCGGCGAGCCCGCTGCGCCATCGGCCAGCACGGTAGCAGAATCATCGGCGGCAACGCCATCCCCGGAATCACCGGCTTTACCCGCGCCGGACTCGCGCGCGGCGGCCACCCAGCCGTCAATCGCCTGATTGAGGACCGGAATCACCGTGGACAGGTCGTCGGAAGCGTTGCGTACGTTCATGCGGTCGATTCGCCAGCCGGCCTCGACCAGAGCCTGGGCCGACCAGTAGAGCAGCGGGCGGTCGCAGTTGTAGCCGGTGCCGGGCATCAGCAGTACGCGGCCGTACTCCTGGCCGGGTTTGACGACGTTCTTCTTCCAAGAGGTGATGCTGACTTCGACGGCCGGTTTCATCGCGCGCCTTCCTTCCACGGGTGTGCCCTGCGTGTCCCCTGAGTTGTTCCGAATTATTCTGGCAGTCAGTCTACTCCCGGACCCGTTCACGTTACCTTCACAAGCTATAATCGGCCACGGTTCTGATTGGGTGCGCAACACCTGACGCGCGTTGGGCAGGCCGATCAGGGCGAGTCGCAATTCTCGCCGGGGCCAGCCGCAGCATTATGCGCGCGGTGCGCAGCCCCGCATAAACCCAAGGAAGTAGAGAGTAGATGGAGAAATTCTTCCATTTGAAGGAAAACGGCACGACCGTCTCGACTGAGATTCTGGCCGGCCTGACCACGTTCTTCGCGATGGCCTACGTCATCGTCGTCAACCCGCAGATCCTGTCGCAGACGGGCATGCCGTGGGGCGGCGTGTTCCTGGCCACCATCATCGCCGCCATCATCGGCACCCTGGTCATGGGCCTGTTCGCCAACGTGCCGTACGCCCAGGCCGCCGGCATGGGCCTCAACGCGTTCTTCACCTACACCGTATGCTTCGGCCTCGGCTTCACCTGGCAGCAGACCATGTGCATGGTGTTCCTGTGCGGCCTGATCAACATCCTCATCACCGTCACCAGAATCCGCAAGATGATCATCCTGGCCATCCCCGAGCCTCTGCAGCGCGCCATCGGCGGCGGCATCGGCCTGTTCGTGGCCTATGTGGGCATGCTGAACGTCGGACTGATCAAGTTCACCCCCGGCGACCCGAAAGCCGCGGCCAAGGGAGGCGCCGTGGCGGCGACCCCGGGTCTGGCCGACTTCAACGACAAGGTGCTGTGGGTCTTCCTGATCGGCCTCGTACTGGCCATTGTGTTCACCGTGATGAAGGTTAAGGGCGGCATGCTGCTGGCCATCGCCATCACCACCGTGATCGGCATCCCGTTCGGCGTTACCACCTGGTCCAACTCGCAGTCCATCAGCGAAACCTTCTCCCAGCTGCCGCAGACCTTCGGCGCGATCTTCTCCGCTGAGGGCTTCCCGGCGCTGTTCTCCGACGTCTCCAAGCTGCCTCTGGTCATCGTGACCATCTTCGCCTTCTCCATGTCCGATACGTTCGACACCCTGGGCACTTTCATCGGCACCGGCCGCCGCACCGGCATCTTCTCCGCCGAGGATGAGAAGGCTCTGGAGAACGGTCACGGCTTCTCCTCCAAGATGGACAAGGCCCTGTTCGCCGACTCCATCGCCACCTCCATTGGCGCTATCTGCGGCACCTCGAACACCACCACCTACGTCGAGTCTTCCGCCGGCATCGCCGCAGGCGGCCGCACCGGCCTGACCTCCGTGGTTGTGGCGATCTGCTTCGCCCTGTCCGCGTTCCTGGCCCCGGTCGTCTCTGCCGTGCCGTCCGCCGCAACCGCCGGCGTGCTGGTGATCGTCGGCTGCATGATGGCCGCCTCCCTGAAGGAAGTCAGGTGGGACGACATCGCCGAAGCCATCCCGGCGTTCTTCGCAGCCGTGTTCATGGCCTTCTCCTACTCCATCTCCTACGGCATCGCCGGCGGCTTCATCATGTACTGCATCGTGAAGACCTGCAAGGGCAAGGCCAAGGAGGTTCACCCGATCATCTGGATTGTGGCCGCGCTGTTCATTCTGGACTTCGTGTGCATGGCGATTCTGTGACGCTGATTGACGACAGATTAGCCTTTAAGGATTAATCCGCCGCCATACGGCATAAAGGCCGGGCTCTCACAAGGGCCCGGCCTTTGTTGTTGCCACAGTGATCAACGCCCATGAGTACCTTCGATGATCATCCGCCATTCAATCAACGGCTGGCCATGACTCGGACATGGCGCGGCACGGCAAGCGGATTTTGCTGTTGGGCATAACAACAGACGAGAGAATAGATCCGGTCGTGAGCAACAGGATAGGTGCCATGCGGTGCCGTGTACAAACTGTTGTCAGTTGTCAACGCTTTTTAGCGTGGCTCCAATCATCTTAATGGCTGTTTTCCGCCATTCTTGATGCATGAGAATAGTTGTCAACTGACAACTGAATGTACATGGCAGCAGCACGAGTGCCCTATTCAACATCGAAATATGTAGCGCGAAGAAGCCGAAAAACCAAAAGGCTTCTATACCGAATGAAACGGTATAGAAGCCTTTTGGTTTGCGATTAAGCTCTTCTCACCCGAGAGAAGCTAGAGAACGATCAGTCCTCGAATGCCGAACCGTTAAGCGGGAAGCCCGGTGGGCTTCCCGTAGGTGAGGGGAGCGGCTATGCCGCGACCGATCCGTGAGAGGGCTTTAGTCCTCGAACGGATCAAAGTCGCGACGGACGCGGCGACGCGGGCGCTCAGTACGCTCTTCGCGGTCGGCGCGGTAGTCGTCGTAGTTGTCGTCAGTGGCATAGCGCGGGTTGCGGTCCGAGCCACGGCCACGGCCGCCACGGAAACCGCCACGGCGGTCATCACGATCGCCACGGTCATCACGATCGGCAGAACGACGGCGACGCGGACGATCATCATCACGGGAGTCGCGAGCATCACGGTCATCACGATCATCGAAGTCACGGTCGGCAGAACGACGGCGACGCGGACGATCATCATCGCGATCATCGCGATCGAAGTCACGGTCATCGGAGCGACGGCGACGCGGACGGTCGTCGTAATCATCCTCGAAGTCATCGGAGCGACGGCGACGCGGACGGTCGTCACGATCGTCGAAGTCACGGTCATCGCGATCGGAGCGACGGCCACGGCCGCCACGGCGATCGTCACGATCACCACGGCCACGGCCGCCACGGCGGTCATCGCGATCGCCACGGCTCGGTCGGGCGTTGTTCTCCTGATCCTCGAAACCAGGGATGGCCAGGGAGATCTTGCCGCGATCATCGACACCCTGAACGATCACCTCAACGGTGTCGCCTTCCCTGAGCACGTCTTCGACGGCGTCAATACGCTCGCCGTTGGCCAGGTTGCGGATCTGGGAGATGTGCAGCAGGCCGTCGGTGCCGGGGGTGAGGTTCACGAAAGCGCCGAACGACGTGGTCTTGACGACCTTGCCGTTGTAGGTTTCGCCGGCCTCGGGCACGTGCGGGTTGGCGATGGAATCGATGATGGACTTGGCCTTCTTAGCGGCCTCGCCACCCTCGGAGGAGATGAAGACGGTACCGTCATCCTCGATGGCGATTTCAGCGCCGGTATCTTCCTGAATCTGGTTGATCATCTTGCCCTTCGGGCCGATGACTTCGCCGATCTTCTCAACCGGGACGGAGGTGGTGATGATGCGCGGAGCGAACTCGCTCATCTCGGCCGGGCCGTCGATGCACTCGTTGATGACCTCGAGAATCGTGGCGCGGGCTTCCTTGGCCTGCTGCAAAGCGGCGGCCAGGATGTCGGCGGGGATGCCGTCGAGCTTGGTGTCGAGCTGCAGGGCAGTGATGAACTCGGAAGTACCGGCCACCTTGAAGTCCATGTCGCCGAAGGCATCCTCGGCACCCAGGATATCGGTGAGGGTCTTGAAGATGTGCTGGCCATCAACATCGCCGGACACAAGGCCCATGGCGATGCCGGCAACCGGAGCCTTCAGCGGCACGCCGGCAGCCAAAAGGCTCAGCGTGGAGGCGCAGACGGAACCCATGGAAGTGGAACCGTTGGAGCCGATGGCCTCGGAGACCTGGCGGATGGCGTAGGGGAACTCTTCGCGGCTCGGCAGCACCGGCACGAGAGCCTTCTCGGCGAGGGCACCATGGCCGATTTCGCGGCGCTTCGGGGAGCCGACGCGGCCGGTCTCACCAGTGGAGTACGGCGGCATCTCGTAGTTGTGCATGTAGCGCTTGGACTGCGGACCGGACAGAGCGTCGATCTGCTGCTCCATCTTGAGCATGTTCAGGGTGGTGACGCCCAGAATCTGGGTCTCGCCACGCTGGAACAGGGCGGAACCGTGCACGCGAGGCACAATGTCCACCTCGGCGGACAGGGTGCGGATGTCGCGCAGGCCACGGCCGTCGATGCGGTAGTCCTCGGTCAGGATGCGGCGACGCACGATCTGGCGCTGCAGTTCCTTGAAGGCGTTGCCCAGCTCCTTGTCCTTCTCGGCGTCGTCCATATCGGTGAACTCGTCCGCGAGCACCTCGCGCACGTGCTCCTTGATCTCGTGGATGCGGTCCTGGCGCGGCAGCTTCTCGGCGATGGAGAGGGCCTCGTCCAGATCCTTGTGAGCGATCTCGTCGATGCGGGCATACAGCTCGTCGGTGTACTCCGGGAAGAGCTGGAATTCCTTGGTCTCCTTGGCGGCGATCTTCTTGAGCTCATCCTGAGCCTCGCAGATCACCTTGATGAACGGCTTGGCGGCTTCAAGACCACCGGCCACGACCTCCTCATCGGGCTTGGTCTGACCCTCGTCATAGATGAGGTGCCAGGCGTTCTTGCCGGCACCCGCCTCGATCATGGCGATGGCAACATCACCGTTCTCGACCACACGGCCGGCGACCACGATCTCGAACACGGCGCGCTCACGCTCGCTCCAACGCGGGAAGGCGACCCACTGGCCGTCGATCAGCGCCAGACGCACACCGGAGACCGGGCCTTCGAACGGCAGGCCGGAAATCATGGTGGAGGCGGAAGCGGCGTTCAGGGCGATGACATCGTAAGCGTCATCAGGGTTCACGGCGAGCACGGTCTCGACGACCTGCACTTCGTTGCGCAGGGTGTGCGGGAACAGCGGGCGCAGCGGGCGGTCGATGATGCGGCAGGCGAGGATGGCCTCGGAGCTCGGGCGGCCTTCACGGCGGAAGAACGAGCCCGGAATCTTGCCGGCAGCGTACATCTTCTCTTCAACATCGACGGTCAGCGGGAAGAAGTCGTAGTTCTCCTTCGGGCTGGAACCGGCGGTGGTGGTGGACAGAATCATGGAATCGTCGTCGAGGTAGGCGGCCACAGCGCCATCGGCCTGCTGGGCGAGGCGGCCGGTCTCGAAGCGCAGCGTGCGCTTGCCAAACGATCCATTGTCGATTACGGCCTCAACGGCCTTGATTTCGGGACCCTCCATAGGGTTCCTCCTTCTTTAATTTTCTAATTATTCCTACATACTGTGCTGCGGTTTGGCGACTCGCTTGAACCGCAACTGTCCTCTTCAGCGGACGTCACATACCTTGTTTCGACTGACCCCTTGGCCGTCGTTCCTCGTGTCAACCCCTTCATTCGGGTTCTCTTGTCGGCCTTACCTGCTGGCCTATCCTCTAACCCTCTTGCCGTTGTTGCCGTTGGCTGGCGATATGTAAAACGCCCGAGCACCATCCTAGGTACTCGGGCGGAAGTCTTCAATTATCGACGCAGACCCAGACGCTCGATGAGGGAACGGTAACGGTTGATGTCGACGCGCTTGAGGTAGTCAAGCAGGCGACGACGGTCACCGATCATCAGCTGCATACCACGACGGGAGTGATGGTCGTGCTTGTGCTCCTTGAGGTGCTCGGTCAGGTCGGCGATACGCTTGGACAGCAGAGCCACCTGGACCTCGGGGGAACCGGTGTCACCTTCGTGCGTCGCGTACTCGTTGATAATTTGGGTCTTCTCGTCAGCCGTCAGTGCCACGGCGTCCTCCTTATTGTGTCGTTGCGCGGTGTTTCGTGCAGGTTCGCTCGAAACGCTCTCTATCCGCGGGCGAAATTACGCCAAATGAAAACTATACGGCAGGGGCCGGACTGGGGCCTCATGAGCCGAGGGTGTAAGGGATAAGTTGTAAAGGGTAAGGGTTTAAAGGCGTAAGGGTGTAAGGGGACACTCACTCCTGCCGGTACAGCCGCGAATACAATCCGCCGGCCTGCAGCAGTTCGTCATGCGTACCGGATTCGACGATCTGCCCATGATCCATGACATGGATGCGGTCGAAATCCCGAATCGATGCGAGTCTGTGCGCCACGACGATGCACGCATTGTCGGAGTCGAGCAACGCCGTCATGACATGTCGCTCGGTATCGTTGTCCAGAGCACTGGTGGGTTCGTCCATAAGTAGGAAGTCCGGTCTTCCGACGACCGGATCCATCATCCCCTCGTTGATGCCGGCAACCTCGCACGCCCTGACGATGTCGTCATCCGTCAGCCACGGACGGTGCAGCGTGATATTGTCGCGCAAGGTTTCGTTGAACACCGTGGATTCCTGATGCACATACGCCAGCCTGCCGGCCTTCCATCGGCTGTCCGCGTCGTAAATCCGGCATCCGCCGTCGTTGATGGTCACCGTGCCACAGACGGGTTCGATGAGTCCGGCGAGCAGTTTCAGCAGCGAGGCAAGCAGCATCGTCGCGACCAACGGCGGGAAACCGCTTTGGGCGGCGAGCGACCCATGGTCGACCATATAGCCGGTGCCTGCGGGCACGATCAATGTCAGTCCCTGGACGACGAGCGAGGACAGCAGGCTCAGACCGATGGCGGGCATGTTCCGGCGGAGGAACCCGGTCAGGATGGAGACGGTTCCGCTGCGAGGCCGTATGGGAATGGTTGCGCAGCCGTCGTTTGTCGGTTGCGGAATCAGCACCGCGCCAGAACAGTGGGCCGCGAGTTCGCCGGGCGTATAGGCATGGCGCCCGTTCGCCGGGTCAGCGATGCGCCTTGTTCGATAAACGGGACACGGTGGCGACGCCATGATCTCATGCTTGCCGTCCGCGCGCGGGAAGGCCGAAGTCGACGTGCGTGCGGTCACGCCCGAGCGTGGACGCCTTGGTGAACGCCTCATAGTCGTCGAATTCGGCGAGCATCATATCCTTGACGAGGTGTTTGTCGTCAAGGATGATGATCCGGTCGGCCACATTCCAACAGTATTCGAGGTCATGGGTGACGGTGAGCAAAGTACGCTCGTCGGCGCGAAGCTGGTTGACGTAATCGACGAGCAGCGAGCGGGTGATCGGATCGATGGCGTTGCTTGGCTCGTCGAGCATGATGACATGCGGGTCGAACAGCATGCCGGCGACGATGCCGACCCGTTTGCGCAGACCGGTCGAGAGTTCCGCCACCTTCTTGTCGAGATGCCCCTCCAATTCGAAGGCACGGACGAGCGGCTCATCCTCCAGCCGTTTCGAGTCGACGGTATGGCCGCCGTCCGCGATTCCCTTGCCGGACCGGAACAGCAGTTGCCGGAAGTGGATGTTGTCACGCACGGTCATCGTGCCGACGAGATTGCCGTTCTCGGTCATCTGGAACACGTCGCGCATCGACGGCACCCGACGCCTATCGATCACGCATCGCCCTTCACGGGGGCGCAACAGTCCGACGATGAGTCTGAACAGCGTGGTCTTGCCGACGCCGTTGTATCCGAGGATCGCCAGCGACTGGCCTTGCGGCACGGTGAAGTCGATGTCCTCCAACACGGTCTGTCTCTTCTTGTAGCCGAAGGTGACGTGTTCGACGGCGATGATGGCATGTTCGCCGTTGTCGGTGCGGTCGGCGTGGTTGATGTGGTCGGCGGTCATATTGTCTTTCCTTGTCGTCGATTCGGTTGTGTTCGTATCCGTCATGTCCGGATGTCACAGCTCGATATTGGTGTTGATAAAATATCGAGAGAATAATCTGGTTGAAATACCGATGGCGACCACTACCAATACGACATAACCAACCGAGAACAGGCACAGCGGCATCACGTTGACGACCACAAGCATATATGCCAATTGGAGCAGGATCGCAATCAACACCAAAACCAGTTGTGCCATTGTCGGATCGCTGTTCCGGGAGACATAAACCATCGGCATTGCGCCCAAAGAACAGACGATTGTTCCTAAGACTGATACGATAAGAGCACCAATTGCATCATCTGCTCCAGCGGTTATCTGAAAGCCTGATGACAAAACACGCATAAAAGCCAGATTCAAAAGCACGGAAATCACTGTCAGGATAACAGGAAACAGGCATTTACACCAGCAGTAGCTCCAATAGGAACGACCAGACTGTGTATAGAGCTCAAACAGTCCATCTCGGAAATCCTGATACAGGATGGAGACCATCACCGAGCATGACGAACAGATGAAAAACGGTCCAAACAAGACAGCCCAAGTAAATGGGTCTAGAATGCCTGCGCCACTGACACCCATCTCCACGAATATTGCCGTGACCATAAGGATAAGAACCATACCCCAGTTCTTGAATGACTGGAAACATGCCTTGCAGTCACGAAACAGAATCGCCTTCATGCCACTTCTCCTTAACGATAACAAGTGTCAGGTATGGGTCGGATGTTTTACGCAATCCATACCTGACCCATGTAAAGCAACGTTCACTTGCAGTTCCCACAGGATGCAAGTCGGGTGACGACCGTTACCGAACATGCCGAGAAAGACACGCTCAGAACGGAAACCGCGAACGACAGCGACGCCGGCGCGACGCCATCATCGTTGCGATCGGTCAGCATCGCCATATCGGCCGCCGACAGATCCTCGAAGGATTCACCGACAATGGACTTCTCATTGATGCTCATATAGTCATCCTTAACTAATTCCTGCCCTTCAGGCGAAGAGCTGCTGTAAGCATGACGCGCTTTCTCCCGCTTCGCAATGACTTGTATGCCATTAGGGGACAAGGACTTTTATATGAATCCATGTTGTGCAATGATCGTTGACACACCTCGACGCAAAGGAACCCTCATGAGAGCTTTCAATACTTACGGTACTTGGTTTGACATTCGGAGCGTCAGCCAGCACTCTAAGCAACAGTTCAACGGAGGAAGAAATATCAACATATTCACTATGCCCTGTATGGTTGCCATTATGCCATATCAGAAATTAGGTCAGTAGCGGTAACATGCAATAGAAAGACCATTCTTCGCCGTCTTTTTCATATCTGATGAATCCTCCTTGTCCAGATATCAAACGGGAATATATACTTAGCCCTTTTCTTGCTCCCAAAGTCACACATCGCCGACTCTTTTGTCGACATTTATTCACCTGAACAATATCAACAGCATTATTTGAAAATGTGACAATGACGGAATATTCACTTTTGTCAGCATAGCGTTCAATATTCGTGTAAATTTCACGCAACAGGTTAACGATTATTTGATTCCACGAGTTCGACATTGCGCTGGATACACCGCGAAGAGATGAATGACCGCAAAACCCTTTGTCATGCAACCGACGGTCACTTTCACTCAATGTAGCTTGAATATGTTCGGCAAGACTTACATGAAATACCTCATCTTGTTTATGGTCATCATCCGATAGATAATTCATAACCGAATGCAGATCTTGGAATATCTTATTGATACCGTTCTGCAATTTTCTCCATCGCTTAAGCTCTTCTTCCTTCGATGCATCAATACCTTCCTGCACTATGACCAACATTCGTGTCAACTCACCAGACATGGCATCATGCATCCCCTCAGCAAGCTGTAAGTTATATCGAACAATTTCAGCTTTCTTTTCTAACTCTTTTTTCTTTTCAAGTCCGTTCCTTTGCCGTAGCCAAACCCCTAAAAGAAACACAAACCAAAGCAACACCACCAAATTAATGGAACCATCGAACGAACCAAATTCACTATTCTCCCGATATATCGCATAATTCAGCAAAGCGCTAATAGACAACAGTACCGTTGCCGTCACACCATTCCACCAAACAGCAGCATAGCCTTGAATCGCAAGAGATACCAGAACACCCCATGACTCATCGCATTGCGATAAGCAAGGCATCAATTCATTCAGGAATGCGATGACGATAATCCCCCATGTTGCCGGTACCGGATATAACGGCAACATACTCACAGCAAGCATGTACACGATGCGAATAAACCCATCATTCAAACTCTCAGGAGAATCAAGAATCCATTCGGCGATACATGCGGCAAGACACGTCATGGCCACTATCGATAGAACAAGATTTTTTTTCGATACTCCCAAGCATTTCTTGCGAACCACAAGTATCGTTTTCATTGCCAATCGTCTCAGCATCGTTCCCGCCTCCACCAATAGGCAATCAGTTCGGCTCTGGAAGTAAGATGGAGTTTGTTCTGAGCACGGTCAAGATAGGTTTTCACCGTCCCTGCCGAAACATCCATCATCCGGGCAATCTGAGTGGGCTTATACGACTGTGAATATAGTTCCATGGCATATTTTTCCCGTTCCGACAATCTTTCGATTCTATTCACGGGAAGTCGAACCAGACGATGATATGCAGCATCTACATCCTCGAATCCAATAGTCTCCCCTCCTACTCGAACACAGAGAGTATGACCATCGCTGACGAGCTTGACCGCTTTACACAGTACTGGAAAATCAGCTTTTGACACAATGCCTTGAGCACCACCCTCAGCAGCACGTCGCGCATAGCGAGTTAAACTGAACGATGTCACCGCCAGCAACGGCAACATCCTGTTACGACTTCTGATTTCCCGGCACACCATGTCTCCGGGCATGTCCTCCAGACTCATGTCAACCAGCAGAATGT